>CALXRV010000012.1 GCA_944390945.1 uncultured Clostridia bacterium
TTTTCTTTGGGCTTGGGCGTAACGGAAACGCAGATCCTGCGCGTGGTGGATGTATTGGAAGATAAGGTGGCGCTTTTGCGGCGGATGAGTCCATTTTATCCGCAGAAATAGCCGTATGCGATATGCGGGGAGGAAGGAAATAAGGAAAAAAGATAATCTAATTGCCAAATTTATCGCATGGGAAGAATTCAAATACAACAGCGATAAGTTACGCATAGAATTTGTCCGGTATTAAAATTATGGACAGGTAGCATTCTTCTATTGGATATTATCAGTTATTCGTGGGGAATTGCTTCTGGTGAGTTCAATAGATTTAACGGATTGGTGTTTTATGGCACATCCTGTTTGTCGCTAGCTCTATCATTTTTTAGCTTGTTTTGCCTTTTATCATTTATCTCGCTCATCTTGATAATTCGCGCACTTAAATCCTTCCATCCCAAGCAAAGCCAAAATGACGATGAACAGTGAGTTTTTATCAACAACAATGGAGTTATTCTTTGCTGGTGTCATGTATTGCGGGCAACAAAGTTAATTTTGACCGTAGTTCATTTACTATACAAATATAACCCATTGTCCCGCACCGTCACTAATGACGGTGCGGGTATTTCTTTGCGGGATATATGGATTCGACTAGCCGGGTTACTGCAATAACCGGGAACAGGATAAACTAAACAGGCTTATTGCCTGCAATTTGCAGATAATAAGCCTGTTCTGCGACTTGAACGATTTTATGCTGAGATATTTTCTAACTTTTTGGAGTCACTTCACCTTTTGCAGGCCTGGATGGTTAAATTTGGTTACGGTGTTGGCTGGCCTTGCGTATGATCAAGGCAGCCATCTGCTAGGCCAGGAGGCATCAGTGCTACTGCTCCGCTGCACACAGCAGAAAACCGGATTACCGCTGCCGTTGCGATCAGTAACGCAATAGGAAATAGATTACATAGACCCAGCTCAATAAGCCATGGATGATTGCCCAGCCCACCGAATGCCAGGTGGTATAACTGATTACCATCGCCAGCGCGCTGCCAAAGGTAATGCCGGACTTTACTGTCTTATGTACGATCGTATCCATGAGCAACTCCTCCTTTCCGTCGGTCCAAAGCTGTGGCCAAAGTTGAGATCTCGTCAATCTCCAGCGTTGGGCGTGCAGGTTGAACAAGGCTGGTAGCCTGCAGCCTCTGCCTCGTCCACGGTATCGAACCAGATGCGATTTTGTTCAGCGATCGACACGGCATAGCGACAATCCGTGCGGTGAAATTTATCTGCGTTTTTGCTGGCGACAAAATTGCCGCTGGTTTTGGGCGGCTCATATCCTTCCCAGACGCCGATGCCTGCGTTTCGTGCTTCCTCCTGGATGGCGGTAAAATCGTCGACATATTTTACATTCGGCGGATAGGTGGAGAGCATAGCCATGCCTTCCTGCAGCAAGGTCTTATTGAACATTTCTCCGTCTAAATAGACATAGGCAAGCAGTCGGTCATATTGATCACGCGGCTCGACATCAAATTCCAGATAAACAGACTGTCCTTCCAGGGCTTCTTTGGTAAAATCGCTGGCGATCTCGCCAAACGCGGTGTTGCGTGATTCATCCGGGTGAGCGCTTTCCGGTGTATCGATACCGATCAATCGGACACGTTCCGAATTGCCATCATAATCCACGATAATCGTGTCGCCATCCACAACGCGTTCCACGGCAAACGGGCCTTCCAGAACCGCATCGCCGGCATCCGCCTCTGGCGCTGCTTCTGTTTCGATCTCCGCATCCGTTCCGTTTTCCGCTTCTGCATCGCTTTCCGTGGTGCTGTTGCTGTTCGATTCCTCCTGCTTTGCTTGTATGGAATCGGCCGGTTGATCTGTATCCAGCGATGTTTTCTGCGCAAGACTGTTAAGACCAAAGGCAGCAAGCGCGATACACCAGATTAGAATCAAAAAGAACCATTTGCGTTTCATGATATTCATTCCTTCATTTGGGGATGTTGTGGGTCAATACTGCGGTTGACAATATCTTCCGGCTGCTGGCGGATAGTTTTTGTTTATCCGGCATTACCGGCGAACAAGGGCGTACTCATATAGCGGTTGCTGCCATCCGGCAGGATGACGACGATCTGCTGCGCGGTAAATTCTTCGCGCACCACCAGCGTCAATGCAGCCGCCAGCGCAGCACCAGAGCTGATGCCAACGCCAAGACCTTCACTGCGTGAAAAGCGGCGTGCTGTTGCCAGGGCATCAGCGGTGGAGACGGTAATGATCTCATCGATCAGGCTTTGATCCAGCAATGCGGGGATAAAATTGGCGCCAATGCCTTCGATGCCGTGTTCGCCGCTTTTTCCCGTGCTAAGCAGGGGAGATTCAGCCGGTTCCACCGCAACGATATGGATATCCGGCTTCAGCTCTTTCAGTCGGGCACCACAGCCGGTGATCGTACCACCGGAACCGACGCAGGCGACGAGCAGGCCGACCTGCCCTTCAGTATCACGCCAAATTTCTTCGGCTGTGCCAAAATAATGTGCAGCGGCATTGGCCGGGTTTTTGAACTGGTTGGGGATATAGCTGTTGGGATATTCTGCGGCAAGCAGCATCGCTCGGTCTACGGCGCCTTGCATACCGGCTTTTGCTGAGGTTAAAACCAGCTCTGCACCAAAAGAAGCGAGCAGCTTGCGCCGTTCCAGGCTCATGGATTCCGGCATGGTGAGCAGCAGCCGGTAGCCCTTTTGTCTGGCTACCAGTGCTAAACCGATACCTGTATTGCCGCTGGTGGGTTCGATGATCACACCGCCGGGTCGTAGCAGGCCTTCGCGTTCAGCAGCTTCGATCATTGAAAGTGCTGCGCGATCCTTAATGCTGCCGCCGGGGTTGAA
>CALXRV010000013.1 GCA_944390945.1 uncultured Clostridia bacterium
ATAATTATCGCCGTCGTCAGCGGCAGGAAAGCGAAGAGCAGACCAAGCGGGCAGCAGCCGGATTGACGGAAAGTCTGCTGCCGGTATTGGATAATTTTGAACGCGCTGTGGCGGCGATGGCGGATTCACCGGAGCGCGAAGGCGTGATAATGATTGCCAAGCAGCTGCTGCAAGTGCTGGAAAATGCGGGGTTGGCTGAAATAGAAGCGCAGGGCGCAGAATTTGACCCCAATTTTCATCAGGCTGTGATGCGCAGTGAAGTGGAAGAAGCGGATAAGGGCAAGGTGCTGATGGTATTGCAGAAAGGCTATACCTTCCAGGGTAAGCTATTACGCGCAGCGATGGTGCAGGTAGGATATTGAACTGTACTGCTGCGAAGAATAAAAGATAACAGATCAAACAGGTCAAGGAGGCAATAGAGATGAGTAAAGTTATTGGTATCGATTTAGGTACGACAAATTCTTGTGTGGCCGTGATGGAAGGCGGCGAGGCGATCGTCATCCCGAATCCGGAAGGCGCGCGCACTACGCCATCTGTCGTCGCTTTTGCCAATGGCGAACGTCTGGTTGGCCAGGTGGCGAAGCGTCAGGCAGTGACGAATCCGGACAATACCGTGATGTCGATCAAACGCCAAATGGGTAAAAAAGTGGAAGTGAAGATGGGTGGCAAGGGGTATCAGCCGCCGGAGATCTCCGCTTTTATTCTGCAGAAACTGAAATCTGATGCAGAGGCATATCTCGGCGAGCCGGTTAACCAGGCTGTCATCACTGTTCCGGCCTATTTTTCCGATAGTCAGCGCCAGGCGACGAAGGATGCGGGGAAAATCGCCGGCCTGGAAGTGTTGCGCATCATCAATGAGCCTACCGCAGCTGCGCTGGCCTATGGCCTGGATAAGAGCGAAGAGCATACGGTGCTCATCTTTGACCTGGGCGGCGGCACTTTCGATGTTTCCATCCTTGAGCTGGATGACGGCGTGTTCCAGGTGAAAGCTACCTCCGGTAACAATTTCCTCGGCGGCGATGATTTCGATCAGCGCATCGTAGATTTCCTGGTGGATAAATTCCGCAGGGAACAGGGCGTTGACCTGGCGGCGGATAAGATGGCTATGCAGCGTCTGCGCGAGGCGGCGGAAAAGGCAAAGATTGAGCTTTCCGGCATGATGACAACGAATATCAACCTGCCGTTCATCACCGCGACCCAGGATGGGCCTAAGCATATGGACGTGACTTTGACGCGCGCCAAGTTCGATGAACTGACTGCGGATCTGGTCGAGAAAACGATGGGCCCAACGCGCCAGGCGATGAAGGATGCTGGCCTGACTGCAGCTGAGATCGACCGTGTGCTGCTGGTTGGCGGTTCTACCCGTATCCCTGCCGTGCAGGAAGCGATTCGCCGCTTGATCGGCAAGGAACCGCATAAGGGCATCAACCCTGATGAATGCGTGGCGCTTGGTGCGGCGATCCAGGGCGGTATCCTCAACAAAGAGGTCAAAGATGTGCTGTTGCTCGACGTAACCCCGCTTTCGCTGGGCATTGAAACGCTGGGTGGTGTGTTCACCCGCCTGATCGACCGCAATACGACTATCCCGACGAGCAAGAGCCAGATCTTCTCCACGGCTTCGGATAATCAGCCTTCCGTTGAGATCAATGTCCTGCAGGGCGAACGTCAGATGGCGGCGGACAACAAGAGCCTGGGCCGCTTCAACCTGACCGGTATTGCGCCCGCGCCGCGTGGCGTGCCGCAGATCGAAGTGCGCTTTGATATCGATGCCAACGGCATTGTTTCGGTCAGCGCGAAAGATCTGGGCACTGGGAAACAGCAGAATATTACGATTACCGCCAGTTCCGGCCTTTCCGAAAGCGAGATCGAGCGCATGATGGCGGATGCGGAACGCTACCGCGAAGAAGATGAGAAGAAAAAACGCGGGGTGGAGATCCGTAACCAGGGGGATAGCCTGCTTTACGGTGTGGACCGCAGCCTGAAAGATCTTGGCGATAAGGTGAAGGATGACGAAAAGAGCGCGATTGAAGCGGCGAAGAAAGATCTGGCTGACGCGCTGGCTGGCGATGATCTTGATTTGATCGAAGCGAAGACGAAAGCGCTTTCCGAAGCGCTGTATAAGGTGACGGAGCGCATCTATGGCGAAGCGGCCGCCCAGGCGCAGCAGCAGCAACAGCAGGCAGGTGCGCAACAGGGTGGATTTGAAGGCGGCAACAGCAATTTTAACCAGCAGCAGGGCGAAGATTTTTACGACGCGGAATTCAAGAACGTGGATGACGATAAGAACAACAAATAATCAGCGGCTGTACGGCTGGGAACAGAGCGTGCGGATGGCGGGGTTTCCCCGCCATCTGTGCGCGGGTTGACGGCGTGAACAGCAGCACGATAACAGAGGAATCGGAATGGCAGACAAACGCGATTACTACGAGGTGTTGGGCGTCAGTCGCGACGCAACCCCCGAAGAGATCAAAAAGGCATATAAAAAGCTGGCTAAGCAATACCATCCTGATCTGAACCCGGATAGCAAAACGGCGGAAGAAAAATTCAAGGAAGTCAGCGAAGCCTACAGCGTGCTCAGCGATGCGGATGCCCGCGCGCGGTACGATCAGTTCGGACATAATGATCCGGGCGGTTTTGGCGGCGGACAGGGCTTTGGCGGCTTTGGCGGTTTTGGCGGCGGGCAGAGCTTTGGCGGCTTTGGCGATATTTTTGAAACATTTTTTGGCGGTGGTTTCTCGCAGCAGCGCGATCCGAACGCGCCGCAGCGCGGCAACGACATGCGCCTGGATATCTCCGTCACTTTTGAGGAAGCGGCGAAAGGCGTGGAAAAGGAGGTTACGGTCTCGCGGATGGAGACCTGCACCACCTGCCACGGCAGCGGCGCCAAGCCGGGAACAAACCGCGAGACCTGCAGCCAGTGCGGCGGCAGCGGACGTATCCGCGTCAATCAGACGACGCCCTTTGGTCAGTTCCAAACGGTGAAGACTTGCCCCGCCTGCAATGGCTCGGGGACGATCATCAAAGAACCATGCCCGGATTGCCATGGCAGCGGCCGTGTCCGCAGGCAGCGCAAGCTGCAGGTGAGCATCCCAGCCGGGGTGGATACCGGTTCCCGTCTGCGCATGCAGGGGGAAGGGGAAAGCGGCGCCAACAATGGGCCGCGCGGCGACCTGTTCATTTATATCACGGTCAAGCCGCATAAAATCTTCCGCCGTGATGGGGATCATGTTTATCTGGAGCAACAGATCAGTTTCTGCCAGGCTGCCCTGGGCTGCGATATCGAGGTGCCGACGCTGGACGGCAATGTCAAGCTGAGCATTCCGGAAGGGACGCAGACCGGCACCACCTTCCGCCTACGCGGACGCGGTTTCCCCAAGCTGCGCGGTTATGGCCGCGGCGACCAGCATGTTAAGGTGAAGGTTGTCACGCCGACCCGTCTTAGCGAGGAGCAGAAAGAACTATTGCGTAAACTGGATGCCTCCTGTACCGCGCAGCATGAAAGCGAAGAACGCAAAGGATTTTTCGGCAAGATCTTCAAGGAAAAATAATATGCCG
>CALXRV010000014.1 GCA_944390945.1 uncultured Clostridia bacterium
GTTGCAGAGCAAGGCGACAACGACCCCGGCTGCGGAGAGACCCATCGCCACAGCAGTCTGCGTTTGATAACGGGAAAAGGTCGACCTCAAAATCCGCTGCCGCTGTTTTTCTCCTCTGGCCGTGACCGCTGTGCCTTCCGGCAGCTCTTCCCGCTCCTGCTGTGACCTTCGCTCACCGCGCAGCAGCTCGTCGCAGCTGATGCCAAAGATTTCAGCAAGGACCGGGATCGCGGACAGATCCGGCGCGCCGTCGTCCCGTTCCCAGCGGCTGATGGTTTTGTCGGAAACATGCAGGCGTTCCGCCAAATCCTTTTGTGTCATTCCATTTGCTTTTCTCAATGCAGCGATAAATGCGCCAACGGTTTTTTTCCCCATATGTCGGGCCTCCTGGAGAGATGCAGGTTTTCGCTATAATTCTAGCATTTTGACGGCGAGAATGCTACCCGGGAGATGTAGAACCGCTCTCGGAATTCGGGAATCACGAAAGGGAAGAGCCGATCAACAGCCGTTTGATCTACTGCTGTTCCTGCCAGGGCAGCTTGCGGTTTATTGGAAGCAGGAAGACGGCGTCAAACGCTGCTGTGCCCATTACACAATCCGGCAGTGTAGATAAAGCCTGCCGCCGCTACCGGATAGGAGGAAGGATTGGCCGGTAATTCGTTCTTGCAAAAGGAATGGTTTAAGGAATGTTTTGCGGTTTTCAGATAATCAGCAAATTTTTCCGAAAAAATTTAAGAAAAAGGAAAGTTGGTAAAGTATTTGGAAGATCTGCCGGGCATTAGTGAATTGTTGGGTCTTTGCCGTTATGGACCCTTCGTTTTTGTTACGGGCATTCCCCGGCTGCTGGCGCGCAGTGAAATGTGCGTGCGGGGCTGGGCTGCTTTGACTGGGATGGTTGAACCGGATGAGGCATTGGATTATTTGGTCACCTGCATGGAGCGGGTGCTGAATCTGGAGCGTCTTTTTATCGTGCGGGAAGGCGCGCGGCGTAAGGATGACTTGCTGCCACAACGCTTCCGGACCGTGCCGATGCCAGAAGGGCCAGCGAAAGGCTCGGTGGTTGAAAACGAGAAAATTTTGAATGAATATTACCAAGCACGCGGATGGGATGTTGAAACAGGGATTCCGCTGCCGGAGACGGTAGAACGATTGGGACTGGTAGAATATGCAAAAAACATGCGGGAATATGCAGGATGTTGGAGATCCAGGTAGCATCGGCGGATGGAATAGAAGTTGCCTGCCCAGGAAAAGATTTTAGGCCCGGGTATGCCTGGCAACAGATGCAGTCAACTTTCAAAACGCAGGAAGCAGGGCGGCAATGCTGCCCTGCTTTTTGTCCTTTTCTCTTCATCCAGCGATAAATCGTGACGAACAAAGTCGTACGATGGTAATGGGTTGCGGGTTTGGTTGCCGGATGGCGGTTTAGCATATTAAGCCTTATCATTTCCTGACAAGATTTATATCAGCTGTCCGGGCAGTTTGCGTTTTGTTTTGGGCGGGAAATCGGCGTCGAAGCGCTCCGCTTCTGCCTCATCCACGAAATAGCCCGCCGGCGTATGGTAGACGCCGCGAACGCCGGCCAAAAAGCCATCCTGCAGTTCGCAGAGCAGAAAATAGGGAATGCTTTCCCGCTCCGGCTCCGCATGATAGCGTATACCGCGGCTGCCGGCAACGACAAAGCCGGACTTGCCGTAAAAGGCGATATTGCCTTCAATGCAGAGCGCGCCGGCGCCCAGCGCTTTGGCCAGCGCCATGGAATGCCGTAGCAGCAACGTGCCCCATCCCTGCCGCTGGCAGTGGGGGGCAATGCTGATCGGGCCGAAGGTCATCACCGGGACCCTGCGCCCGTTATCCGCCGTGATCTCTGCGCGCGCATACATGATATGACCGATGATCTCGCCTTCCCGTTCCAGGACCAGATCCAGCTCTGGCACAAAATCATCTCTGGTGCGGAACTGGTGCAGGATATAATGTTCCGTGCAGCCCGGCCGGTAGACATTCCAGAAGGCCTCCCTGGTAAGCTGTTCTACTTTGCGGTAATCTGCCGGCCTTTCCTGCCGGATGCAATAGTTGCCCTGCGGCATGCGTTTTTCCTCCTTTTCTGTTCTTTCGCTTTGGCCTAAAGCCTATGGCGAGGTTTCCGCCTCAGGCCAGGTGCAGTAATCGGATTAACAGCAGCCAGACTAATCCGTAATAGGAGATTACCGCGACCAGATCATTGATCGTCGTAATCAGCGGGCCAGATGATGGTCGCTTCCCAGGACGGGTATGGAGTCCTCTGCATAGTCTTTCAGCTGTTCGATGCATTCGCTTACTTTTTCATGGTCCCATACATAGGGGAAAGAGGTCACGATCAGATCTTCAAGCTGGTCGTCCTCGCGCGCGGTGATCAGATCTTTCAGGTCCAGCGCACCATAAAAGCGTTCCGTAGCGTCCACGACATAAAGGGTGGAAATATTGTCATGCTCCCCTGCCTGGCGGATCAGTTCCCGCATCGCCTGGCGGATGGAAAGCGTATGCTGGATGACAATATAGTTGTTGGTCATGTGGCTGCCGATCTCATCTTCGGCATAAGACAGGATGCGCTGGATATCGCTGCGGCTTTGGTGGTCCAGCAGCTGCACGAGCTTTTGCCGATCCTCCTCCTGCAGTTGTTCCAGAACGTCGATCGCATCATCAGCGTCCATGCCTGCCAGCAGCCGGGCGCTGCATTCCGGCTCCAGCTCCTGGAGGAAGCGGGCCGGCTGCTCCAGATAGGAGAATACCTCAGCAGCCTGCTCTGCCCCAAGCAGATGATACAGCGCTTTTCTTTCTTCTGCGGTCAGCTGTTCGGCTGCACCCGCAATATCGTTTTCATGATAATCCGACAGCCTGTCGAGCAGCTGCTGCTTCGGCAGGCCGCTGCGGATAAGTTCCAGCACCTCTGTGGCAAAATTCGGTTCTTTGCGGATATCGGGCTCCATCGCGCACCTCCTTTTTGTACACCGCACCCTGAAAAAGGGCGAAAAAATACACCACACGTTGCTGATCCTGCAACGAGCCCTGCTTCACGGCTGGTAGTAGAGGAAAAGCCGGCGGTGTGCAAAAAGGTATGGAACGCCTGCGTTATGTCAGGGTGGGGCATCCTGTCCGGCTGCGTTCCGGCTACCGATTTTCGCACCATACCGGCATTGTTTTCCCGTACTATCGCAACTGTCCATCAATGGCCCCTCCTTTCGTAGAGATAATATAATTTTACTATGGAATCACCCAAAAAGCAAGCGCAGCAGCATAAGAAGGCGCCTGCCGGCAACATGGTTGTGGCGGCGGAAATGCCGGCGGAAAGAGCGCCGGGAGGACAGCCGCCTGGCCGCTGATATGGTTGAGCAGGGGACAGTCACTGCATTGCCGGTGAGAAAAGTGGGCAAAATCAGCGCGAGGCAACCGCTGGTTGCGGAAGTTCCAACTTTGCTTGCTGGACTTTTTATACCTGCTTCGCTATACTTGGAAAAAACGGCAAGGAAGGTACGGACGGATGCATCTTGCGGAAACGATCTGCCGGCTGCGCACGGCAAAAGGGCTTTCCCAGGGCGACCTGGCAGAAATGATGGAGGTGTCTCGGCAATCGGTTTCCAAATGGGAAACCGGCGGCGCTGTGCCGGAATTGGATAAGCTGATTAAGCTGAGCCAAATATTCGGCGTATCGTTGGATGAACTGGTTGGGAGGGAGAGCGGGGAGCCGGGCAAGCGGACGGAAGTTCCCCATGGTGAAGAAGCGGCCGGGAGAGCGGCCGGGGAAGCGGACGGCGCTGGAATGGCCGCGCCGGCTCAGCCTGCAACAGCAGAGCGGCCAGTTATGTCCCCCTGGCCGGCCCGGCGGATCGTAGGGATCATCCTGCTCTGTTTCGGCACGCTGGTCTGGCTGCTGCTGGGCATGGTGGGCGGATTCCTGCCTGCCGCGATATATGCGGCGCCATTCCTGCTCTGCGGCATAATCTGCCTTGTTTTCCGGCGGAATTGTGGCTTGTGGTGCGGCTGGGCATTGTTCTTTGCCTTCGATCTGTATTTGCGCCTTGCCACCGGGATCACCTGGCGGCTGGTGTGGCTTACCTCCGTCTATGACCCGAGCATGAACTATCTTCGTTTGCTCTTTGCCTGGCTGGAGCTGCTCTGCCTGCTTCTCCTGCTCGCATTGACCATTTTCCGCTTCCGCAACAGGAAGCTCGTGCCGACAAAAAAGACGTTTTGCGGTCTGGCTGCCGCTTGGTTGCTTTTTGTGCTGACTTATCTGCCTTTGACGCTAACCGCACAGGATGGGGGAATGATCCGTGTGATAAATCTTCTTTATACGCTTCGTGACTGGGGCCGCTGGGTCTGTTTGGCTTTCGCCGCTACGTATAGCGTGCGTCTGCTGCGTAGCTATGGCACGGCAGGCCAAAAGCGCTGACCGGTCCTATACCGGCCGGCATGCGCAGGACAGGCAGGATGGACAAGAAGAACGGCATGGGCGCCCCTATGCCGTGGCGCTGGCAAGCAGGCGCGTTATGGGATCAATCATCGCTTTGCAGTTCGATCAGAACCAATTCCGTATGGTCTGCATGCGTTTTGGGCAAAGACAGGCCTGCCTCCAACGCCGCAGTTTTGCAAAGCTGCCGGCAGTAGCCTCCCGGATGGGAAAGCGCTACTGACCGAAGCCGGCGCCGGCTATGCTGCAGCAATAAGCTTAGCTCACGGGATTGCGCCAGAATGAGCCGTCTATGCCTGCTGCTGCGCAGAGCTTATTCTTTTTCAAACACAGCATGCAGGATTCTGCCTGTGCCATATGGATCATCCAAAATGGCAGCATCCGATACTCTGACGCCGTTTGTATACCAGCCGATAAAGCGCTGCCCTTTTTGCGGATAGGCAAAGTAGCGCTGTTGCCATTTGCCGGTCTCTTTCCACTGCGCATTGTAGATGGGACAGTATTTGATGCCGATGAAGCCGCCTTCCCCGGCAGAAATTTCCAGCGGCAGTCTGCCATCGCTTTGCGGGGCAAAACCGCGGAAGATTTTCATTGGGTTGCCACAGCAGTCCAAATGGCGCAAAAGCGGATTTGCCCGGGTATCCAGCTCTGCAATTTCGTTGTTGTGGCAGTAAAAATATTTGAGCTTCTGGTTTGCCTGCAGATGGATTTCGGCCAGCCGGTTATCATTGAGATAAAGCTCTACCAGTTCTGCATTCCGGGAGACGTCAATATGCCGCAGACGGTTTTTCCCCGCGCCGATCCCTTGGCAAAGCGGAAGTTCGCTGGGGTCCAGTGCTTCGATCTGATTATCCTGTATCCCCAGAATACGCATTGACGGCATATTTGCGGTATGGATCGCAGAGATGCGGTTGTGGTAGATATCCAGGAATAGCATATCTTCACAATCAGAGACATCCAAAGTCCCGGTCAGATCACAATCGCGCAGATATATTTCGAAGTACTGCAGCGGATAGACATCTTCATTGTAGATATGGATGCCAAAGCCGATAAGTTTTCCCTGTTCCACAATTACGCCAAGCGGGTATTCCGCTGCAGGGCGGCTGTCCGACGCCTCAACGCTTTGCTGTGGATCTGTTGATGCAATGCGCCGGATAATTTTTGCCTTTTTTGTCTTGGCCAAATTGGAAATGCCATGTTCATCTG
>CALXRV010000015.1 GCA_944390945.1 uncultured Clostridia bacterium
TTGCCGCCGGGCGGCAGGCTGCCCGAAGATAAGCCTTGCCGCCGCTTTGGCGGCAGCGGCAGAAAAACAGACGATACCCGGCGAAAAGCCGGGTATCGTTTTCCTTTTTCCTTTTCGCCCCTCCGGCTGGGCCGGGTCTTGTACATGCTGCGCGGCCGGCCTGCGGCAGAAAGAAAGGCCCCGTTTTGCAACGGGGCCTGATTTTGCTGCAGCCGCTTTTGCGGCGGTCACGGCAAGCAGACGGTCACGGCAAGCAGACGGTCACGGTGTTTGCGCCAGCTGCAGATAAGCCTGGTAGCGCTCGCGCGCTTCCTGTTCCGCTGCGGCGAAGAGGCGGCGCGCGTTCTCCGGGAAGGTGATATCGAGCGCGCTGTAGCGCGTTTCGCCGCGCAGAAATTCGCTGAAATCAAGCTGCGGCTGCGGCGAATCGAGCATGAATTTATGCTCCGGCCGGCGCGGATCGTAACGGTAGAGCATCCAGTAACCGGCGGCCACGGCACGCTTCATCTCCGCCTGCGCATTATCCATACCGGCTTTGATGCCATGGCTGATGCAGGGCGTATAGGCGATGACCAGGCTGGGGCCGGGGTAAGATTCCGCTTCGCTGAGCGCGCGGATCAGCTGCGCCGGGTCGGCGCCCATCGCCACCGAGGCCACATAGCAGTTGCCATAGCTCATCATCAGGCGGCCAAGATCCTTTTTCGCGCTCTTTTTGCCGGCAGCCTGGAACTGCGCCACTGCGCCGAGCGGCGTTGCCTTTGAGCTCTGGCCGCCGGTATTGGAATAGACTTCCGTATCGATGACGAGGATATTGACGTCTTCGCCCAGCGCGATGACATGATCCAGCCCGCCGTAGCCGATATCATAAGCCCAGCCGTCGCCACCGTACATCCAGATCGTCTTTTTCGCCAGCTGGTCGCTATGCGCGAGCAGGTCGGCGGCCAGCGCCGCTGCTTCTTCTCCTGCGGCGGGCTGTATCTGCTGCAGCGCGGCGACAAGCGCTGCGGAAGCGGGGCCGGAGGCGGCGAGATCAGACCAGGTTTCCAGCCAGCTTGCGATGGCTGCGCGCAGGGCGGCATCCCCGCTCAGGCCGGCCAGGCGTTCCGCCAGACCGCGCAGGCGGTTACGCTGCTGCTTGACGGCAAGCGCCATGCCGAGCGAAAATTCGGCATTGTTTTCGAACAGGGAATTGCTCCAGGCCGGACCATGGCCGCGGCGGTTCGTCGTGTAGGGGAAGCTGGGCATGGGCGAACCCCAGGCCTGCGAACAGCCGGTGGCGTTCGCCCAGTAGATCTTGTCGCCGAAAAGCTGGGTGAGCAGCTTGGCATAAGGTGTTTCGCCGCAGCCGGCGCAAGCGCCGGAAAATTCGCAGAGCGGCTGGCGGAACTGGCTGCCCTTCACGGTATGCGGGTCGAAGACATCGCCCTTTTCGCGCAGGCTGAGCGCGTATTGCCAATGTTCGGGCGGCGGCGTTACGCCTGCTTCATGCGCCGGCCGCATGACGAGCGCTTCGCCGCTGCGCGGGCAGACGGCAGCGCAGGAACCGCAGCCGGTACAGTCGAGCGCGCTGATCTGCAACGCGAAGCGATAACCCTGCGCCGCTTTGCCGCGCGCTGCTGCTGTGGCAAAGCCGGCTGGCGCAGCCGCGCTTTCCGCCGCATCGAGCAGATAGGGGCGGATCACCGCATGCGGGCAGACATAGCTGCACAGATTGCATTGCAGGCAGGCGGCAGGGTCCCAGAGCGGCAGACGGGTGGCGATGCCGCGCTTTTCATAGGCCGTAGTGCCGAGCGGCATTGTGCCGTCGGCATAGGGCAGTACGGCGGAAACCGGCAGCGCATCGCCCTGCAAACGGTTGATCGGCTCCAGAATCTTGCGGATGAAGGCCGGCTTTTCCGCCTCCTGCTGTTGCGGCGGCGCATCGGCCGCCTGCGCCCATTCGGCCGGCACCGGTACGCGCTGCACGCCGCGCACGCCGGCTTCAATGGCGGCGAGATTCTTTTCCACCACATCCGCGCCTTTTTTGCGGAAGGTCTTTTCCACCGCGTCGCGCAGGTAGCCGACCGCCTCTTCCGCCGGCAGGATGCCGGCGATGGCAAAGAAGGCGGCCTGCAGCACGATACTGGCATGATCGCCCAGGCCGAGCCGGCGCGAAGCCGCGTTGGCGTCGATGATGTGGAAGCGGATATCGTTCTGCGCCAGATAACGCCGTACCTTGGCCGGCAGGCGCGTCGCCAGCTCTTCTTCGCTCCATTCGCAGTTGAGCAGGAAGCAGCCGCCCGGCTTCAGTTCGTCCACGATATCGTATTTATCGAGATAGGACTGATTGTGACAGGCGACAAGATCCGCCTGCTTGACCAGATAAGAGGCAAGGATCGGCCGTTTGCCGAAGCGCAGATGCGAACGGGTGATGCCGAAACTCTTTTTTGTATCGTATTCAAAATAGGCCTGGCAATACATATCCGTATGCGCGCCGATGATCTTGATCGAATTTTTGTTGGCGCCTACCGTGCCGTCGCTGCCCAAGCCCCAGAATTTGCAGCTGGTCAGCGTAGCATCCTCCAGCGTGATTTCTGCCGGCGGCAGGGAACGGCCGCTGACGTCGTCCAGGATGCCGATGGTAAAATTATTGCGCGGCTGCGCGGCGGCCAGCTCGCGGAAAACAGCGGCAATCTGCGCCGGGTCGGTGTCTTTGGAGCTGAGACCATAACGCCCGCCGATGATCAGCGGCCGTTCGGCGCGGTTGGTATATACGCTGCAGATGTCCTGGTAGAGCGGTTCGCCGGGCGCGCCGGCCTCCTTGGTCCGGTCGAGCACCGCGATCCGCCGCACGCTTTGCGGCAGGGCGGCCAGGAAATGCGCGGCAGAGAAGGGACGATAAAGATGCACCTGCAGATAGCCTACCTTTTCCCCGGCTGCCTGCAGTGCGGCCACGGTTTCGCGCGCAGCGCCGGAGACGCTGCCCATCGCCACGATCACGCGCTCTGCATCCGGCGCGCCGTAATAGTTGAAGAGATGATATTCGCGGCCGGTCAGGCGGCTGATGCGCTGGCAGTAGTCCTCCACGATCTGCGGCAGCGCTTCATAGGCCGGGTTCGCCGCCTCGCGGAACTGGAAATAGACGTCGGGGTTTTGCACGGTATTGCGCAGCGTCGGATGCTCGGGATTGAGCGCGGCGGCGCGGAAATCCGCCACCGCCTGCCAGTCGAGCAGGCTGCCCAGGGTCGGATAATCGAGCGCCTCCACCTTCTGGATCTCATGGCTGGTGCGAAATCCGTCAAAGAAATGGAGGAACGGCACGCGACCGCGGATGGCGGCGAGATGCGCCACCGCAGCCAGGTCCATCACCTCCTGCACCGAGCCGGTGGAAAACATGGCAAAGCCGGTCTGGCGGCAGTTCATCACGTCGCTGTGGTCGCCAAAGATGGACATCGCATGCGTACCGACCGTACGCGCCGCCACATGCAGCACCGCAGGCTGCCGCACGCCGGCGATGCGGTGCATGACCGGGATCATCAGCATCAGTCCCTGCGAGCTGGTGAAGCTGGTGGCCAGGGCGCCGGCTTCCACCGCGCCGTGCACCGCGCCGATCGCGCCGGCTTCGCTTTGCATCTCGACCAGGGTAACCGTCTGGCCAAACAGGTTTTTTCTGCCTTCGGCAGACCATTCGTCCGTTTTTTCCGCCATCGGCGAGCTGGGCGTGATCGGGTAGATCGCCGCCACTTCGCTGAACGCATAGGCGATATAGGCGGCCGCCTCGTTGCCGTCGACGACCATCATCTTCTTTTCCATCTTGCGCAGACCTCCTGTGGCGCAGCGAAGGCTGCATCGCGCAGACCGCCGCTGTTCGGGATTAACCCTGCACCGGTAGCACTCTTCGCCGGCACGGGTAAAAATAAAATATTCGCTGTAAAGCGGGAAAATCCTGCGCCCCGCTGCCGGCGGCGCTGCTTGCGCGGCTGGGGAAAATAAGGTATAATTAAGTCAACCTTTTATCGGCTGTCAATCTACGAAGCGAGGAAACCTGCAAAAAGGGGGATGCGCGGATGCGGAAAAGACTGCTGTTTCTGCTTTGCCTGTTGTCCGTCTGCCTGCTTGCGGCTTGCGGCAGCGGGGCGCCGCTGGTCGTGGTCACGCCGGAGCGGGCGGAGGATGAAAATACATATGATACTGCCCAGGCGCTGCTGGAGCGCTATGGGGATACGCTGGCGCATGCGGCCCTGCCCGCGGCTGCGACAGCGGATGCCGCAGCTTATGCCGCTGCGCTGAGCGAGCTGGGGGCAGACTCGGCCGTGCGGGCATTGGTGCTGGCGCCGGCGCTGCCCGGCGCTGCCGAAGCCGTGGCCGCGCTGCGCGAGAGCCGTGGCGACGAGCTGCTGATCATCTTCAGCCAGCCGGCGGAAGCAGTGACGGCTGCCGCGCCGGCTGCGGATATCGTGCTTGACCTCAACCGCGCTGCGCTTGGCGAGGCGGTTGCCGCCCAGGCGGCGGAATATGAAGCGCCCGCCCTGATCTGCTATCAGCAGGACCCTGCCGCCGATGCTTACGGCCTGTTGGCAGCTGCGGAAACGCTCGGCCTGGCCGCTGAAAGCTGCGCCCTGCCGGCAGATGCGGCGGCGCTGGCGGCGGATATTGCAGCCTGGCAGGCGGTTTACGGCCCGGATTGCGCTTTTGTCACCACTTCGCCGCAATGGGAGGAGGCGCTGCTCACCGCCTGCGTGGAGGCGGGTGCGATCATGCCGCTGCCGCTCAGCGTCGATCCGTATGCCGTCTTCCCGGCGCTGGCGGGCGCAGCGGCGCTGCCGCAGGACCGCTATGACGGATTGACGGAATATCTCGACAGCCTGAAATCCTATCTCGTCAATGATCTCGGCCAGAACGAGCGTTTCGCCACCTGGCGCCGGCCGGGCGAGACGATGCTGCTCGACGCTGCCTGCAGCTATGCCCAGGGCTGGCTGCAAGGCCTGGCCGCGGAAAAGGTGGATGCCGCCTATCTGCGGCAGCAGCTGCTCAATGCAGACGGCCGTCTGATCGATGACCGCAGCGCAGCCAATACCTGGCTTTGCCTGCCCAACCGTTATGCCTTCAGCAGCCTGGCCGGCACCGGCTGCGATTGCTGAAGGCATGCGCCCTGCCGCCGCAACCGTCCTGCCCTTGGTGCGCTCGCTACGGCCGGCAGCCTTAACCGCGCCGAAAGCCGGAGAAAAGCAGGCCGCTGCAGCGGAAAAGGAAGCGCCCCCTGCGCAAGCAAAAGTAAACATAAATAAATAGGATAAAACGAAGCGGATAAAGATGAAGATAAGGAAAGGGAGGAAATGATGATGAAGCGGATCTGCCTGCGCCGGGCCGCCCTGGCCATCTGCTGCCTGTTCCTGTTTTGCCTGCTCGCCGCCTGTGGCGACGACGCCTTTCTCGAGCAGACGCCGGAGGACGCCGCCCAGTTCAAAGCGGAGATGGAAGCGCTGAACGAGATGACGGATGAGGATGGCGAGCCGCTCTACAAGCAGCTGGATATTCCGGAGGACAACCCGGTGGTAATCCTGACCTATGACGAAATGCGCGAATTCCTCTCGCGCGGCAGCGGCTTGCTGCTTTTCAGCCGTCCCGGCTGCCCCTGGTGCCGCCTGTTGCTGCCCACCCTGCTTGAATTTGCGGCTGAACGCGGGATCTACATCTATCTCTACGACCCGGAAGCGATCCGCGCCGCCAATGACGACGACTATAAGGCGCTCGTCGCCGAGCTCTACGACTATCTTCCTGTAGATACGCGCTCGCAGGATGAAAACAGTCCGGATTTCGACCCCACCCGCAAGCGTCTTTCCATCCCGCATCTGCTCTTCCTGGAAAAAGGGGAGATTATGGCCGATTATCGCGGCGCGCAGGACCCGATGCTGGAAGCAGAGGATGAAGCGGCGATCTACGAAATGCTCACGGAGAAATACGCTACCATCGAATGACTGCTGCCGGATATCCGCGCCCGGCATCCGCGCCTGCCTGCTGTTCTGCCTGCGCGCCTGCCCGCGTGAAAATTATGACGACCAGGTTTATTGACAAAGGAGATTCCATGTTCCGTTTTATGTCCAAAGAGGAAGCCGCGGCCTGCATCCGGGACGGCGCGGTGGTCGGCATCAATTCCTTTCTCAGCCTTTGCAACCCGCAGGCGCTGCATGAAGGTATCTACCAGCGCTTTATGGCGGAGGGCCACCCGTGCGGTCTCACCCTGCTCTGCGCTTCCGGCTATGGGCGGCGCGATGAAGAAGGGTTTGCCGAACCATATGTCGCAGCCGGTGCGGTGCGGCGCGTAATCGCCAGCCATTACGCCACCATGCCGGTCACGCAGCGCATGGCGCTCGCCGGGGAGATCGAAGCCTATTGCCTGCCCCTTTCCGCCATCTCGCATGGCATTCGCGCCAGGGCCGGCGGGCAGCGCGGCTGTCTTTCCCAGGTGGGGCTGGGGCTGTTTGTGGATCCGCGCCAGCAGGGGCCGGGGGTCAATGCGCGTTCGCAGGAAAAGTTGGTTGAGCTGGTGCAGCTGGATGGCGAAGAATACCTTTACTACCGCCTGCCGCCGCTGGATGTGGCGCTGATCAAGGCGACTGCCGTCGACGCGGCGGGCAATATCTCGTTTGAGGATGAATATGTGGTGGCGGACGCGCTGGCCATGGCGCAGAACGCGCATGCCAATGGCGGCATCGTGCTGGTGCAGGTGGACCGGGTGACGCATGTGCATGCGCGGCCGCGCAGCGTGGTTTTGCCGGGCGTGCTGGTGGATGGCGTGGTGGTGGAAGAGCCGGAATGCCGTGCCGAACCGACGCAGACGCTTTCCGGTGATATCCACGTACCCCATACGCATATGGATTATTGGATGCGCCGTCTGCGCCGCGCTTACCCGATGCAGGCCAAAACCGCGGGCGACGAATCGCGCGCCATCATCGGCGCACGCGCCGCAGCCGAACTGCAGCCCGGCGATGTGGTCAATATCGGCGTTGGCATTCCGGAGCAGGTGGCGGTCTATGCCTCGCAGCGCGGCGTACTGAAGGAGATCACGCTCACCGTGGAGGCGGGCGGCATCGGCGGCCTGCCTGCGCCGGGTGCATTTTTCGGCGCGACGATCGGCGCGGATATGATCACGGATATGGCTTCGCAGTTCGATTTTTACAATGGCGGCGGCCTTTCCATCTGTTTCATGGGCGCGCTGGAGGTGGATTGCCACGGCAATGTCAATGCGCACAGCCTGCCGAACGCCTACCCGGGCATCGGCGGTTTTGCCAATATCACCTCCACGACGAAAAATGTGGTCTTTTGCCTCAATTTCCGCCATCGCGGTCTGGTGGTGCAGCGCACAGGCGCGGGCGTGCGCATCGTGCAGGAAGGGGCAGAGCCGAAGTTCCGGCGCAGCATCCGCGCCATCAGCTTTTCGGCAGAGCATGCGCTGGCAGCGGGGCACCGTGTGCTCTATATCACGGAACGCTGCGTGTTTGAACTGACCGCCGCCGGCCTGCGCCTGGCGGAGGTTTACCCCGGTGTGGATGCGGAAGGCGAGATCCGCGCTCTGCTCGATTTCCCGCTGGCCTAGGCGGTCTTCACATAAATATCAGCAAGCGGGGCGCAAGAATCCGCTGCTGTTCTTTGTATATATTATGATGAAGCGGAAACCGGCGGGGTTTCCGCGGAGAAAAGGTTTGTAGAAATAAAACATGTCATCAAATGCGGAGGAACAAAGCATGAAGAAACTGTGGCTGTTGTTGTGCTGCCTGCTGTTCGTCTTTGCGGCGGCGGCCTGTGCGGCGGATGTGGAAGAAGGCGAACAGCTGGGCGTGGTGCCGGATGATTATGAATGGGAGGCCACCCCGGCAGACTTGCTGGAAGGGGAAGCGGTGGTGGACCCGCATGATACGGCGGAAAACGAACAGTTCGTGGAAGAAGTAAGCGAAGCGGAAGCGCTGCTCGGCACGACGATCGTCCTGCCGCAGGAATTTGAAGTCAGCCGCATGCTGATCGTGGACGGCACCTATGTGCAGGTGGAGTTCGTCCTCGCGGGTGTGGATTACCTTGGCCGCTGGGCCAGCGGCCTGCATGAGAACATGAGCGGCATGACGGACGGTTTCCTGCATGATGAAAATGTGGAGATCAACGGGCTTTCCGTGCGTCTGCGCTGGACGGAATCCAGCGAAGCCGTTGGGTTCACCAGCTCGCTCGGCGTGGTGGATACCTATGACGCAGCGCGCAATATCAGCTTCATGCTGGTGCAGAATGAAGAGGCAACGCAGGACAGCCTGACGGCGGTGGCGGAAGATTTCATCAATGCCATCGGCGCGGAGCACCCGGCGGAAGAACCGGCGGAAGAACCGGCGGAAGAACCGTCGGCAGAGCCGGCGGCAGAGGGCGGCGCAGGGGATGCGGAATAATGCGCATGTCTGCCGTTAGCTCGGAAAATTAAGGGAATATTAAAGATTTCCGGCAGGAAAAAAAGGATGAAGCGGGAATAGTAGATAGTCAAGGGAGTTTATCCGCCCGGGCACTGCATAGCGCAGCGCAGGGCCGTGTGCAGCGCCGCCGGCGCGCATGCTGCCGGGGGGGAACAACTTTCATTTTCGCTGCGTCTGGAAAAGAAGGAACGCAGGAATGCGGAAGGGGGTCGATCGCACGGCGGAAGGGAATGGGCCGGCTGGAGCCGGCGCGGGGCGCTGCGGCGCTGTCCCGGCGTGCGCGGCATGCCGCCGCAAAAAGAAACAGGTGATCACGTTTGCAGCTATAAATAATTCATGTTTCAGATTTGCGAGCTGAACAAAGGAGGATGATTGCATTGAAAAAATCGTTGCTTGTCGTGTTTATGGTCATGGCGCTGCTCGTCGCTTTTGCCGTGACCGCGTCGGCGGATGAGACTGCCGCCACCGAGCCGAAAACGGTGGAAGTGGTGATCAACCGCAGCGAGGCGCAAGGCGAAGGTAACACCTTGACCTTTGATGACAAGACCGCCGCGCTGATGCCTGGCGATACGCTGAAAGTGACCTATAAGCTGGACGGCGAATGGGCAGATAATAACCTCGCCGGCTATACGCTTAGCCTGAAGGGGCAGGGCGTGACGGCTACGTCCACTGCGGATGAAGCGGTAACGCAGATTAGCGTGGAGCAGACATTCCGCAAGAACCAGGTTTCTGAATGGACCTGGACGATCTCGAATGGTACGACCATCCTGAGCGGCAAGATCAATGTTCAGGTAGGCGCCACGCCTGCTGCGCCGCAGCTGACGGTGAAGACGAATAATGCGGCTAACTATATCCAGGTCGGCAATACAGCAGTATTTTACAAAGCAGCTAGCCCGGCCAATCCGACTATGGGCGGTATCGCGATCAGCGTTCCGCCGGAATACACGATCGATCTGGGATCCTATGCCGAGGGCGAGAACACTTATGGGATCACCAAGCTGACCAGTGGGGCTAATGCCTCTACTGATCAGAAGCTGGTGGTTACCATTCCATATGAGAAACTCTCCGAGGGTAAGGCAGATGCGATCACCGTTCCGGTGACCTGGGAATATACCGGCAAGGAATATGCACCGGTCAGCGGCAGCGCCAATGTTAAGCTGACGGTCTATAAGAGCGGCGGCGATACCACATTGACTGTAGGCCTGCCTGCGGGTTTGGATGGTAGCGTTTCTGTTGACGATGTGAAACAGCAGGGATCTATCTCTTCCGTGCAGCTGACTGCGCCGGGCGCTGAATATGTCTTACATGTCGATGCAGCTGCTGAACCTATCGAGGTTACCTTTACGCCGGAGACTGGTGCGGAGGTAAAGATCGGCGGCACATCTGCGGCTGGTGCCCTGACGAAAGAGCTTGCACCGGGAGATGCGGTAAGCGTTTCGGTTACGGCCGGTTCCATCACCTCGACCTATACGATCAAGGTCGTGGGCGATTATGATGCCGCAGTGTTGAACACCGTTACCCTGAAGTACAATACTGGCGAAGGCACTGCTGAGGTAGAGAAAAAAGTAGTGATTACCGGTAGCACTACCACGGTAACTCTGCCTGCGCAAGCCAAGCAGATCACATCTGCTGAATTTGTCTGTGCTGGCGATGCGAGCGCTAAGATGACCACTCCGGTCAACCTGAAGGCGGGCGAACTGAACACGATCCCGATCAAGGTTACCGCCCTGAACGGAGAGACTGAGACGTATTATCTCGCTATCATGCTTGGCGAGCTGCCGAGCGCAACGGTCAGCATCACCTCTGCACCGGCCAGCCACAAGGGCGAAGCGTTTGAGGTGAAAGGCACCTACACCGGCCAACTCGATGTGGACGCTGATCAGGGCGCGACGGCTAAAATTACTGAGAAAAAAGACGGCAGATTTACCGCTACGGTAACGCCGGTGGCCGGGACGACCGCTCCGATCACAGTGACGGCCAAGGCCACGGGCGACGGCGTGCATCTGGCTGCGACAGAAGCGATCGCCACCAGGACGGTCAATTATCAGACCACTGCGCCGAACATTGATCTTTATTTTGGTACCTCGGCCAACAATGCGGCTTATTTGACCGATAAGACGCCGGAGAACACCACTTCCAGCAACCGGCATGATCTGGACCTCAGCGCCAGCGTT
>CALXRV010000016.1 GCA_944390945.1 uncultured Clostridia bacterium
GATATTTTTATAGCAGAATTCATTTGCTGTTCATTCTTCATGATCTGATGCACAAAACAGGGCATTATTTTGATGATCATATCGCTATGCAGAAGCGCTGAAAAGAGTTTCCTTATGTTGACAAGGAGGAAAAATATGTCTCAGACACCAACAACGGCAAAGAAAAAGAAATTTTCCATGCCGGATACTTATGTCATCGTTTTTGCGCTGGTTATCGTGGCTTGCATTCTGACCTATATCATCCCCGCCGGCGTTTATGATACGGTGGAAGGCAGCAAAGCGGTCGATCCGGATTCTTTCCATTTTGTGGAAGAGTCGCCGGCTACGATCGGTGATTTCCTCAACAGCTTTATGGCCGGCCTTTCGCAGGGCCGCAGCACGATCTTCGCCGTGTTCCTGATCGGCGGCGCGTTCCAGATCCTGATGGATACCGGTTCGGTCGACGCGATGCTGGCGCTGGCGATTAAAAAGACAAAGGGCCGTTACAACCTGATCATTCCGGTGGTGATCACCGTGATGAGCCTGCTCGGCGCACTTGGCGTGGGCAACAATGTCGGCCTGGCTTTTGTCCCGATCCTGATTATTCTCGCCCGAAGGCTGCGTTTGGATACGATTGTGGTGGTCGGCTGCCTCTACCTGGCATCCAATACCGGTTTCTCCATTTCGCCGGTCAACCCGTTCACCGTTCTGCTCGGCCAGGAACTGGCCGGCGTAACGCAGATGTCCGGCGCTATTCCGCGTTTGCTGATGTGGGCGCTGTTCACCGTCACCTGCATCTGGTATGTCCTGCGCTATTGCAAGAAGATCCAGAAGGATCCGAGCCGTTCCATCACCGGCATTCTGGATGCGGAAGGCAATGAGAGCGACGAGATGATGGAAGTCAAGCCGCGTCATCTGATCAACTTCGGCATTCTGATTGCGGTTTTCGCCGTTTATTCTTATGGCGGCATCAAGTTCAACTGGGGCATTGATTCGCTCGGCGCCTGCATGATGGTGCTTGCCGTGCTGACCGGTATCGTTGGCCGCCTCTCTGCCAATGAGATGGCCGCCTCCTTTGTCAACGGCGCGAAAACGATGATTTATTCCGCGCTGTTGATCGGCTTTGCCGGTGCAATCAGCGTGATTATGACCAATTCCAGCATCATCCATACGGTCGTCTATTACATCACGCTGCCGCTGGCGAACCTGCCTGCAGCAATCTCCGCCGTCGGCATGTTCATTGTCAACTTCTTCTTCAACTTCTTGACTTCTTCCGGTTCCGGCCAGTGCTATATCGTTATGCCGATCATGGCGCCGGTGGCGGACGTGCTGGAGATCTCCCGTCAGGTTGCCATCACCGCCTTCCAGTTCGGCGATGGCCTGGGCAATGTGCTCTCCCCGATTTCCGGCCTGATGATGGGCACGATCGGTATGGCGCATGTTCCGTATGAGAAGTGGCTGAAATTTGTGATTCCGTTCACGGTAATCCTCTCCGTGTTTGCCGCCATCTTCCTGGTTGCCGCCACCATGCTTGGCTGGTCCTGATCTACCATAGCGGGCTGACTGTTTGCAAAACTAAGCACGGAAAAGCAGGGGCAGCGCAGCCGTACCCGGCTGCCTGCCCCTGTTTCTCACAGTTGGAACAAGCAGTCATATAAAATTAAAGGGCAGTTTAAATAAAAAGAAATGGGAGGAAATGCGAATGGCTTTTACGTTGATCAAATGTGGAAAACTGTACGATGGTATCAACGACACACTGCAGGACCAGATGGAAATTCTGATCGAGGATGATCTGATTCGCGAAGTGGGCAAGAAGATCATCGCACCGCAGGGTGCGGAAGTGATTGACCTCAGCGATTGCACGGTGACACCAGGTATGATCGACGCACATGTCCATACGCAGCATGTGGACTGGCATACCCGCAACCATGATATCGTGTATCGCGGACCGGCCTGGAAGAGCATGTGCCATCTGTATAATGCGAGAGAAAGCCTGTTCCGCGGCTTTACCGCTTTACGCTGCATCGGCAGCTCCACCTATGAGGCGCGCGGAAGCCTGGCTGCCCGTGATATGATCGACCTTGGTTATTTTCCCGGTGCGCGCCTGACCGTCACCCCGCATTATCTGGCGGATGTCGGCAGCCATGGCGATCATTCGCAGTATCTGCGGACCAATCCGGAGCTGAGCGAATGCTTTGCCAAGATGACGCCCACCATGGGTACTGGCGTGGACTTCTTCCGCCATGTGGTGCGCAATGAAGTGAAGATGGGTTCGGATTTCATCAAGATCATGATCAACGGTGGTTTTTCCACGCCGAACGATTCGCCGGATGACCAGCAGCTGAGCGATGAAGAGATCAAAGTGATCATCGATACGGCGCATGAGCTCGGCCGCACCGTCACGGCGCACATCTATAATTCCGAACAGATGAAAAAGGTTGCCCTGATGGGGATTGACGGCATGGAGCATGGTTCTCTCATCACCGAGGATACGGCTCGCGTGATGGAAGAACTGGATGTTTACCTTGTTCCCACCTTCTGCCCCTATGAGGATATCATTTATCCGAATGAAGAGACTCTGGCGAAAAAACTGCCGCAGTTCCGCGCTAAACTGATTCAGTATTCGGAACGCCTGCAGGAAGGCCGCCGTGTGATCGTCAACAGCAAGCTGCGTTTGGGCTATGGCACGGACTTCGTCTCGGTCCATCAGTCTTATGAAAATGGCTATGAATATGAAGCCTGGTTGAAATCCGGGATCGATCCTTTCCGCGCCCTGGCGGCTGCGACGCGGATCAATGCCGGCATCCTGCAGATTGCCGATCGTGTCGGCACGCTGGAGCCGGGCAAACAGGCGGATATCGCCGGCTGGCGGCGCGATCTGCTGACAGATCCCAAAGCGCTGCTCGACTGCGCCTTTGTCATGAAGGACGGCGTGCGCTATCCGACGGTTACCGTTGAATAAATTTTCCATTTTGTAGCATGGCACAGTATAGATTGACAGAAAGAATAACAAGGAGGAATGATGATGGCCTATACGCTGATTAAATGCGGCAGGCTCTACGATGGTTTGGTCGATGCCATTCAGGAGCAGATGGAGATTCTGGTTGAGGACAACCGGATCAAAGAAGTTGGGAAAAAGGTTTCCGCGCCTGCTGGCGCTGAAGTGATCGATCTCAGCAAGTTCACCGTGACCCCTGGTCTGATCGACGCGCATGTGCATCTGGGCATCGGCCGCTGGCCGGAACGCCGCCGCGAGACGGTATATGAAAACCCGGCCTACAAAGGCATGATGGTCCTGGCCAATGCGCGCGAGGCCATGCTGCGCGGGTTTACCACCCTGCGCGTGGTCGGCAATAACTGCGATGAAGGTTATGGCTCGATCGTTTCCAAGCGCCTGATCAACAGCGGATATTTCGAAGGCGCGCGCCTGGTGGTGGCGTCCTGCTATACCGGCACCACCCGCAGCCATGCGGATACGACGGCGCTCTTTGCCACCTATCCGGATGTGGCAACCTGGGTTTGGGAGCGCTATCCTGGCTTCATCAGCGGTGCGGAATCGATGCGCGAATGTATACGCCAGCAGGCAAAATTTGGCGCGGACTTCATCAAGCTGTATGCGACCGGCGGCTTTTCCACCCCGGCGGACGGCCCGGAAGACGAATGCCTGACCGACGAAGAGATGAAGGCGGCGATCGATACCGCGCATCAGCTGAACCTGAAGATCACCTCGCATTCCTATACGCCGGACCTGATCCGCAAGCAGGTGGAAATGGGCATCGACGGCATTGAGCACGGCGCTCTGCTGGATGACCGTGACCTGCTGCAGATGATGATCGAGCGCGGCGTGGAACTGGTTCCCACCTTCTGCCCCTATGACGGCATCGTTTATCAGGATGATGCCACGATCAAGCAGTGGCCGTATGAGATGCAGATTAAGCTGCGTAAATATGGCGAATGGCTCATCCGCGCCCGCAAGGCGATCGTGGAAAGCGGTATTGCGTTTGGTTATGGTACGGATTTCGTCGCTTCGCATCACTGCTATGAATGCGGCTATGAATATGAGACCATGATCAAGAGCGGCGTCGATCCTTTCCGCGCCCTGGCGGCTGCGACGCGCGTCAACAAAAACATCCTGGAAATGCCGGAAGACATCGGCGCGGTCGCGCCCGGTTATCTGGCGGACATCGCTGCCTGGCGGCGCGACCTGCTGACCGACCCGAAAGCTTTGCTGGATTGCGCCTTCGTGATGAAGGACGGCGTGGTCTACCAGGCCAAGACCGTGGAATAAGCGAGAAAAGCAGAGGAAAGGAATACGCCTATGAAAACATACATCATCAAATGCGGCAAGCTTTATGACGGCAAAACCGATGTTTTGCAGGACAAGATGGAGATTCTCGTTGAAGATAACCGGATCAAGGAAGTGGATAAGCATGTGGCGGCGCCGGCCGGCGCCGAGGTGATCGATCTTTCCGACGCTACCGTGACGCCCGGTCTGATCGACGCGCACGTACACTTCAGCTTTGGCGATTGGCGCACCCGCAGCCATGATGCGATCTATGAAGCGCCGATCTATAAAGGCATGTATGCGCTTTACAATGCCAAGAAATCGATGCTGCGCGGCTTTACCACCATCCGTCACTGCGGCTGCAACTGTGATGACGGCTATAGCGTGGTCGTGGCCAAGCGCTTGCTGAACGACGGGCATTTTGTCGGTTCGCGCATCGTGCAGGCGCCGCATTATGTCAGCACCACGCGTGGCCACGGCGATTTCAGCCAGCTGATCATGACGAACCCCAAGCTTTCCACCTATATCTGGGAAAATTATCCCGGCTTTGGTTCCGGTCCGGACATGTTCCGCGAAGTTGTACGCCGGCAGGTGAAGTATGGTGCGGATTTCATCAAGATGTTCGCTTCCGGCGGCTTCAATTCGGAAGCCGACGGCCCGGAAGACTATACCTTTACCGATGAGGAGATGCAGGCGATCATCGAAGTCTCGCATCAGATGCATATGAAGGTCGCTTCGCATACCTATTCGCCGGAACTGGCCTATAAGCAGATCGGAATGGGGATCGACGATATCGAGCATGGCGCGCTGTTCAACGATCCGAAACTGCTCGACCTGATGAAGCAGAAGGGCGTGCATTTCGTGCCGACCTTCACGCCATATGAGAGCGTGATCAAGCTGGATGAGGACAATCTGCGCAAGCAGACGCCCGGCATGCAGCGCAAGCTGCGCAAATATCAGGAATGGCTGATGGATGCGCGCAAGGTGATCGTCAACAGCGATATCCCGCTGGGCTATGGCACGGACTTTGTCGCCGTACACAACCCCTACGAAGGCGGCTGGGAATATAACAGTATGCTGACGAGTGGTGTGGATCCTTTCCGCGCGCTGGCCGCTGCGACGCGTGTGAACGCGGATATCCTCAGCATGCCGAATGATATCGGCGCGATTGCTCCTGGTTATTATGCCGATATCGCAGCCTGGAAACGTGATCTGCTCACCGATCCGCATGCCCTGCTCGATTGCTACTTCGTGATGAAGGATGGCGTCGTCTACAAGACGGAGCAGGATATCTAAAGAAAGTGGGAGCCGGCGAGCGGCGATGCTGTGCCGCTCCCGGCTGCCGTTCTTGCGGCCGCGCAGACATGACGGGCCCTTGCCGTGGGCCCGTTATGTCTGTCCGACCGGCAGGAACCGGTAGGGGAGAAAAATATGGAAATTACGCTGGGTTATGGCCAACAAAAACTGCAACTGGAAATCGCAGAGAAAAATCTCTGCGGCGTTTTGCTGCCGGGCGAAATGCCATTGCCGGAAGACACGACTGCCCTGCTGGAACAGGCGCTTGATCATCCCATCGGCACGCCGCGCGTGGAGGAGATCGTGCGGTCGGGAGAAAAGGTCGTCATCATCACCAGCGATATCACGCGACCGATGCCAACCAGGCTGGTGCTTCCGCCGTTGCTGGCGCGTTTGCAGGCTGCAGGCGTGGCGCCGTCGGATATCACGGTCGTCTTTGCCATGGGCATACATCGCCATCATACGGAAGAAGAACGGCAGCGCCTGCTGGGAGATGCAGCGGCAATGGGGATACATGCCTTGGACAGCGATGCGGAAGATACCGTGCATCTGGGCGTTACTTCCCGAGGGACGCCGGTGGATATTTTCCGTCTTGTCAGTGAGGCTGACCGGCGGATCTGCCTGGGCAATATCGAATATCACTATTTTGCCGGCTATTCCGGCGGCGCAAAGGCGATCATGCCCGGGGTTTCCACGCGCCGGGCGATCCGCAGCAACCACAGCCATATGGCGGAGCCGGCGGCAGCGGCCGGTTGCCTGGAGGGAAATCCGGTGCGTGCGGATATCGAAGAAGCGGTGCAGCGTTTCTGTCCGGTAGATTTTATCTTTAACGTTGTGCTGGATACGCATAAGCGGATTGTTTATGCCGTGGCAGGCGACGTTCAGGCCGCGCATCGGGCTGGCTGCCGCTTTCTGGATGCGCATTTTTTGTGCCGCATTCCTGCGCCGGCGGATATCGTCGTTGTCTCGCAGGGCGGCGCACCGAAGGATTTGAATTTGTATCAGACGCAGAAGGCGCTGGATAATGCAAAATATGCGGTGCGCGACGGCGGCACGGTGATTTTGGTTGGCGCTTGTGGCGAAGGCTATGGTGAAGAGGTGTTCGCCAGCTGGATCCACGAGGCGAACAGCACGGATGACCTGATCCGCCGTGTGCGGCAGGATTTCCAGCTGGGCGGTCATAAAGCGGCTGCCATCGCCATGGTGCGCAGCCGGGCGGAGATCTATTTCGTTTCCGAAATGCCGACGGATACTGTGCCGCAGTGGCTGCTGCGCTCGTTCCCCTCGCCACAGCGTGCGCTGGATGCTGCGCTGGCGCGATACGGTACAGATGCATCTGTGCTTGTCATGCCGTATGGCGGTTCCACGCTGCCCCGTATCGACTGAACCATATTTTACAAAACAGGGCCGGTGCTGCGGCCCGGCAAAGGAGAAACAGGATGAGTGCCTTTCTGATCGTTTTTCTGATTATCTTTTTAGGCTATATCGTCGGTATGATCCGCATCGGCGGGTTCCGCGTCGGGGATGCCGGTGTGTTGTTGGTCGCATTGGTCTTTGGCCATTATGGCTTTACCGTGCCGGAGAGCATCCGCGATTTTGGGTTGATCGTATTCACGACATCAGTTGGTCTCTATTCCGGACCGACCTTTGTTCGCAATATCCGCGGCAAAGCGCTTTCCTTTGCTGCGGTCGGTGCGGTGATCACGCTTTCCTGCCTGCTGTTTTGTTTTCTGATTATCCGCGGCAGCGGCATTACCGCCCCGCTTTGCGCCGGCATCCTTTCCGGTGCGATGACAAGTACCCCGGCGCTGGCTTCGGCGATCGAGGCTACGGGCGAGGCGATCGTTTCGGTTGGCTATGGCATCGCCTATCCGTTCGGCGTGCTGTGCGTCGTGCTTTTCGTACAGTTGGTGCCCAAGCTCTATCGGGTTGATCTGACGAAGATCCCCTTGCCTGCGCAGCCGGACGCTGCGGCTGGTGCATCGCGTGATTTTCGCATGGCGGATCCGCTGGGCCTGTGTAGTTTTGCCCTGGCCGCGCTGTTGGGTATTCTGCTGGGCAGTATTACGATTCCCCTGCCGGGCGGGGCCTCCTGCTCATTGGGGCTGGCGGGCGGACCGTTGTTTGCCGGTCTTATCGTCGGCCATTTCGGCCATGTCGGGCCGTACAGTTTGCGACCGCAACGCATTACGCTTGACCTACTGCGCGAAGGCGGTATGCTTCTTTTCTTGCTCAGCGCTGGCGTGGAAGCTGGCAGTGGCTTTGTCGAGGTGTTACAGCAGTACGGCTTTGGCCTGTTCCTTTGGGGCGTGGTGCTGACTGCTGTTCCGATGCTGCTCGGCTTTATTGTCGCACACTATTTGCTGAAACTGGATTTGCGCGCTTCTTTGGGCGCGATCTGCGGTGGCATGACGAGCACGCCTTCGCTCGGGACGTTGCTCACCCTGACGCGGGAAGATCAGGCCTCCAGCGAGGCGGTAAGCGTGGCGTATGCCGGCGCTTATCCGGTGGCCTTGATCATTCTCGTCATCTTTGTTCGTTTTCTGGTTATCTAGCGACGCCGGGCTGCTGCCTGACCGGCTGACGCGATAGGCACGCATACGGTCTATTCCTTCACTGCGCGGCATAGGATGTGGCAAGGAGGGATGCTGTATGCGTGTTTATTATTTGAGCAAACGCGGCGGCAAACTGGCCGCCGCCTATTTTCTCGCGCTGGTGCTGCTGCTGGGTGGGGCCAGCATTTTCCTGCCGGAAACCGCCCCTGCCGCCGCACAGCCGGAGCAGGACCCGGCCGCTTACCGCAGCGGCAGCAGCGAGAGCGATCTGGTCTCGCTTGCCATCAATGTGGATTGGGGCGAAGAGTATCTGCCGCAGCTGCTTGCCGTGCTGGCGGAGAAAGATGTCCATGCAACATTTTTCCTTACCGGCCGTTGGTGCAACAATCAGCCAGAGCTGGCGCGCCAAATTGCAGAGGCCGGTCACGAGATCGGCAATCATGGTTACAGTCACAGCAGCCCCAATGCTTCCAGCGAGGAGCAGATTATTGAAGAGATCGAACGGACGGAAGCAGCGATCGAGGCTGCGACCGGCATAACTACGGATCTCTATGCACCGCCCTCGGGGGAAGAGGAGCAGCATGTATTGGATGCTGCGGCAGAGGCCGGCTATCATACCATCCTTTGGAGCGTGGATACCATCGACTGGCAGCAGCCAACGGCGGAAACGATCGTCGAACGGGTCAGCAGCAAGATCCATGGCGGCGCGATCATCCTGGCGCATCCGACAGAACCGACGTTGCTCGCTTTGCCGCAGATCATCGATAGCCTGGAGGAGGAAGGATACCGCTTTGTGTCGGTTTCGGAAAATCTGGGTCTGTAGCCTACTGGCGTTGCTGCTGGCATTGCTGCTGCCGGCGGGGACGGGTGCTATGGCTGCAGAACCGGCAAACGATGCAGAACCGGCAAACGCTGCAACAGCGGCGGCAACGCCCGGTGCTGCGGCAGCATATGTAATGGAGCTGCACAGCGGGGAAACGATCTTCTCTCAAAACGGTGAGCAGATGCTGCCGCCTGCTTCCACCGGCAAGATCGTCACCGCACTGCTTACGTTGGACATGGCCGAAGATCTTGACGAGCGGACTACGATCAGCGCACAGGCGGCTGCTGTGCCGGAAATGAGTATTGACCTGTGCGCCGGCGAAACGCTCACCCTGGCGGATTTGTTGACTGGCGCGCTGGTCCATTCTGGCAATGACGCCTGCTTTGCTTTAGCAGAAGCCGTGGCTGGCAGTGAACCGCTATTTGTACATTGGTTGAATTTGAAGGCGGCCGTGCTTGGCGCCTATGCGACGCAGCTGTACAATCCGCACGGCTTGCCGGAAGAGGGGCATGCGATGAGTGCCGCCGATCTTGCACATTTGGCCGCTTATGCCATGCAACACCCCTTTTTTGCGGAAACGGTGGCCAGCAAGCAGGCAGTGTTTGGCGAAGGGGAGAGCCGCCGCAGCTATACCAATACCAATAAACTGCTCTGGCAAGATGCGCATATCATCGGCATCAAAACCGGTACGACGGATGATGCCGGCAACTGCCTGGTCGCTGCTTATGCCGACCAGGCTGCGGTCTATCTTAGCGTAGTCTTTCACAGCCCGGACCGCTATGGCGAATCCCTCGCTCTGTTGCGGCAGGCAGCAGCAGAGCATCTGCTGCTGTTCCCGGTGAAAGCCGGCCAGGCATTGGCTTATTGGCCGGATGGGGCGGGCGGTGGCGAGCGGCTTTATGCAGCAGAGGATGTTTATATCCTGACAGAACGCGCTGCGGCAGAGGGCATCCGCGTACGCTGGGAACTGCCGCGGCGGCTGGTGTTCCTGGATGCGGCTGGTGCGGAAATCGCCTCCACCGCGTTGGTGAAGAAGCCGGCAGGGATTTCGTGAAGACTGACGAATGAATAAACCATGAATAATGAATAATAAACAAAACCGCTGCCGGCGGTTTTCTGCGGGCAGCCAAGATTGAGGGACAGAGAGGCATTTGGCGTGGAAAAGATTGTTTTGCATAATGGTTTGCGTCTGTTGGTTGAGTACATGCCGCATCTACGCTCCGTATCCACCGGCATTTGGGTGGATACCGGTTCCGCACATGAACAGGAAGGGCAGTTCGGCATTTCTCATCTGCTGGAGCATATGATGTTCAAAGGCACGACGCATCGTAGTGCGCTGGAGATCTCGTCGGCGATGGATAATGTTGGCGGCGTACTCAACGCGTTTACCGGCAGGGAACAGACCTGCTATTATACGCGTTGTTTGGACGAGCAGGTGGAGCTGGCGTTGGATCTGCTGGCGGACATGTATCAGAATTCCCTGTTCGATGCAGCCGAACTGGAACGGGAAAAGAACGTGGTGATTGAAGAGATCAACATGTATGAGGATACGCCGGATGAGCGGGTGCTGGATTTGTTCGCACAGACGCTGTGGCCGCAACATGGCTATGGCCGCAGCATCTCCGGCAGTGCAGCGGATGTCGCTGCGCTGGACAGGCAGCAGGTGGTGGATTATCATCATGCGCATTATACGGCTGGGCAGACCGTGCTGGCGATGGCTGGCAGCATAGCGCCGCAGCGCGCGGCAGAGTTGGTGGAGCGCCTGTTTACCCCGCGTGCTGCAGCGGCGGCGCCGGAACGGTTGTCTCCGCCGCTGCAGAGCGCAGGGGGCGACGGTTATGTCGCCAAGAATATCGAGCAGACGCATGTTTGCCTGGGATTTCCTGCATTTTCTGCCACGGATGATGATTATTATGCCGCTTCGATTTTGAACAGCGCATTTGGCGGCAGCTCTTCGGCACGCCTGTTCCAGGAGATTCGTGAAAAACGCGGCCTTTCCTATGGTGCCTACAGCTATTTCGATGCCTTTGACTGCGGCGGTTATTTCCTGGCCTATGCCTCGACGCAGCCGGCGAATTGTGCAGAGTTGATCGACGTGATGGCAGAGGAGTTTCACCGGCTGGCAGAGGACGGCCTGACCGAAGATGAGGTGGAACGCAGTAAGCAGCAGCTAAAGGGCGCGATGTTGCTTAATATGGAAAGCACAAGCTATATGATGCGCAAGCTGGGGCGGCATGAGCTGACCTTTGGCCGCGTTTATTCGGTGGACGAGTTGGTCGCGCAGCTGATGGCCGTGACGCCGGAGGATGTGCGGCGCGTGGCGCGGCGTCTGGTCGTGCCGGGCCGGGCGGTACTGGCGCAGGTTGGGCCGCAGCAATGTCCGCGTTTTGCGGGGAGGTTGTTTGCATGATGGAGATCCTGCTGCAAAGATTACCGCATTTTGCCGGCCTGCCGCTGCCCGCTTATCAGAGTGCGCAGGCGGCAGGGATGGACCTGCCCGCTGCCTGTGCGGCGGATGCGCCGCTCGTGATCGAACCCGGCGAATGGGCCGCGGTGCCGACCGGGCTGGCTATTGCGCTGCCGGCTGGATATGAAGCGCAGGTACGGCCGCGTTCCGGCCTGGCGGCGAAGCATGGGATCACCGTGCTCAATGCGCCGGGTACGATCGACGCGGATTACCGTGGCGAGATCAAGGTGCTGCTGATCAACCATGGCCAGACGCCGTTTGCCGTGGAGCGGGGCATGCGCATCGCACAACTGGTGATCGCGCCGGTACTGCAGGCCGGGCTGAAGCCGGTGGAGACGCTGCCGGAAAGCGGACGCGGCAGCGGCGGATTCGGCAGCAGCGGCATTTGAATAGCCTGCGGCTGCGCGGCCTTGGGCTGCGACAGCCGAGGAGGAGATAGGCGGACATAGACGACCCCCATACCGCATAGGCTGTATGGGGGTGATTTCATGCGTTTATCCGAGCTGGCCGGCAAACGGATACTCAATCTGTATGATGGCGAGATCATCGGCTCTGCCGGTGAAAGTGATCTGCTGATCGATCCGAAAAACGGTGCGATCAGCGAGATCCTGATCCCACCCGGCCGCGGCATGTCCGGCCGTGGCCGTGGGCTTTCCATTCCCTGGGCAGCAGTAAAAAAGGTTGGCGCTGAGGTGATCGTCATCGATCTGGAATATGACTGAGCATTCAGCGGTATAGATTGCGCGCTTTTCGCGCAACAGGCAGGAAAATCCCACCTTTGCTGCGAATTTTAACGAATGCCTGCAAAGGAGGGAGACGGATGACAGAACAGATCAAAATTTTGTTGAACGGTGCGGCCGGCAAAATGGGCCGTGCGATGGCTGCCGGTATCCTCGGTGAGGCGGATATGCAGCTGGTCGGCGCGGTAGACCGCAGCTGCATCGGCTGTGATATCGGTGAGCTTTCCGGCGGCGTGGCCATCGGCGTGAAGGTGAGCGATGATCTGGCAGCAAGCGTTAAACGCTGCGGCGCGGATGTGATGCTGGATTTTACCACACCAGAGGCGGTAATGCGTAATATCCGCACTGCGCTCAGCGCCGGCCTGCCCTGCGTGGTCGGTACTACCGGTTTGACGGCAGCCGATCTGGAGGAGGCGGAAGCGCTGGCGCTGGCGAATGACGCACCGCTGTTTGTGGCGCCCAATTTTGCCCTGACCGCAGTGCTGATGATGCGTTTTGCCGCAGAAGCGGCGAAGTATTTCCCGCATTATGAGATCATCGAGATCCATAATGACCGCAAGATGGACGCGCCTTCCGGCACTGCGCTTTATACGGCGCAGATGATCGGCCGGGAGCGTGAACCATTTGCGCAGGGCGCGCTGAATTCTTTTGAGACCCTACCCGGCTGCCGGGGCGGTGATTATCAGGGAGCGCGTATCCACAGCGTGCGGTTGCCCGGCGTGGTCGCCATCCAGGAGGTACTGTTTGGCGGACCGGGCCAGATGCTCAGCATCCGTCAGGATTCAACCAACCGGGATTGCTTTTTCCCCGGCGTGGCGCTTGCTTTACGTCGCATCCGCAGTCTGCACGGACTGGTGCAGGGATTGGAGAAGCTGCTTTAAGACAAGCCTGCTTGAGGGACGCTTTGCTTTTCGCATGGCGTCCTTTTTTTATCCTGTTTTCACCGTCTTTAGCGGGAAAACCAGCGCTGGAAATCAGAGATGGAAAAGGCGGAAGCAGCTTGGCTGCTTCCGCCGCTATGGCAAAAGGGACGCGCGGGCGGAAAGGCCCCGGCGCGGGTTGGCACGCTTTATTCTGTTGTCGTCTCAGGTACAGTGGCATAATGGTAGGCCGGGATGACCGCCGCCGGGATATTCAGGTTTGCCATGCGCTGCACGGTCACATTCGCTCCGTAGATGGTGGTCAGCGGTTCGAGCACGCCGCCGGGCATGTTAAGCGCGGTTTCCAGCGTTGCCGCGTCGCCGATCGCACGGATGCGGTAGGGCGGCTGCAATTCTTCTCCGCCGACGACATGGATGATCGACTCGCGCTGACCGGTAATCTCGCCGGTTGCCTCGTCTTCGATCTGCTCTACCTTACGCCGTTCCGTGATCTGCGTATGGATGGTCAGACGCACGGAATTGATCGCCACTGCTTCAGCACCGGCATTGAACAGTTCATTGGCGATATCGATCAGATCCCAGTAGTAGAGATTGCTGACATTGGTGATCGTGACCAGCACGCCTTCGCCGTTGACTTCATCCCACCCGGTGGCAGCCTTCAGGCTGTCGATGGTCGCGCTCATCGTATCCTGCAGCGTATCGCCGCTGGCGATCGCGGATTCCAGCTGGGCGAGTTCGCTTTGCAGCTGGGCGTATTCCACATTCAGCGCATCGTTTGCATCCACTGCGCTGCGCATGATCTGCGCCAGGTTTTCCGGGCTTTCCTCTGTCAGCGAATTGGTACGGTCGATGTTGGTATAATATTGTGTCATCAGCAACAGGCCAAAGCAAAAGAAGACGGCTGCCAGCAGCAGCTGCCAGAGGAGACCCTGTTTGCCGTTGACCAGTGGTTTTTTCATCGTTGCTTCCCCCGCTGCACTTATTGCTCGGCACCTGTTTCTTCTAGCGCCTGCTCTGCACGGCGCGCCAGGCTGCGGCGTTTCTGTTCGCGATGGTTGTTGATCATCGCGCGGCGGACTGCGCCGATATTCTTGAAGATGCGGATGCCAAAGGCGATCACTGCCGCCAGGTAAAGATCCAGCCCGACTTTATCCCCCAGAAAAGCGAGCAGCGCGGCGACGATGGCATTGACAAAAAACCCGCTGATCAGCACCGGGCCGTCAAATTCCCGTTCCAGCGCGGCACGCCAGCCACCAAGCAGTGAATCCAGGCCAGCCAGCACGGCGATGGCCAGATAATTGGCATAGACGATCGGAATGCTCAGCGTGAGCAGCGAACCCAGCAACAGGCCGACAACCAGGCCAAGCAAAGGCAGCCACATGGATATCTCTCCTTTATCATTTAATAATTCGTGCCCTGCTGCGAAGCACTTGTCTCGTCCTGCAACAGGCTGCTGTATTTGGGCGAAATTACGCCGGTATAGGCAGGAACAGTGATTTCCTGCGAACGGCTGACCGTGATCGGCATAGCGGCGCGGATCAGCGCCTGGTAGCGTGCAGAATTCTGTAGCACCAGCTCCAACTGATCCGGGTCGCCGATCACCTGGATGACATAAGGCGGGCTTTCACGCGTCGCATTGATATAAACCGTGGTGCCGACACAACGAATGCTCGTTGTATCGATGATGCGGATGCCGTTGATGGCAACGGCCTCGCTGTATGGGGCAAGCTCGCGCAGCGTATAGCGCAGGTCTTTATCGTGGATGATATAGTTGCTGGCATTATAGGAAGAAGGATTATTCTTCTGCGCCAGCTCTGCACCGACGGTATTGTCGTCCATCGTGATCACCAGACCGGGGCCGACCAGCTCGGTCAGGCCGGCATAGGCACGCAGCTGCTCCAGTTCCACCATCAGATCCGCCAGCTCGCTTTCGCCTGCTGCGCGTTCATTTTGAATAGCGCTGATCTGTTCACGCGTGGCCTGGATTTGCTCCTGCAGCGTGGCGCTTTCCTCTTCCAGCGATTCGATATAGGCAATCGTTTCCTGCAGCTCATAATCTTCTTTCGCTTCGCCGGCATGGTTCGTATTGACCGCCGTGATCATCATCACGCCGAGCAGCAGCGAGAGCGCAGTCAGGAACAGCATGTTTTTTTGTTGGCGGTATCTGCCCATCGTTTTCCGCAATCCTTTTCCGCAGACCAGGCGGCCTGTTTTTCCGGCCGTATCCCGACGGCCGCACAACTTGGCTTCACTTGCTTTTATTATACCATAATACCATAAAAACAGCGATTTCCCTTCAAACAATTTTCTGAAGTTTTAGTGCCGGCGGATCTGCGTGAAAGGTTTTTTTCCCCGAACGGCGAACCATAAAGGAAAAGCTGTACAATTTGCTGCGGGGAGGTATCCGTCTTGCTTCTGTCCGCGATGACCGGCTGGTCGGTCTGGGATTATCTGACAGCGGCGATCGATATCGCCATCATGACGCTGTTCATCTATAAGCTGCTGTTGTGGATTCGCGGCACGCGTGCCGTGCAGCTGCTGCGTGGCATGTTTATGCTGCTGGCGGTTTTTTTCCTCAGCGACCTGATCGGGCTGCATGCTGTCAGTTTCCTGATGGAACAGTTCTGGGGCGGCATCATCGTGGCCCTGGCGGTTATCTTTCAGCCGGAGCTGCGCCGTGCGTTGGAAAAGCTGGGCCGCGGTAATTTGCTCAGCCGCAGTTCGGCGCTTTCCACCAGCGATATCGTGCATATTATCGACGAGATCACCGGCGCGGCCATCTCTTGCGCCAAGACGCGTACCGGTGCGCTGATGGTGGTGGAGCGGGATACGGGGCTTTCCGATTATATCGAAACCGGTATTCTCGTCGATGCGCATCTTTCGCAGGAATTGCTGTGCAACATCTTTGTTGTCAATACGCCGCTGCATGACGGCGCAACGATCATCCGTGGCGAACGGGTGGCAGCAGCCGCCTGCTTTTTGCCATTATCGGATAATCCTTATATCAGCCTTTCGCTCGGCACGCGTCACCGCGCGGGCATTGGCATTTCTGAGGTTTCCGATGCATTGGTCGTTATTGTTTCGGAAGAGACCGGCGCCATTTCCGTGGCGCAGGAGGGCAAGCTGATTCGGCATCTGGATGAAAAGCAGCTGCGCGAATTTCTTAGCCGCGAGCTGACGCGCAGCAACAGCGAAATCGCGCTTTTGCGCAGGAAAGGAGGCGGGCCGGATGGGAAGTGATTTCTGGCAGAAGGAGATCTGGCAACCGCCGCGCTTTATCGGCTACAAGGTGCTCGCCATCCTGCTGGCAATGGTGATTTGGGCTTATGTGACCGTGCGCGATAATCCGCTTGATGAAGGAACATTTGCGGTGCCGGTGGAGCTGCGCAATCTGGACGAAACGCTGGTTACGCCGGAGACGAGTTACCAGGTGCAGGTGCGCGTACAGGGCGCAGCCAATATTATTGGCGAGCTGAGCAGCCGCGATTTTACCGCTTATGTGGATCTTTCCGGTATGCGTGCCGGCGAGGGCTCCCCGCGTGTGCAGGTGGATCTGCCGCCGGATGTATCCCTGGTTTCGCTTTCGCCAGAGAGTATCGATCTGACGCTGGAGGCAAAGGTGAGTGAGACCTTTGCGGTGGTGGCGAACGTAAGTGGCGAACCGGCTGAAAACTATACCGCTTTGCTGGAAAATTTGCTGCTCAGTCCGCAGGAGGTATCGCTTTCTGCCAGCGCAAGCATGATCGAGCAGGTGGGCAGTGTCGTGGTCAACGCAGATATCAGCGATCTGGAATCCAGCTATAACCGCAATTTGCCGGTAGAGGTGCTGGATCAGAACGGCAATAATATTACGCGTGAATTTACCATTTCGCCGGAATCGGTCAATCTGGTGGTCAATGTGTTGTATGAAGAGCCGGAAGCGACGGTGGCGGTGCGTGCCAACCTGCTTGGCGAGCCGGCGGAGGGGTATCAGATCAGCTATACGGTGATCGAGCCGAATACAGTGCGCGCCTTTGGCGATCTGGCGACCCTGGGCACGCTGTATTACTTGCTGACCGAGCCGATCGATATCAGCGGTATTTCGCGTACGACGAGCTACAGCGTGGATATCGAACATGACAGCAATATTTCGCTGGCGCAGGAAACGGTGACGGTTACCGTGCGTGTAGAGCCTGTCGCTACCCAGACCTATACGCGGAACCTGCTGCATACGCAGAATGTGGCGGAAGGATTGGAATGCCTGCTGCCGGATGAGGTGATCGAGATCGAGGTTGCCGGGCCGGATACGGCGATGCAGGGGCTGGACGAGACGCGGATCGTGCCTTATGTCGATTGCGCCGGCATTACCGAACCGGGTGATTATGAGCTGCCGGTCAGCTTCAGTTTGCCGGCCAATATTGACCTGGTGCGCGCCACGCCAGAGACCGTAACCGTGACGCTGATCGATACAGCGACGGAAAGCGAGGGCGACGGAGAAACGGCAGCGGAGGAGGAAGGCGCCTGAGCTGCGCCGGGCTAGAGTATGGCAGGAACAAAGAGAGGATATCGCGGCTGCCGGCGCTGGCTGCGTCTGCATGACCTGCGCCTGCCGCTTGCCGGCATGCACAGCGCAGCTGAAGAGGAAGCCCTGCTGCTGCGGCGGGCTGCAGCGGGCTGTGGTGTCGCGCCGGCTTCTGTGCTTGAATTGCGGCTGGTCAAAAAATCGCTTGACGCCCGGGATAAAGGGCGTCTTCGGTTCGTCTATACGGTGGATGTGCTGGCCGCAGGCGGCCATGGCGAGATCGCGCCGCAGGAAGAGCCGTTGACCGTGGCTTGCTGTGCAGCGCATGGCGGGCCGCGGCCTTATGTGCTGGGCGCAGGACCGGCCGGACTGTTTGCCGCCTGGGTTCTGGCAAGTGCCGGTCTGCGTCCGGTTGTGATTGAACAAGGCCGCGACGTGCAGCAACGCAGCGACTATGTGGAGCGTTTCTGGCGGCAGGGCAGGTTAGATCCGGACTGCAATATTCAGTTTGGCGAAGGCGGCGCCGGCGCTTTTTCTGATGGCAAGCTGACTTCGCGCAGCAAAGATCCGCTGGTGCGTGAGGTGCTTCGTCTTTTGATCGATGCCGGCGCGGAGCCGTCCATCGCCTGGTGGCATAAACCGCATCTGGGCAGCGATCGTCTGCCGGCGATCATCGCCAATTTGCGGCAGCGCATCGCAGCTTTGGGTGGCGACTTTCTGTTTACGACGACCTTAAGCGGCTTGCTGCGGCATCAGGGCGGTTTATGTGGGCTGTTGCTGCGCGATGCCGCAGGCATTACGCATGAGGTGGCGGCGGAGGTGCTGATCCTGGCTCCAGGCAATGGCGGCCGGCAGATCTACCGTCTGCTGGCGGCTGAAGGAATCGCGCTCGCTGCCAAACCGTTTGCCGTCGGTTTGCGGATCGAGCAGGAGCAGGCTGCAATTGACCGGGCGCAATACGGCAGCTTTGCGCAGCATCCGCTGTTATCAGCGGCGGATTATGGCTTGACGTATCACGATACAGCCGCAGCGCGCGGCATCTATACCTTTTGTAATTGCCCGGGCGGTTTTGTCGTCAATGCGTCGAGCGAAGCGGATGGCCTGCTGGTCAACGGGATGAGTTTGGCTGCCCGCGACAGCGGTCGCGCCAATGCGGCGGTCGTGGTGCAGGTTATGCCGGAACGGGATTTTGGCGCCGGCCCGCTGGACGGGATGGCATATCAGGAGAAACTGGAGCGCGCTGCGTTTGCGCTGGGTGGCGGTGGACATTGCCTGCCGGTGATGGCGGTGGAAAGTTTTCTCTGCGGCGCGGCGGCAGACGGGCTTTCCCGCTCAACCGCCTGTACCGCGGCAAAACGGGAAGCGGATTTGCGCACCCTGTTCCCGGCGGAGATCTACCAGGGAATTTGCGCGGCGTTGCGTCATTGGCAGCATCAGCTGCCAGGTTTTCTTGACCAGGCAGTGCTGGCTGCGGTGGAAAGCCGGACCAGTGCGCCGCTGCGTATCTTGCGCGGGGAGGATCATGTTTCGCTGAACTGCGCCGGTCTTTATCCGGCCGGTGAGGGCGCAGGGTATGCCGGCGGCATTGTCAGCAGTGCGGTGGATGGTATGCGCGCCGCGCTGGCCGTGCTGGCGAGATACGACCGCGCGCACATCCCGGCGACTGCGGAATAAGAATAGATATTACATAGCGGCTGCCATGCAGCCGGGCCGGCTGGTTTTGCGGCCGGTCAAAATCATAAGATACCGAGGACAAAGGAATGGGAAAATATTTTGGAACCGACGGCGTGCGCGGGCGCGCCAATGATGATCTGACGCCAGAGCTGGCATATGCAGTGGGCCGTGCGGCAGCGGCGGTGTTTGCCGCCCGGCATGAGGCCGCCCGTCCGCTGGTGCTGATCGGCAAGGATACCCGTATTTCCGGCGATATGCTGGAAGCCGCGTTGGCTGCGGGCATTACCTCTGCCGGCTGCGATGTATTGTTGCTCGGTGTGCTGCCTACGCCCGGGGTCGCTGTGCTGACCCGGCTGCTGCAGGCGGCGGCCGGCGCGGTGATCTCCGCATCGCATAACCCATATGACGATAATGGCATCAAATTCTTTTCCGCAGATGGCTATAAGTTGCCGGATGCGGTGGAGGCGGAGATCGAGGCGTTGATTGATGCACCGGAGCGCATCCCGCGCGTGCATGGCGCCGCCCTGGGGCGTATCGAGCGCTGTCAGACCGCGCAGGCAAGATATGGCCGCTGGCTGCTGCAGCAGCTGGCCCCGGACCTGCATGGCCTGCGTCTGGTGATCGATGCGGCGAACGGCGCGGCTTCGCCGATCGCAGCAGAGCTGTTTTCCCGGCTGGGCGCGGATGTGGTGGTGACTTCCGCCGCGCCGGATGGCCTGAATATCAACGATGGCTGTGGCAGCACGCATATGGAGGCACTGCAGCAGCGCGTCGTTGCTGAGCGGGCAGATCTTGGCCTGGCTTTTGACGGCGATGCTGACCGGATGCTGGCAGTGGATGAAAAGGGCTGCCTGGTGGACGGCGATTTCATCATCACCATTCTCGCCCGATATCTGCGCGCGCAGGGACGGCTGACGGCAGACTGCGTGGCGGTGACAGTGATGAGCAACCTTGGCCTGCGGCGTGCGTTGGCCGCAATGGGTGTTGGGGTGGAAGAGACAAAGGTCGGCGACCGCTATGTGCTGGAGCGCATGCGCGAAAAAGGTCTGGTGCTGGGCGGAGAACAGTCCGGCCATATCATTTTGCACCAGTATAATACGACCGGGGACGGCATGTTGGCTGCATTGGCGCTGCTGCAGGCATTGCGTGAAAGCGGCGGAACGCTTTCGCAGCTGGCCAGCGTGATGCGCCGCCTGCCGCAGGTGCTGGTCAATGTACGCGTGGCAACGAAAGCGGGCTGGGATACGGATGCGGAGATCGCCGCCGCCGCGGCGGCGGCAGAACAGCGGCTGGCCGGTTGCGGCAGGTTGTTGCTGCGTCCGTCCGGTACCGAGCCTGTGCTGCGCGTGATGGTAGAAGGGGAAAATGAAGCGGAACTGGAGGAGATCGCCGGCCAACTGGCGGAGACGATCCGGCGCCGGCTGGGTTGAATGCCCGCCCGCGGCCGTTTGCCTGTTTTCGCTGCGCTTCCTGCCTGCCGGAGCGTTCTGGCTGGCAGGAGTTTTTCCAGCGACAGCGAATAACATCCATGGCAGCGCAGCTGCTGCCGGCCGGGGTCAGGATAATCCCGCAGCCGGTGCATAAAGATAAAGTAAGACGCGATTATGCAAGACCCGGGAGGATAAGGACATGTGTGGCATCATCGGATATGTCGGGCCGCGGCTGGCGGTACCGATTCTGCTCGAAGGCCTGAAAGCGCAGGAATACCGCGGCTATGATTCTGCCGGCATCGCAGTGCTGGAGAATGATATGATTCGTCTGATTCGGGCGCAGGGCAAGATTTCGGCATTGGAAGAACGTATCGGCGGCGAGGTGGGCACTGCGACGGTCGGCATCGGGCATACCCGCTGGGCAACGCATGGCCGGCCTTCGGATATCAATTCGCATCCGCATCTTGACTGCAAAAGCGAGATTGCGATGGTGCATAACGGCATCATTGAAAACTATCAGGAGCTGCGCGACTGGTTGATCGAACGCGGGCATGTCTTTGCCTCGCAGACGGATACGGAAACGCTGCCGCATCTGGTGGAGCATTATTATAACGGCGACCTGCTGGCGGCGATGATGCAGACGGTGGCGCGGCTGGAGGGTTCTTATGCAACGGTGGCGCTTTGCAAACATGATCCACGCCGGCTGGTGGCGGCACGGCGCGACAACCCGCTGATCATCGGCATTGGCGAGGGTGAGTATTTCTTTGCTTCAGATATGGCGGCGTTGATCCAGTATACGCGCAACATGCTCGTACTGCAGAACGGCGATATCGCCCTGATCGATGAAGAGAAGGGCGTTTCCGTCTACAATGACGGCAAGCCGGTCACGCGCGAGACGATCTATATCGACTGGGATAAGGACGCCGCACAAAAGGGCGGCTATGAGCATTTCATGCTTAAGGAAATCCATGAGCAGCCCTGGGCGCTTGGCCAGACGCTGCGCGGCCGCATTGCGGCGGATGAACGGGATATTGAACTGAAGGAGCTGGATTTCTCAACGGAATACCTGCGCAGCATCAACAATATCGCCATCGTTGCCTGCGGTACGGCCTATCATGCCGGGCTGGTGGGGAAAAAGGCGATGGAAAGTATGCTGCGTATCCCGGTGGAGGTGGATATCGCTTCGGAATTCCAGTACCGCGACCCGATTATCGACAGGCATACGTTGGCCATCATCATTTCGCAATCCGGCGAGACGATGGATACGCTGCTGGCGCTGCGTGAATGCCGCAAACGCGGCGCAAAGATCGTTGCCATCTGCAATGTGCTTGACAGTACGATTTCACGCGAGGCGGATTATGTGCTTTATACCTGGGCCGGGCCGGAGATTGCTGTCGCCTCGACCAAGGCCTATATCACGCAGCTGATGGTGCTCTATATGCTGACCTTTTATCTGGCGCGGCGGATGGGAATGAAAAGCGGTGATGAGCTGCAGCCGCTGATCTCGCAGCTTTACCGCCTGCCGGAAAAGGTGGGCCAGGTGCTGGATTCCTGCGAGACGGAGATCGAACAGGCGGCGCAGCAGCTGAAGGACTGGTCGGATGTATTTTTCATCGGCCGCGGCTATGATTACAGCGTGGCGCTGGAGGGCGCGCTGAAGCTGAAAGAGATCAGCTATATCCATGCCGAGGCCTATGCGGCCGGCGAACTAAAGCATGGAACGATCGCGCTGATCGAGCCCGGCATCCCGGTGATCGCACTTGCGACGCAGCCGGCGATGCATCCGCGCATGGTCAGCAATATCGTGGAATTGAAAGCGCGCGATGCGCATGTGATCGGCCTCAGCTTCGGCGGCTGCCAGGATGTGATGGAGGTTTGCGATCAGACCTTGGTGCTGCCGGATATCGATCCGCTGCTCTCGCCGATGTTGAGCGTGGTGCCGCTGCAGCTGCTTGCTTATTATGCAGCGGTGGCGCGTGGCTGCGAGGTGGATCAGCCGCGCAATCTGGCAAAGAGCGTTACCGTGCTTTAACGCGTTTGTGCATCTGTTGACAACAGGCCCGCCATTTCCCGGCGGGCCTGCATTTTCTGCCGGCAGAGCGCGGCGGAAAGGAGAAGATGGATGGTAGACCGTTATCAGGCTTTTCTGTTAACCCTGGAGCTGGATAGCCATATAGCGGCTGCGCAGCGGCTTGCCTGCAGCCAAGAAGAAGTGATCCGGGCGATCAGCGCACTTGAGGATGAGCTGGGCGCGCCGCTGATTGTTTGCCGTAAGACCGGCGCCTGGCTGACCGGCGAAGGGCGCAAGTTGCTGCCGTTGATCCGCAGCCGAGCGGCAGCGCCGGAGATATGCTGAACAAGGTCAGAGCAAATTTCCCCAGTCCACGCGTTCGCTGTCCGGTACATGGGCCAGATAAAAGCGCAGCGCTGCCAGTTCGCGTTCCGCTTCTTGCGCGTCCTGCTGGCGAATGGCGGTATGCAGATCGATAAAAGCAAGCTCCAGATCCTGCATATCCTGGTGGTCGATCAGGATGCGCCAGATGGGCGCTGCTTGTTGCCAGGTTGCATCACAGGCCTGAAGGGTGGTTTCTGCAGTAGCCCAGTCTTCCTGACGCAGCATGCGCTGCAGCGGCGTTAAGGCAAGGGCAATGCGATCTGCTGAGGCGGAGAGATAAAAAAAAGAACAGAGGCAGGCGGCGAGCAGCAGCAGAAGCAGCAGGCTGACGAGGATGATCTGACGCAGGGTTAGCCCTCCTTTCGCGGCGGCTGTTTTTTTTGCGCAAAAAAGTTGCCGCTGTCATCCAGCCCAGCCAGAAAAAGCTGGGCCGGGCTGTTGCAACCATATTGTTTAAGCTGTGCGTTCAGCCATGCCTGGTTGCGTCCCAGCGCGTGCAGGGCATGCTGATTGACATGGCCGTCGAGTATGATCAGCTGTGAGAGCTGCTCTTGCGGCGCATCCGCCAGAATATCCGAAACCTGCAGCGGACGTTTTTCTGTGCGCGGCAGGATGGAAAGGCTGCCGTTGGTCTCCATGATCGCATATTCGATGGCCGAAAGATCAAAATAGCCTTGCGCACGGCAAAGCTCCTGCATGTCGTTAAGATTTAACCGCAGGCGCGCCAGCTCACGCTCGCGCAGCCGGCCGCGTTCGATCAGCATGGCTGGTTTGCCGCAGATCAGGTCGCGCAGCTTTTCGCTTTTCAGATTGAGCAGCGCCAGCAGGATCTGCAGCAGGGTAAGCGTGACGATCGGCACGATGCTGTAGGCGATCGGCGTGGTATTGCTCTGCATGGCGAGCGAGGCCATTTCGGAAATGACCAATACCACGACGAGTTCAAATGGTTGTAATTGTCCAAGCTGCCGCTTGCCCATCGCCTTCAGCGCGATCAAGGTAAGGAAATACAGCAGCATCGTTCGGATGCAGAGCAGTGCCATGGAAATTTTGCACCTCACTTTTGCTATCCGCCAGTTTGTGCCGTTTCTGGCAGCACTATGCGAACAAAAGCTGAAAGTTAGCTGATTTTTTCCGGATCTGATTTGAGACAGGCTGATGATTGTGATAGAATAAAGACGTTTTGGGAAAGGAGGCTGCAGATGAAACGATATCGGATCCTGTATCTGATCATATGCTTGCTGGCGTCTTGTTGCTTGTTCGGTTGCGGCGCACAGCAGGAAGCGGTGGAGGAATCCGTGTTGCCGGAGGAGCCCGTAGAAGCTTTGGCGCCTGGCTTTGACGTATTGTTTGTCAGCGACAGCCATATTGCAGCGGATACGACGGACGGCATTTTTCGCAACATCCTTACGCAGGGATTGGCTGCTGGAGAAGATGTGCGCATGGTGCTGCATGGCGGCTGCATGACAGTGGATGCGGCGGACGAGGCGGCCTGGGCTGTCTTTGAACAGCAGATTGCTGTGCTTGGTGAAACGCCGCTTTACCCAGCCTGGGGAGATACAGACCATGCGCAGACGCAGAACAAATATTTTACCTTGGCGCATAACGGTCCGGCAGATTTGCCGAGCCAGTTCTACAGCTTTGATGAAGAAAACGCGCATTTTATTATGATGGACAGCAGCTATATGGGGCTGCAGAACGACAGTTATGTGCAGTGGCTGCGTGACGATGTGGCAGCGGCAGGGAAGCAATGGAATATCCTGGTTATGCATCATCCACTCTATCCGGCTACAGAAGGCGAAACAGACCAGATGCGGGCGGAAGCACAGCGGGCCATCTGGCTGGCGGCGATCGAAGAAGCCGGGATCGACCTGGTGCTCTGCGGCCATCAGCATGTCTATCAGCGCAGTGAACCGCTGTTACAGGGCGTGGCGGATGCGGATGGCATCGTTTATCTGATGGTATCGAGCGGTGGCGCGGCGCCTGCCGGCGCTTTGCTGGCAGATGGCTACGGCGCGATGACGCGCGATGATGTCAGCAGCTATTGCCTGCTGCATATCAGCGAGACGACGATCGAGATTACCGCATTTGACCAGGATGGCACGGAAATAGATCATTTTACCCTGGAATAAGATGTTGACGGGAAAGGAATGCAAAATTTCCACCTGCGGTTTTGCTGCCCGCGGGGTATCCCGATGATGGCTTTGTGGACAGCCCAGCGCTTATGCTGCAGCAGCATGCGGAGGCAGTGCGCCGGAAAAATGATCGGGACTGAGGACGGCACGCTTGATGGCGTGCCTTTTTTGCCACCTGTCGGAAAGTGCGGTCATTAACCTTTCGGTTTACAGAAGAGCGCAACGAGAAAGCCGAAAACAACGGCTGCCGTGATCCCGGCGGATACCGGCTTCAGCATGCCGGTAAGAATGCCGAGAAACCCATCAGCGAGCGCGCCTTCACGCGCGCCGCTGACAAGCAGATTGCCGAAATTGAGGATTGGCAGGCTGGCGCCAAAGCCGGCGAAATCGACCAGGGCCGGATAGATGCCGCAGATGGCGAGCAGGCTACCGGTGCTGACCAGAATGCTCATCGTATGCGCCGGCGTCAGATTGGCCAGATCGAACAACAGTTGTCCGGCTGTACAGAACAGACCACCGATGAGCAGCGCGCGAAAGAACTGACGCAACAATTCACCAAACAGCGCTTCAGGCATGCGGATTTCCTCCTTCCAGCGCCACGGCATGGCAAATGGCCGGGATGCTTTCTTTTTGTTGGTTTGCAACAGGCGAGAGCAGGGCGCCAGTGGCGCAAAGCAATACACGACGCAGCTCGCCGCTGGCAAGACGGCGCAGAATATGGCCAAAGCCGACCGCTGCCGCACAGCCGCAGCCGCTGCCGCCGGCCAGAACCTCATCTGCGCCCTGGAACAGCAGCAGGCCGCAATCCGCAAAATGGGTGGCGGAAGCATCCACGCCTTGCCGTGCCAGCAGCTGACCGGCGATGGCGCAACCATCGCGGCCCAGGTCGCCGCTGAGGATCAGATCATAATTTTCCGGTCGCAAGCCAAGCTCGCGCAAATGTGCCGCTACTGTATCGGCAAAAGCAGGCGCCATTGCCGCACCCATTTGAAACGGATCGCAGACCTGCGCATCGATCACCCGTCCTACGGTGAGCGCGCAAATCCGTGCCGCTCCCTGGCCTTCTCCCACGAGCGCTGCGCCTGCTGCAGTTGCCGTATGCTGGGCATAAGGTGGTTTTTGGCTGCCGTATTCGTTCGGATAGCGGAATTGCCGTTCCGCGGTACAGGTGTGGCTGCTGGCCAGGGCCAGCGCATGGCGCGCAGCGCCGCTCGCAACGCAGAGCGCGGCTAGGGAAAGCGCTTCCATCGCAGTAGCGCAGGCGGAAAAAAGGCCGAAAAACGGCGCGCCGAGCTGCCGGGCGGTAAAGCCGGAAGGCGTGATCTGGTTGAGCAGGTCCCCGGCAAAAAAGATATCGATATCCTGCGGCTGCAGCCCGGCTTTGGCCAGCGCGAGTGAGGCTGCTTTTTCCTGCATCGCCTGCTCGCATTGCTCGAAGCTTTTTTTATCCCAGCTTAAAGCGGGGTAGATATGATCCAGGTCTGCCCGCAGCGCACCGCCGCCCTCTTTGGGTCCGGCAACCGCAGCGCCGGCAAGAATAGCGGGTGGCGCAGGGAATACCCAGGTTTGGCGACCTTGCTTTTCAATTGACATCTGGCCCCTCCTTTTTCGGCCGGCTCTCAGAGCAGGCCGAGCAGCATGGCGAGCAGGGTGACGGCAAAAGCGGAAGCGCAGCCGAAAACGATGACTGCACCGGCCAGCTTGAAGCTGTTGCAACCGCTGCCCAATACCATGCCTTCATATTTGTGTTCCAACATAGAGGCAGCGACAGAATTGGCAAAGCCACTGATCGGCACTGCCAGGCCGGCGCCGAGTTTCTGCGCGGCACGGTCATAGACGCCGCAGCCGGTGAGCAGCGCGGCCAGTGCGATCGCCCCAACGGTCACCCAGGCGGCTGCCGTCTGCTCCGGCAGCCCTGCCAAACGGATCAGCAGCAGGCGCGCTGTCTCTGCCAGCGCACAAAACAGGCCGCCGCTGAAAAAGGCGGTCAGGCTGTTGCGGAATACCTGTTTGGGGGGCGTATTTGCTTTGATGATCTCCTGATACCAGCGTTCGGGCTGCGGTTTTTTTGTCATCTGTCATCCTCCATGGCGTTTCGCCTAGCTTGTGTCGCGCCATGTTGTTTTATGTATGCGAATTTTGCAGAGATGAATTTCCTGGATAAAGGCATACGCTTTTTTGCGCAGCAATGGTATAATAGCGAATATGGATACCTATGCGGATATTATTATCAATCGAAAAAGTCCGGCGGTTAACCGCGTTTTTACTTATGCCGTACCGCCGCATTTGCAGGGCGAACTGCAGCGGGGCATGCTGGTGCTCGTTCCGTTCAACCGCGAAAAGCTGGAAGGCGTGGTGGTGCGGCTGCATGAGGATCCGCCGCAGGGCTTTACGGCGCGCGAGGTGCTTGATTTGCTCTGCGACCGGCCGTTGTTCAGCGATGAATTGCTGCAGTTGGCCAGCTGGATCAGCGAATATTATGTCTGCACGCGCGCTGCTGCGCTGCAGGCGATGCTGCCTGCCGGGATGACGCTTTCCGGCCGGCCGCCGCGCATTTATTACCGCGACCTTTTTCGCCTGGCGGAGGGCTGGCAGCAGGTGCGGATGAGCGCCAGGCGGCAGGAGCTGGTCACGCTTTTGCAAAGCGCCGGTGCGCTCGATGCGCAGCAGCTGGCGGCGGCGGGCTTTTCACGCGCCTTCCTGCGCACGGCGACGCAGGCTGGATTGCTGACTGTGGAAAGGCAGCGCGTGCTGGAGGGCGCAGAGCAGCCGCCGGCCGAGCCGGCCGCGCTTAGCGCGGAACAGCAGGCGGTGTTCGATGCCATCCTTTGCGAGCAGGCAGGCAGGAATAGGCCTTTTCTGCTGCATGGCGTAACCGGCAGTGGCAAGACCGAGCTTTATCTGCGGCTGATCGCGCATGCAGCGCAGGAAGGGCGGCAGAGTATTGTGCTGGTGCCAGAGATTGCGCTTTCCACCCAGATGGTCGATATGTTGATGCGGCGGCTTGATCTGCCGATGGCTGTTTTGCACAGCGGGTTGAAGCCAGCTGAGCGGCGGCATATCTGGCAGGAGATCGCCGAGGGCCGCGTGACCTGCGTGGTCGGCGCCCGTTCCGCAATTTTTGCCCCGCTGCCGGCACTGGGGCAGATCATCATTGATGAAGCGCATGAAAACAGTTATAAACAGGATAGTACGCCACGTTTTTCCGCATTGACTGTGGCAGAGCAACGCGCGCGGTTTTCCGGTGCTTCGTTGCTGCTGGGCAGTGCGACGCCGAGCGTGGAGCAATATTTCGCTGCGGAGACAGGCCGCTATGCGCTGGGCGAGTTGACCGGGCATTATTTTCCCGCGCCGCCGCCGCGGGTGGAGATCGTCGATATGCGTGCCGAGCTGAGAGAAGGCAATAAGACGATTTTTTCCCGCTATCTGCAGCAGGCGTTGGCAGATGTATTGGCGCAGGGTGAGCAGGCGGTGCTTTTCATGAACCGGCGCGGTTATTATCAGCATTATGCCTGCCGTGATTGCGGGGAAAGCATCCGTTGTCCGCATTGCGCCGTGGCGATGAGCTTTCATCAGGATGCGCATGGCGGACGTTTGAAATGCCATTATTGCGGCAGGAGCATCGCGCCGCCCAGCCGTTGCCCGAACTGCGGCAGCACGCATATTCGCCGTTTTGGCGTGGGTACGCAGCGCGTGGCGGATGAGCTGCAGCGCCTGTTTCCTACGGCGCGTGTTGCAAGGCTGGATAGTGATGTGACCGGCGAGCGTGGCAGTCACGAACGGATCTATCGTGCGATGCGTGCCGGCGAGGTGGATTTTCTGGTTGGGACGCAGATGGTGGCCAAAGGCCTGGATTTCCCGCGGCTGACCCTGGCGGCGGTGATGGCGGCGGATACCCTGCTTAATCTGCCGGACTGGCGGGCTGGCGAGCGTACATTTCAGCTGATTACGCAGCTGAGCGGCCGGGCGGGCCGTCGCGAAAAGCAGGGCTTGGCGATCATCCAAACCTATACGCCGGAGGCAGGGCCGGTGATGGCTGCTGCAGCCGGCGACTACCATGCCTTTTACCGCGCGGAACTGCAGGAGCGCGACCTGCATGGCTACCCGCCTTTTCTGCAGCTGATCCGCGTGCTGTTCAGCAGCCGTGATGCGCAGGCGCTGGCAGCAGTTGCCCGTGCTTATGCGCATTATCTGCGCCCGCTGGTCTCGGGGAATGACGAGATCTGCGGACCAGCGGAAGCGCCGCTTGCCAAAATCAAAGACCGTTATCGCCGGCAGCTGATCCTTAAATGCCGGGATGCGGCTGCCGGCGCGGCAGCGGTGGAGCAGGCCGCACAGCTGCTGCGCAGCGGCGAACGCCTGCCGGCTGATCTGCAGCTGGCGATCGACGTAGACCCATTCAGCGTGATGTAGCTGGCAATAGCGGTAATGGTTGTTAGAATTTGGGAAATATGATATACTATAAGGTAATCTGCAAAATGGAGGGATGAAAATGGCAGATCTGCGTAAAATCGTCCTGGAGGATGATCCGCAGCTGCATCAACCATCCGTGGCGGTGCGGCGTTTCGGCGATTCTTTGCATCGTCTGCTGGATGATATGCGTCTGACCATGTACCGGGCAAACGGTGTCGGGTTGGCTGCGCCGCAGGTGGGCGTCAATAAATGCGTGATCGTGGTGGACGATCGGGAAAACGGTTTTTTTGAGCTGGTCAACCCGCGTATCGTGGAAGCGAAGGGCACGACGGAAGCGGTGGAATACTGTCTTTCCGTACCGGACCGCGGCGGGCTGGTGCGCCGGGCAAAAGAGATCCGTATCGAAGCGCAGGATCGTTACGGTGCGCCAGTACGGCTGCGCGCCCATGATATGCTGGCGCGTATTTTCCAGCATGAGATCGATCATCTTGACGGCAGGCTGTTTACGGATATCATGCTGCGCGAGGTGCACAATGATGCGGAACAAGAGGAAGAACCGCGCAAAAAACGGATAACGGCAAAACGCCGCGATTGAACTTCGCCTGCGGGAAAGGAGAAAGAGCATGGTGCGCATCGTTTATCTGGGCAGTCCGGATTTTGCCGTACCACCGCTGTCAGCGCTGGCAGCGGCAGGATATGAGATTGCAGCCGTGGTGACGCAGCCGGACAAACCGCGCAGCCGTGGCAGACTACAGCCGACGCCGGTGAAACAGAAAGCCTTGGAGCTGGGCATCCCGGTGCTGACCCCGCAGCGGATTAAAACGGCGGAAAGCGTGGCCGCCCTGCGTGCACTCGCGCCGGAGCTGATGATTGTTGTGGCTTATGGCCAGATTCTGAGCCGGGAGATTCTGCAGATCCCGCAGCTGGGTGCGGTAAATATCCATGCTTCCCTGCTGCCGGCTTATCGCGGCGCGGCGCCGATCCATTGGGCGATCCGCAACGGGGAAAAAGAGAGCGGCGTGACGTTGATGTATCTGGATGAAGGCATGGATACTGGCGATATGATCTGCAGCGCAGCCGTACCGATCGCCGCAGAGGAGACGACAGGCGAATTGCATGACCGGCTGTGCGCGCTGGGAACAGAGCTGCTGCTTGCCACGCTGCCGCAGATCGCCTCCGGCACTGCGCCGCGCATGGCGCAGCAGGAAGCGCTGGCCAGTTATGCGCCATTGTTGAAAAAGGAGCATGAGCTGGTCGATTGGCAGTGCACTGCGCAGGCTTTGCATGATCAGATCCGTGGTATGGATCCCTGGCCGGGCACATATACCTTTTATGCCGGCAAAAGGTTGAAATTATGGCAGAGCCGTCTGTTACCCCCGCCGCCGGATGCATTGGCGACGGCGGCGCCGGGCGAGGTGGCTGCCGTGGGGCCGGCAGGCATCTGGGTGCGCTGCGGCGACGGGCTGCTTTGTCTGCAGCAGTTGCAGCCAGAAGGAAAAACACGTATGGACGCCGCGGCCTTTCTGCGCGGCAATTCGATCCAACCTGGCGACAAGCTGGGCTAAAACAGAAAAAGAGAGGGAAATTTATGTTCATCTATGACTGGACGATGATCCTGTTATTGCCGGCGCTGCTGTTGAGCGTATATGCGCAGGCCAAGGTCAGCAGCACTTACCGGAAATACGCCAAGGTGCGCGCCGGCTCGGGCTATGCCGCTTGCGATGTTGCGCGCCAAATGCTGGATATGAACGGCCTGCGCGAGGTGCGGATCGAACAGGTACGCGGCAGCCTGACGGATCATTATGATCCGCGCAGCCGTGTGCTGCGGCTTTCCGAAAGCACCTATCACAGCAATTCCGTGGCTGCGATCGGCGTGGCGGCGCATGAATGCGGCCATGCGCTGCAGGATGCGGAGGGATACGCGCCGCTGAAAATCCGCGGCGCTCTGGTGCCGGTGGCCAATTTTGGCTCTTCCGCCTCCTGGATCCTGATCCTGCTCGGCATATTTTTCAGCGCGGCCAATCTGATCTCCATCGGTGTGCTCGCCTTTGCTGCGGTCGTGGTGTTCCAGCTGGTCACCTTGCCGGTGGAATTCAATGCTTCCAACCGCGCGCTGGCTGCACTGGAAGGCGGCGGCTTCCTGACGCGGGACGAGGTGGCGCAGACGAATAAGGTGCTGCGTGCGGCTGCCCTGACCTATGTGGCTGCTGCATTGACCGCAGTGCTGCAGCTGCTGCGTCTGTTGTTGCTTTTCGGCAGGCGGAGCGAATGAACGCGGCCGTACAGTCGGGCGGGCATACTGCCCGCGAGGCGGCTTATCTGGCGCTGATCGAGGTGGAACAGGAAGGCGCCTATGCGAATCTTGCGCTGAAGCGCCTGCTTGCCACCTATACGCTGCCGGCGCGGGAAGCTCGGCTCGCTTCGCAGATCGTCTATGGTACGCTGCGGCGAAAGTTTGCACTGGACCATATTCTGGCGCAGTTTTTGCACCAGCCGATCGGTAAATTGATGCCGGAGGCGCTGGTCGTCCTGCGTCTGAGCCTGTTCCAGCTGCATTATCTCGACCATGCGGAGCCTTACGCGGTGACGGATGAGGCGGTGAAGCTGGCGAAAAAATATGCCAACCCGCCCCTGGCGCGGATGGTCAACGCCGTGTTGCGCAATTATCTGCGCTGCAGCGACCGGGCCGCGCTGCTGCCAGACCGTGCGGATCTGCCACGTTACCTGGCGATTACGCTTTCTTATCCGCGTTGGCTGGTCGATTATCTACTCGCCATTTTTCCGCCGGCAGAGGCGTTGCGCTTTTGCGAGCTCGCTAACCAACCGGCCGGGCTATTCCTGCGCGTCAATACCTTGCGGCAGGACAGGCCGGCGCTTTGTGCTGCTCTGCGAGAGGAAGGAATCGAAGCCGATGCCGCTGGCTTTGCCCCGGAGACGGCGCGTATCCGCGGCGGCAGCGGGGATCTGGCGCACTGCCGCGCATTCCGCAACGGCGGCTTTCTGATGCAGGGTGCTGCCTCCCAGCTGGTGGCGCATGCGCTCGCACCGGCGCCCGGCAGCCGGGTACTCGACCTCTGCGCTGCGCCGGGGGGCAAGACGACGCATCTTGCCGCCCTGATGGGCGACCGCGGGGAGATCCATGCTTTTGATCTGTATGCACATAAGATTAAGTTGATTGCGGATAATGCGGCGCGGCTGGGCATACGCAGCATTCGGCCGCAGGCCTGCGACGCCGCCTGTTTGCCACCCGCCTACCGGCAATGGGCAGATTATATCCTGCTCGACGCGCCTTGCAGCGGGCTGGGCGTGCTTGATGCACGTCCGGACAGCCGCTATCATAAGCAGCGCGGCGATATCGCTGAGCTGGCCAAACTTGCGCGCCGCTTGCTGGACGCGGCGGCCGGCTATCTTAGGCCGGGTGGCCTGCTCTGTTTTTCCACCTGCACGATTACGCGCGAGGAAAATCAGGATCAGGTGCGTGCTTTTCTTGCTGCGCATCCGGAATTTCGACCGGCGCCGATGACCGCGCTTGCCGCCTGGTTGCCACAGGCAGAGGATCGTGCGGCTGCGCTGGCTGGCGAGATTCAGCTTTTGCCGCAACGGCATGGCTGCGAAGGCTTTTTTATCGCTTTGCTGCAGAAGGGGGCAGGCGCATGAAACCGGATCTGCGTTCTTTCACCGCAGTGGAGCTGGTTTCCTATCTGCAGGAGATGGGGCAGCCAGCTTATCGCGGCCGGCAGCTTTTCCGCCAGGCGCAGGCATTGGCTGCGCCGGATTTTGCCGCGATGAGCGATCTGCCGCGCAGCCTGCGGGAACAGTTGGCCGCGCAGGCCAGGCTTTCTCAGCCACAGATCTGTGCGCGCCATCTTTCTGCTGCGCGTGATACGGCCAAGCTGTTGTTGGAATTTGAGGACGGCGAGCGGGTGGAGATGGCGCTGATGCTCTATGCACGCGAGCAGAGCCGTGACCGCGCCACCTGCTGCGTCAGCAGCCAGAGCGGCTGCGCGATGGGCTGTGCTTTCTGTGCCACCGGCATGTTCCGGCAGTTTCGCAATCTGAGCGCTGGCGAGATCGTCGCGCAGGTACAGGCAGGCGATGCGCTTGCCCGTGAACTTGGCTTCAGCGGCGTGACGAATGTCGTCTATATGGGGATGGGCGAACCACTGGCCAATCCGCAGCAGGTGCTGCGTTCGATCGAACTGCTCAACGATGCGCAGGGCATGCGCATTGGCGCGCGCAGAATCACGGTTTCGACCTGCGGCTTGGTGCCGCAGATTCGCAAAATGGCAGATTGGGGGCTGCAGGTGGGGCTGGCGGTTTCCCTGCATAGCGCGGATGCAGAAAAACGGCGGCGGCTGATGCCAGGCGCTGCACATTGGAAGCTTGACGAGTTGCTGGCGGCCATGCTCTATTATCAGGAACGTACGGGAAGACGGGTGACCTGCGAATATGCATTGATTGCCGGCGTCAACGACAGTCTGTCGGATGCGCGGAAATTGGTGCGTTTCTTGACAGGAAGCCGGATTCTTGTTAATATTATCCCAGCGAACGCTCTGCCGGAGCGTGGCATTCATGCGCCTGCGGCCGCGCAATGCGCCGCTTTTTGTCGTGCGGTGCGTGAAGCCGGGATTGAGCTGGCAGTGCGGGAACTGCGCGGCGCAGATATTGAAGCTGCTTGTGGCCAGCTGCGCAAACGCTGCGGAACAGACCGCAAGGCTAAAGCGGAAACAGGCGAAAAGACAGCAGCGGCGGATACGCCGGAAAAAGCGCGGCAGCGCGAAGAGAATAAGGCAGAGTGCGAATAAGCGGCGGATAGTCATACGCGGCGCGGTGGCGGAATATAAGAAAACACGGCCCGCGCCGGAAAAGCCTGCCGCAAACGGATGTTCTGCCAGGAGGTCATATGCGAGCCGAATATCTCTCTCATGTGGGAGCGGTAAGAGAAAATAATGAAGATGCGATCTTCTGCGACGCACAGGCCGGCCTGTTTATTGTAGCGGACGGCATCGGCGGCAAGGAAGCGGGTGAGATCGCTTCCGCCACAGCGGTGCGCATCGTAGCGGAAAAATCCTGGTCCGCCCCGGACGCGCCACCAGCGGAAATGCTGCGTGAAGCGTTTTACGAGGCGAATGATTTTTTATTCAGCCGCGGCAAGAAGCCCGGCATGACCGGAATGGGCACCACGCTGACCGCAGCGCTTTGCCAGGAGGACAGCATCACCATCGTCCATGTGGGCGACAGCCGGGCATATCTGCTTAACCGGCAGGGCATCCGCCAGCTGACGGCTGATCATTCCCTGGTCGCTGAAATGCAGCGCGAAGGGAAGCTGACGGCAGCGGAGGCAAAGCATCATCCGCACCGCAATATATTGCTGCGGGCGATCGGTCAGGAAGCGCTGGTCGAGGTGGATATGCTGGAGGCTTCCTGGCAGCGTGGAGATTATCTGCTGCTTTGTACGGATGGTTTGTACAATCTTGTAGATGAAGAGGAGATGCGCGAGGTCACATTGCGCACAGCGGAACTGAGCACAGCCGTCACCTTCCTGGCTGAGGCAGCTTATAACCGCGGCGGTTATGACAACATTTCCCTGATCATCGCTGCGCATGATTAACGGATGCCGGTGAGGCGCGCCGGAAAAGAGGAGAGAAGAAATGATCGGCAAACTTTTTAATCAGCGTTACCAGATCATCGAAAAGCTGGGAGCAGGGGGTACGGCCATCGTTTATCGCGGCCAGGATACGCTGCTCAATCGCGCGGTGACGATCAAGATCCTGCGCGAGGAATATGCCGGCAACAATGATTTCGTGCGCCGTTTCCGCCATGAAGCGCAGGCGGTCGCCAGCCTTTCGCATCCCAATATCGTCGCTGTTTATGATGTGGGCTTCGAAGAAAACATGCACTATATCGTCATGGAATTCGTCGAAGGCGAAAGCCTGAAGGAATATATCAAACGCAAGGGCGTACTTAAGCTGTCCGAAGCCTGCAATATTATCACGCAGATCCTGGCCGGCGTGCAGCATGCGCATGAGCACGGGATTATTCACCGCGATATCAAACCGCATAATATCCTGCTTGGTAAGGATGGACGCGCCAAGGTGACGGATTTTGGTATTGCTGTAGGTATGAGCGACGTCACGCTGACCTATAATACGAGCAGCCGGATCATGGGTTCAGTACATTATATTTCGCCGGAACAGGTGCAGGGGACGGCAGTTACCGAGAAATCAGATATTTATTCCGCCGGCGTCGTCTTCTATGAGATGCTGACCGGCAGGCTGCCTTTTGTCGGCGAAACGCCGATCAGCATTGCCATGCAGCATGTTCAGGGGGAATTGATCCTGCCGCATCAGGTGAATCCGGATGTGCCGATGGGCATTTCCTATGTCGTGATGCGCGCCATGCGTAAAAATCCGGAAACGCGCTATGCCAGTGCTTCGGAAATGGCGGAAGCGGTACGCGCCGCTTATCAGGGCAGTATGGACGGCGTACCGGTAGAGGCGCCGACAGATGAGCCCGTCGTCGTTTCACAGCGCAAGCGACAGCAGAAAAAGGAGGAACATAACTATCCGGATGAAGAGGCAAAGCGTAGCGCGCGCCGCTTCACTGCGGGCCGCGTGGTATTGTTCGCGCTTGCTGCCGTGCTGGTGGTGGGGATCGTCTGGATGGCCGGCCGTCTGTTCGATGCATTGAACCGTGAGGAAACGGTGACCGTGCCATATGTGGTTGGCATGACGCAGGAGCAGGCGGAAACTGCGCTGATCGATCGCCAGCTGGTTCCGGTGGTGGTGGAAAAGAACAGCACGACGGTCGCATCCGGGCTTGTGATCACGCAGAGTGTTGCAGCGGAGCAGGAGGTTTCACCGGGACGCGAGATCGAGATCACGGTCAGTCTGGGAGAACCGCTGATCGACGTACCCAGCCTGGTTGGCAGCTCGCAACGTATCGCCGAAATGACGTTGACCAATTTGGGCCTGCTCTATGTCGTGAATACGGAATATAATGAAGAGATACCGGAAGGGCAGGTCATCATGCAGAGCCCGGATGAAAACGCGCAGGTGGCTGCCGGCAGCACGGTGACTTTGCTGGTCAGCCTGGGCAAGGAGCCGGTGAAGTTCAGCATGCAGCCGTTGGTTGGCAAAACGCTGGAGGAAGCGCAGGCATACATTGAGGAAAATGGCCTGGTGCTGACGATCGTCACCCCAACTGCCAGCTATGAATATGAAGAGAATGTCGTGGTTACGCAAAGCCTGGCGCCCGGGACAGAGGTGGAGACCGGTGATGAGATTGAACTGACGGTCAGCGAGGGCCCCGGTCCAACGGCAAAGACCTATATCATGGAATATGATCTGCCGCAGGATTATGAAGAAGATGAGGATGGCGACGAGCGACCGGTGGAGATTGAACACAGCGTGGTGATTACTGTGGAGGACGTCAAGGGCCTGCGCGAAGTGTTCAATCAGGTTTTGGCTGGCGGTAGCCTGGTCACCCATGCGGTGGAATACTATAATGAAGCGGTGATCACGCTGCTGGTCGACGGCGTTGTTGTCGATTCGGTGGAAGTGGACTGATGACAGCGGCAGCGATGGATGAGTTGACAAAGGACTGGCTGCCCGCTACGGTTGTCTCCGGATATGGCGGGTTTTACCAGGCATTGCCAGAAGGCGGCGGCACGGCGGTCAACTGCCGTTGCCGCGGGCGGCTGAAGAAGAGCGGCGGCGGTATTCAGATCGGCGATCATGTACTGATTTCGCTGCTGGCGGAACAGGGAGAAAATGAGGTGGGCGGCATGATCGAACAGATCATGCCGCGGCGTAATTGCCTGATTCGCCCCCATATTGCCAATATCGACCAGGCGGTGATCGTTTTGGCCTGGCATTTGCCGGATTATGATTTGCTGTTGCTCGACCGTATGTTGCTGATGTGCCGTTTGGCAGGCGTGGAAGCGGTGGTTTGCCTGAATAAGGCGGATTTGATGCTGCCGCAGGAGGAAGCGGATCTGGCTGCGATCCGCGCCGCCTATGCAGCTGCCGGCTGCGAGGTGCTGGCGGTATCGGCTGCGCAGGGGACGCTGGGCCCTCTGCGCGAATTGCTTTCCGGCAAGCGCAGCGTTTTGGCAGGCCCTTCCGGCGTGGGAAAATCAAGCCTGCTCAACTGTCTGCTCCCCACAGAATATGCCGAGACCGGTATGGTCAGCGAAAGATTGCGGCGCGGCCGGCATACGACGCGTTATGTCCGTCTGCTGCCATTATCCTGGGATCCGGCAGGTGGTATGCTGGCGGATACACCGGGGTTTTTCGTGCTTGATGCGCCGGCTGCGGTGGATCAGGACATGCTGCCGCGCCTCTACCCCGAATATTTGCGGCTGCAGGATGCGGCGGACGGCTGCCGCTTTGACGGCTGCCGCCACGACCGCGAGCCTGGTTGCGCAGTGCGCGCGGCAGTGGCAGCGGGCGGGTTGGACGAAGGACGCTATCAGCGTTATCTGCGGATTTTGCATGAGATACAGACGAGGGAGGTCAGGTATTGATGAAGCGGATCGCGCCATCATTCCTGTCAGCGGACATCACCCGCTGCGCGGAACAGTTGACTTTGTTGGAACAGGCGGGCTGCAGTTGCCTGCATCTGGATATCATGGATGGACATTTTGTGCCGAATATCAGCTTTGGCCCGGCCTGGGTCAAGCAGCTGCGCGCTGCCTGTGGCATGACTTTTGACGTGCACCTGATGGTGGAAGAGCCTGGTTTCCTGCTGCCTGCCTTTGCCGAGGCGGGTGCAGAGATCTGCACCGTTCATGCGGAGGCGGTACGCCATCTTGACCGCACGCTGCATCAGATTCGCGACCTTGGCATGCGTCCCGGCGTGGCATTGAATCCTGCTTCTCCACTGGCTTTAGTGGAAGAAGTGCTTGATTTGGCAGACCTGGTGCTGATCATGAGCGTGAACCCTGGTTTTGGCGGCCAGAAGTTCATCCCCAATGCGCTGCGGCGTCTGCAGCGGGTGGCAGAACTGCGCACGGCCGGCGGATATGATTTTCTGATCGAAGTGGATGGCGGCGTGACGGCTGGCAATGCGGCGCAGGTGGCGGCGGCGGGTGCGGACTGGCTGGTGGCCGGCAGTGCAGTGCTGGGCGCGGCGGACCCGGCGGTTGCTTATGCAACCCTGGCCGCTGCAATCGGGGAGGAAAAAGCATGAGGATTTCCGGATTGTTCCAGCAGGGGCGGCCGGTGCTTTCCTTTGAGGTGTTCCCACCCAAGCGCGATAGTTCGATCGATACGATCTACCGCATGTTGGACGAGCTGGAGGGTTTGCATCCGGATTTCATCAGCGTTACCTATGGGGCTGGTGGCAGCCAGGCTGACCATGCTACCTTTGATCTGGCGAATCTGATCAAAACGCGCTATGGCATCGAGCCGTTGATGCATCTGACCTGCATCAATTACAGCCGCGAAGAAGTGGCGGAACGGGTACGTATGCTGGAAGAAAGCCATATTGACAATGTGATGGCGCTGCGCGGCGATCTTAACCCTGATTTGCCGCCGAAGCATGATTTCCGCTATGCGAGCGAGCTGGTGCGCTATATTCGTGAAAACAGTGGGCTTGCCATTTCCGGCGCCTGTTATCCGGAGGGGCATGTTGAATGCGAGGATCTGGTCAGTGATATCCTGCATTTACGGCAGAAGGTGGATGCCGGCTGTGAGCACCTGGTTTCTCAGCTCTTTTTTGACAATAATCTTTTCTATGCGTTTTTAGAGCGTGCGCGCATTGCCGGCATTCATGTGCCGATCGAGGCGGGGATCATGCCGGTGACCAATAAAAAGCAGATCGAACGCATGGTGACCTTATGCGGCGCCAGTCTGCCGACGAAATTTGCCAAGATGATGCAGCGCTATGAGCATTTTCCAGAAGCGCTGCGCGATGCCGGCATCGCCTATGCGGTCAACCAGATCGTTGACCTGGCGGCGCAGGGCGTGGACGGCGTACATTTGTATACGATGAACAATCCACTTGTCGCGCGCCGCATCAGCGAAAGCGTGCAAAGTCTGTTTGCTGCAGCGCCGGCCTGAACGCGGCATGCCGGCCAGGCCGAATGTGACGGGGGAAGAAAGTTACTGGGCGGAATATATTCAGCATGAAACATTTATCCGGTTGGAAACGATATCAGCAGGAGGCGTTGCGTGGCGTTTACTTTGCCTGCGGCCATTTTGACGGTATGCATCTTGGGCATCGCGCGCTGGCTGCAAGGCTGGCGACTGCAGCCAGGCAGGCGGGACGGCCGTCGGTGCTGGTCAGTTTATACGATCCGGCGCAGCCGGCGCTGACCACCGAACGCGAAAAGGCCTACCTGTTGCAAGAAAGCGGGATCGACCTGCTCTTTTCTTTGCCACGTGCCGAAGCGCTGGGGCTGTCTCCCGCTGCGCTGGCCGCACGGCTGGATGCGGCGGCTGTGGTCACGGTGAAAGCAGATGCCGCCCGCTGGCGGCGTTGTGACCTGCCGATTTTATTTTGCGATCTGGTTCGGCAGGAGGGGCAGATCTGTTCTGACCGTCTGCGCGCAGCGTTGCGGCAGGCGGATATGACGCGCTATACGGAACTGGCGGGGCGCGCTTATCTGCTTTTGGGCCCGGTAGTGCATGGCGCAGGGCGGGGCAGAACTGTGGGCCAGCCGACAGCGAACCTTGGCTTGCCTGCGCGCAAGCTGCTGCCGCCGCATGGCGTATATGCGACGATTTCACGCGTGGCAGGCGGCGTGCATATGGGGTTAACCAATATTGGCCGCCGGCCGACGGTTGATGATTTTAGTTATGTGACGGTGGAGACTTTCCTGTTGGATTTTGACCGCGATATTTATGGCGAATGGGAAGCGCTGGAGCTCTGCTTTTTGATTCGCGGCGTGCGGAAATTCGACAGTCTGGCGGCTGTCCGGGAACAGGTGCAGCGTGATCTGCAGCAGGCGCGGCAGCGGCTTGCCGCGATCTACAACGCGCAGTGTTAAGCAGACAGACCGCGTGCGAAAGCACGCGGCTGTTTTTTGCGGCAGCCGCAGCCGCATGGTCTATCTGCCGGCAGCAGGGAATAGACTGCTGGCAGGAGGTGTTACCATGCAAAAGCGAAGTGGAGCTTTTCCGGCGGACCTGCCGCCGGTGCGGTTGGCGGAAGCTTATCCGCCGTTGCGTGTAGCGGGAAAAAATGCAGCTTATGCGCAGATGATGTTGGATAACCTGGGGGGCGGTAATTCCGAGATGACGGCTGCCGCCGCCTATTTCTATGCCGGCCTGATGTTGCCACCACAGAACCCAACCTTGATTTTTGCCTGCCGTGAGCTGGAACGCTGTGAAGTGGAGCATGCCCGTCTGTTCGGCGCGTTGGCCAGGCTGCTTGGCGCCGACCCCAGACTGTGGAGCCTGCCCTGCGGCATGCCGGTTTACTGGACGCCGGGTTATCTGGCTTATCCGCGTACTGCGCGGGAAATGCTGGAGGCTTTGCTCGAGGGAGAACTGGCGGCGATCGCCAAATATGAAATGCAGGTAAAGCGGATTCGGGATGCGGATATCATCGCTTTGCTGCAGCGGATCATCCAGGAGGAAACGCAGCATGCCGCGCTGCTGCGCGCATTGCAACAGCGCCTGGATGGAGAAGCCGGCGGCTATAGATGATTTTGAAAAAAGAGCATCTGCATCGAGATTATCTATTTTTATCCGGCATGGCCTTGACGTGGTATGCGCTTTGGGATATGCTGGCAATATAGCAGATCTGCCAGGGCAGCGGATCTGGCCGAGGCGGCAGCGCTGCCGGGCGCTAGTTTTGCCAAGGCGGAAAATCCAGCCAGAAAGAAGGAACGCTTATGTTGATCGATGCGCGGGGGAAAAATTGTCCGATCCCGGTGCTGTTGACGAAAAAGGAGATCGATGCAGGCGCGACAGAATTGACTGTGCTTGTTGATAATGCCGTGGCGGTGGAAAATGTCAAGCGGCTGGCGGCGGCGAATCAGTTTGTTGTGGCCGTGACTGGCGAAGCGCCGGAATTCCGTCTTTCGTTGCAGCGGGCGGCAGCAAGCGATGAAGCGGTATGCACGGCTGCTGAGCGACCGGCCTGGGCGCTGTTTGCCGGGCGCGACGTGATTGGCGCCGGAGAACGCGAACTGGGCGAGGCGTTGATGAAATCCTTTTTCTTCACGCTGCGTGAATCAGATGATCCGCCACGCTATCTGTTGCTGATGAACAGCGGCGTACGGTTGGCAGTGGAAAATGAGCAGGTAATCGAACATCTGCGCCAGCTGGCTGAGCAAGGTACGGAGATCCTCGTCTGCGGCACCTGCCTTAACTATTACGGCCTTACCGAGCGTCTGCAGGTGGGCACGGTGAGTAACATGTATGATATCCTGGGCCGTATGCAGGCGGCGGCAAAGGTGATTTCGCTGTGAACGATTACAGTCTGCTGCTCTTTCCCTCCTCGCATGATGCGATCCGGACGGAAAAGCTGCTGCGCGACAGATTTGCCGTGACCATGATGCCGACGCCGCGCCGTTACAGCACGAGCTGCGGGCTTTGTCTGCGTTTCTGCGCGGCAGATCAGGCTGCTGTGTTGGCGGCACTGGATGGTCAGGCGGTGCGTTTCCAGCTTGTGGCAGCGGGGGCTGAGCCTTCTGCCTGAGCAGTGGAGCGCAGGGGCAGCCGGCAATGCTACAGCCGGCAGCAGGATTCCTCTGGTTAACGATAAAGCGTGCGGTTGCAGTGGCTTTCCACCCTGTGCCACACGCTTTTTGCTTTTGGCTGCGGCGGTTGGGGCGGGCTGTGGGTTAAGCCGTCTGCCGCGTCGCGGGAGGGACGGCAGGGTGACGATCGTGCAGCCAGCTGCTTTCTGAACATTGGCTGAAAAGGAAAAGGGAATGATTGACAATGATATGGCGTTTATCGTATATTGAAAATGTCGGAACTGCTCACCGCAGCTCTGTATAGGAAGGATGGATGGTGGGAGAAGATATGTTTCGTGATAAGTTACAGCGTTTTATGCTGGGGCGCTATGGCAGCGATAATTGCAACCGCTTTTTGCTGATCGTCGCGCTGGTATTGCTTGTCTTGTCGATGCTGCTCCGCAGCCAGCTGCTTTCCCTGCTGGCCTGGGTGCTGGTTCTGCTGGCCTGGTTCCGCATGTTTTCGCGCAATATCGCCCGCCGGCGGCAGGAGAACGTGCTTTACCTGCGTTATCATGAACAGGTGCGCAGGTATCTCGCTTATCAGCGCAGCCGTTGGCGCGACCGCAAAACGCACCGTTATTTCAGCTGTCCGCGCTGCCATGCGCATCTGCGCGTGCCCAAGGGGCGGGGGCGGATCAGTATCCGTTGTAACCGCTGCGGGCATGAATTTGAAAGGAAGACCTGAGCCGGATGTTCGGATATGTGACGATCAATGAGGCGGAGCTGAAGATCAAGGATTTCCGCCTTTACCGCAGCTTTTATTGCGGCGTCTGCCGCTCGCTGCGCCGTTACGGCATTAAGGGCAGGCTGATGCTCAATTACGACCTGACTTTCCTCGCCGTGCTGCTGACCGCGCTTTATGAGGATGCGGATACGACGGTGCGCTTTCGCTGCCCGCTGCACCCGATGCGCAAGAGCGAGGCAATCAAGAATGCTTATTGCGATTATGCGGCGGATATGACGGTGCTGCTTGCCTATTATCAATGCCTGGATCATTGGCGCGATGAGCGCCAGCCGCTTTATCGCGCAGAAGCCGCGCTGCTTAAGCCGAGCATAAAGCGGCTGGCTGAGCAATATCCGCGCCAGGCAGAGGCGGTGGCGCGTTATGTGGCCTCGCTGCATCTGGCCGAGGCGGAACACGACCTTTCCCTGGACGAGCTGTGCGGCCTGACCGGCGCCATGCTGGCAGAGATCTGCGTGCTGCGGGAGGATGTCTACAGTGCGAACCTGCGCAGCCTGGGCTTTTATCTTGGCAAATTCATCTATCTGATGGATGCGGTGGAGGATCTGGAGCGCGACGGCAAAAAGGGCTGCTTTAACCCGCTGCTGGCGCAGGGCTGTCCGTCGGAGTTGGCTGCCCGCTGCGAAGATATGCTGACCGCGCTGATGGCGGAATGCGCACGCGCATTCGAACGGCTGCCGGTATTGCTCTACAGCGATATCCTGCGCAATATCCTCTATTCCGGCGTCTGGAGCAAATATGAGCTGCTGTTGGCAAGGCGGCAGAAAAACGCGGAAACGCAGAAGGAAAAGGAAAACGGAAATGGATCCCTATAAAGTGCTCGGCGTCCCGCCTTCAGCCAGCGACGACGAGGTGAAAAAGGCATATAAGACCCTGGTCAAGAAATACCATCCGGATATGAACGTCGGCGCACCGAATATCCGCGAACTGGAGCAGCGTTTTAAGCAGGTGCAGGAAGCATATGATCTGATCATGCAGCAGCGCCAGGGCGGCGGCCCTTCTTATGGCGGTACGGGTTATGGCCAGGCGGGGGGCTTCGGCGGATTTGGTGGATTTGGCCAAAGCGGCGAAAGACAAGGAAGCGGTGCATATCAGGAAGAGCCACGCCTGCAGGCAGCGGCCAATTATATCAATGCCGGCCACTATCGCGAGGCGCGCAATGTGCTGATGATGATTGAACGCCGCGACGCGCAGTGGTATTATCTTTCCGCCCTGGCGAATGCCGGGCTGGGCAACAATATGATCGCCCGCGAGCATGCGGCGACAGCCTGCCGCATGGAACCGAACAATATGCGTTATCGCGAACTGGCGGATATGCTGGCGATGGGACAGACGACCTACCGCCAGCGCGGCTATACCTATACGCGGCCGGCAGCCAGTCCGGGCAATCTCTGCTGTTATTGCATCGGGCTGAATCTGCTTTGCAACTGCTGCTGCCGTTACCGTCCGTTCTGAGCACCCTGCTGCCTGGCCGGCGGCACGGAACCGGCTGTATACGGCTGAATATCCGGTCGAGCGGATATCCTGGGGGCGGGGATGAAGGGGGAAAACAAACCGGCCCGCTGCCGGAGAGCGCTTTTTGCGTTCCCGGCTGCGGGCCGGTTTTGGTTCTATCCGGCTGCGCGGCATGTTTCATCATCTGCAAGCAAGCTGCTGCTCTGCGTGCCGGCCCGGCAACAGATGCAGCCCCTGGTTTTAGGCAAAATGCTGCGCTGCCTCCAGCGCATACTGGACATAGAGCGCTGTGCCAATCGGTAGCGCTGCCTCATCCACATCGAACCGCTCATGATGATGTGGCCAGCATTGTCCGGCCGCTTCGTTGCGGCCGCCCAGGAAGGCGAGACAGCCGGGAGCCTCTCCCATGAATAGCGAAAAGTCTTCGCTGATCATCGTTTCCTGCAGTTGCGAAGTAACAGCCGGAGCGCCCATTTTAGCTACTGCCTGCTCCGCCAATGCGCTGCAGGTCGTGTCGTTGATGACCGGCGGCACGCGGCTTTCATATTCGAGCTTTGCTTCGGCGCCGACTTCAGCTGCCGCATGCGCGGCGATTTCGCCGATCAGGCGGGGCAGGGTTTCTGTCAATGCGGGATCAAAATAGCGCGTTGTCCCAGCCAGCTCCGCTTCCCCCGCCATGATATTGAACGCTGTACCGGCTGTCATCTTGCCGATATTGAGCACGACTGGTGCAAACGGATCCATGCGGCGGCTGACCACGCTTTGCAGCGCCTGCACGACATTTGCCGCTGCCAGCACCGCATCCGCACCATCCTGCGGCCGGCCGCAATGGCTGTTGCGGCCGCGGATATGGATCTTGAACGCACCGGCGGCAGCCATGCGCGGTCCGGCTTCCAGCGAGATCTTGCCCAGTTCGAGATAGCTCCAGATATGGATGGCAAATACGGTATCCATGCCTTGCAGCGCCGGGTGGCCGATGATGGAGGCCGCGCCGGTGACAGTTTCCTCTGCCGGCTGGAAGATCAGGCGCACGCTGCAATCCAGTTCGTCGCGCATTCCCTGCAGCAGCTGCGCCGCGCCGAGCAGCATCGCCATATGGCAATCGTGACCGCAGGCATGCATGCAGCCGTCGTTCTGCGAAGCGAACGGCAGTCCGGTCTGCTCGCGGATCGGCAGTGCATCCATATCCGCGCGCAGGCCGATCAGCGGGTGTTCCTTGCGACCGCGGATCAGCGCCAGTACGGCGGTAGCTTCGCGCTGATAGGGAATCCCCATCTCATCGAGGCGGGCGCAGATAAATTCTTGCGCAAAATGTTCGTTTCGCCCCAGCTCCGGATGGCGATGCAGCTCGCGCCGCCAGCTGCGGAGCTCATTTTCCATTGCTTTTGCCAGTTCATATGTCGTCATGCCGATTCCTCCTTGGGCAGACGCACTGCGATTGCCCGGCCGGCGGCTGCCGCTTTGTTTTATTTATGGTAGGTTTCATGATGGTTGATCTTGAATGCGCGGTAGATCTGTTCCAGCAGGATGATGCGCATCAGCTGATGCGGAAAGGTCATGGCGGAAAAGGAAAGGCGCCGGTCCGCGGCTGCCAGCACGGCGGGGGAAAGCCCCAGCGAGCCGCCGATCAGAAAAGAGATGCTGCTACGCCCGCTGAGCGCCAGCTGTTCAAGATCTGCTGCCAACTGTTCGGAGCTGCTGCTTTTGCCGCGGATGTCGAGCGCGATGCGGTAGCTGTCCGCACGGCAGGCACGCAGAATGGCTTCGCCTTCTGCTGCGACAGCAGCCGCCTCTTCTGCCGGCGATGCATTTTCCGGCAGGCGCTCTTCCTTTAGCTCCAGCACAGAAAGTCGGCAGAACCGGCCCAGACGTTTGCTGTATTCCGCCTCTGCCTCCCGCCAGTAGCGTTCTTTTAGCTTTCCAATGCAAATGATACGGATCTCCATATCTGTAGCGTATCACATTCCGTCCGGTTGCGCAACCGGCAGCGCTGTGCTACAATAAAAAAAAGGAGGAATGCCCATGGCGGAGCGCCTGGAAGCGGATATCCGGATCTGCCGGGCTGATCTGCGGTCGTTTTTTCTTTATACGCTCTGGCTGAAAAAGCGTCTGACTGTGCCGGTGCTGATCTTCGTGGCCGGTGTTGGCCTGTTGTTAGTCCTGCAGGATGGACAGCCCTGGTTGGGTATAGCTTTGTTGGCGCTGACCGGCTGCTATGTCGCCTGGCGGATGAACGGCTGGAGCGTATTCCGGCAAAGCATACCGGAGCAGGGGTTGCGTTATCATCTTTCCCTGACCGGGCGCGAGCTGGTCCTGGAAAATCAGACGCAGGGCGGCGGCTCGAAATACCGCCTGGAGAAGTTTGCCGAAGCGCGCGAGACTGGCGCGCATTTCTTCCTTTATCACGGGCCGATGACTGCTGTTATCCTGCCCAAGCGCGAGCTGCCGGATGAGCTGGCGCTTGCGCTGCGGCAGCAGCTGCGCGAACGTTTGGGCAGCCGTTACGGCCGGATCTAGCCGGATAGCCAAGTTCGGCCTGATCAGGAGGAAAACATGCTCAGCATCTATACCTATCAGACGCCGGTCGGTCCGCTCAGTATTGTAGCGGATGCACGGGCCTTGTTGCAGATTGCCTGTCCGGATAGGCTGCAGCCGGAAAAGGAGCAGCTATGCTGGCAGGAAAGCGAACTGACGTCGCTGGCAGCGGCACAGCTGGCAGAATATTTTGCCGGCAGGCGCCGTTGTTTTGATTTGCCGTTGCAGCCACGCGGGACTTCTTTTCAACAGCGTGTTTGGCAGGTGCTGCGGACGATCCCCTATGGCGAGACACGCAGCTACAGGCAGGTTGCTGAGCTGGCCGGCAGTCCACGCGGTTATCGCGCTGTCGGCATGGCCAACCATCGTAATCCTTTGTTGATCGTCATTCCCTGTCATCGTGTGATCGGTGCGGATGGTTCGCTGACTGGTTTTGGCGGCGGCATGGAGATGAAACGTGCTTTGCTCGATCTGGAGCAGAAAGGAGGCGCTTATCATGGAATACAGATGCTTTGACAATACCTATGTTGTGCGCTTGGAACGCGGGGAGGAACTGACGGCTTGCCTGCTGCAGCTGGCGGAAGCAGAAATGATCGATCTTGCTTCCGTGCAGGGCATCGGTGCGGCGGATCATATCGTGGCCGGCGTGTACGACGTGGCGGAAAAGCAGTATCATCAGCAGACTTTCAGCGGTGCTTTCGAGATTACGGCGCTGGCCGGCAATCTTACGCGGATGGATGGCAAGCCTTATTTGCATCTGCATATCACGGCAGCGGATCCGCATCATGGCGTGATTGCTGCCGGGCATCTGAACAGCGCGACGATCAGCGCAACGGCAGAGATCTTTGTCGTCGTCTGCAAAGGACGCGTCGGCCGTCGCGCGGATGCGGAGATTGGCCTCAACCTGTTGGCGTTTTAGGCGACAGAACCGCCCTTAAGGGCGGTTCTGTCCTTTATTTGTCGGATGCTGCGGTTGCTTTTTTCTGATGCCGCTTGCCGGCTGACTGCCTAAAGCAAGCAGCGTTTCTGCAGCTGCCGGATCTGCCGGCGTTTGGAGCAGCCCGGTGCAATCCTGTGCGGAAACGACGCCTACCGTATCATCCGCCAGCGCTCCGGGGCGCGGACCGAAGAATTCCGCGCCGCTGCTGGCTGGCTTTGGCTTATCTTGCGCATTTCTTTTCTGTTCCATCCCGTGCCTCCTGCGTTTTTTACAGTATGTACCTATGGTGAAATTTTATCCGCCGGCAGGAGGGAAAGCGGCGTTAATGGCAGGAAAGTAGGCGTAGAGTGTGAAATTGAATAAACAGAAGACTGGATTGGAAAGCGGAGAAAAAGCAAAAAGGGGAGATCAGAATGATTTATCGCGATTTCAAAGGGTTGCAGCTTTCTTTGCTGGGGATGGGATGCATGCGCCTGCCGGTGCATGACGGCAATGATGCGCAGGTGAACGAAGCTGCTGTTGCTGAGATGGTCGATTATGCCATGCAGCATGGCGTCAATTATTATGATACTGCCTGGGGATATCACGGCGGCCATTCGGAAGCTGCGGTTGGAAAAGCGCTGGCCAAATATCCGCGCGAAAGCTTTTTCCTGGCTGATAAATTCCCCGGCTATGACCTGAAGAATATGGATAAGGTAGAAGAGATCTTTGCGCAGCAGCTCAAACGCTGCGGCGTGGAATATTTTGATTTCTATATGTTCCATAATGTCTGTGAGATGAATATTGATGAATACCTCGACCTGCGGCACGGCATCTTGCCCTATCTGCTGTCGCAGAAGATCAACGGCCGCATCCGCCATCTTGGCTTCTCCGCGCATGGCGCGCTGCCGGTGATGCGGCGTTTTCTGGAGGCTTATGGCGAACATATGGAATTCTGCCAGCTGCAGGTCAATTATGTGGACTGGGAATTCCAGCAGGCGGCGGAGAAGGTTGCGCTTTGCACGGAATATGGTCTGCCGGTGTGGGTGATGGAACCGCTGCGCGGCGGCCAGCTGGTACGCCTGGCCGAGGAAGATGTTGCCCGCCTGCGGGCATTACGTCCGGCGGAAAGCCAGGCAGGCTGGGCGATGCGTTTCCTGCAGGGAATGCCGGAAGTCAAGGTCATTCTCTCCGGCATGTCAGACCTGGCGCAGATGAAGGAAAATATCGCCATTTTCGAGACCATGCAGCCGGTGGATGCCGCAGAGAAGCAGGCGCTGCTCGATATCGCTGCGGAAATGGTGCAGCGCATTGCGCTGCCCTGCACAGCCTGCCATTACTGCGTTTCGCATTGCCCGCAGGGGTTGGATATCCCGACTTTGCTCAATCTGTACAATGAGCACTGCTTTACCGGCGGCGGCTTTATCGCGCCGATGCTGATTTCCTCTCTGCCGGAGGATAAGCGGCCTGCCGCCTGCTTGGGCTGCGGCAGCTGTGAAGCCGTTTGCCCGCAACAGTTGAAGATCGCCGCCGCAATGGCTGATTTTGCCCAGAAGCTGGCGAAGAAATGATCAGAACGGCGCTCTGTCCGCTGTCGCGCCGTACGGAAGGAAGGGGATAGAAAAATGAACGTATTGCAAGCGATGTTGGCCCGGCGTTCCTGCCGTGATTTTACGGCAGAGCCGGTTACGGAAAAAGAGATCGAGCAGCTTTTGCTTGCGGCAAACGCTGCGCCGGTGGGGATGGCCCGCTTTGACGCTATCGCGCTGAGCGTGATCCAGGACCCGGCGCTGCTATCTGGGATCGAAGCGGCTGCCTGCGCCGCTGCCCCTGAGGCGGCGAACAAGCATCCGCTCTACCATGCGCCGGCTGGTATTCTGGTCAGCGTGAAGCAGGAGGAGGGCCGCACGGGGGAAATGCACCGGATGAGCGCTGCCTGCGTGATGGAAAACATCCTGGTTGAAGCGGCGGAGCTGGGGCTGGGGTCGGTCTATCTGATGGGCGTAATGGCTGCGCTCTCGCAGGATGCGGCGCTTTGCGCTGCGGCAAAGGTGCCGGCAGGCTTTGTGCCGGTGGCGATGGCGGCAGTCGGGCATAGCGCGGCAGAGCTGGAGCCGCATCCGGCAACAGCAGAACGGTTCGCCTGCGCGCGCGTTTGATGATGTAATTCCCGGCCAGCTCCAGGAAAACAGAAAAACAGTCGACAAATAAGGCCAGGCGAGATCATGTTTGCCAATTTGCCAGCCATGGGGCGCTCGTGTTTCCTGTGCCGGGGGAAATCCATCTGGGCAGGCATGGGGAACGCTTTATGCGTAACCCGTGCCTGCCCAGATTTTTCTGCGTTCGGTTGGTAGAGGTAGCGGAGGTGGAGCAGGGATGAAGCTGTTGATTGTAAATTGCAGCCCGGTCAAAAACGGTGCGACCGCTGAAATGGTAAACCTTATCAGAGGATATGCTGCGGCGGCAGGTAATACGGTGAAATGCGTATGTATCGATGATTTTGATATCAAATTTTGCCGGGGCTGCAGGCAATGTCATATCACGGCAAATTGTTTTCAAGCAGACGACACAAAGAAGCTAATGGCGCAGTATATATGGGCCGATAAGATCGTATCCGTTTCCCCCTCGTATTGGGCCGGTGTTCCAGGCCAGTTCAAAGCATTTATTGATCGCTGCACGCCCTGGAGCAATACCCATGAACCGCATGCAGCGATACCGCGGGGAAAATATGGTTATGTGATCGCGCTCAGGACGGGTTCCAAAATGGCGGAATGCCAAAAAATAATGGACAGCATAGAGCATTTCTATGGTCATCTTGAAATAAAACCAGGCGGCCGTCTTGGGCTATGTGCTGTTGAATCGAAAGAAGATGTCGCAGACAGAACTGAGGAAATAAAGTCATTCTGCGAAGAGTATATCCTGGCTTAGATTTGCCCGGTGCAGGGGTTTTGCTAAGCGGGAGAAGCAGAAGCGACCGCCGGCTTGGGCCGCACTGAACTGCGGAAATCATCCGCGCAGCAATGGAGATGGTTATTATTCAGCGGCAGAGATGCGGCGGTAAATGCAAGAAAAACAGGACTTAAGCGATACCTTTCTTTTGGGAAAGAAAGGTTAAACGCGATATTTCTGGTTTAAGAAAAAAGCCGTCCGCAGGACGGCTCCCAATCACGACCCAACAAGGCGCTCGTGATTGCGAAAGGAGGAGCAGGAAAGCGGACGGAGGACATCTTTTTGTCATCGCATAAAAAATACGTCGGAGCAAAGCGGACTTTGCTCCGACGTGGTGCGCCCAGCAGGACTCGAACCTGCGACCTTTTGGTTCGTAGCCAAACACTCTATCCGGCTGAGCTATGAGCGCACGATCACTTTTGCGTCGATGGAAAGCGCCGTCAACACAAAAGTGTGGCGGAGAGCAAGGGATTCGAACCCTCGATACAGGTTTTGGCCCGTATACTCGCTTAGCAGGCGAGCGCCTTCGACCGACTCGGCCAACTCTCCACAAGCCCCGGCGGGTGCTGTGGCGGAGGAGGTGGGATTCGAACCCACGGGACCTGTTACAGCCCAACGGTTTTCAAGACCGTCACCTTAAACCGCTCGGACACCCCTCCAAAGTTGGGACATGAGCTACATGAAACATAATACCACGCCGTTTTGCGGCTGTCAATGGATGCAGCCGATTTTTTTCTGAAAAACGGAGATGGCTTTTTTCTCCCTGCCGGCGAAGCGGCTCCGCCCGCTCCTGTCCTGGCTGCGGCAAAGTTTGTATTGAATAATGGTGAATGTTATATTATAATAGAAAAACTAAATCGCTGTCAGCGCATATCTGCACTGTACGGCGGCAAAAACAAGAGGAGGTGTCGTCATGCTGGATTTGAAGTTTGTGCGTGCGAATCCGGAAGCGGTGATCGAAGCATTGGCCAAAAGGGGGGGCAAGATCTCTCTGGACAGCTTTCTCGCTGTGGAGGAGGAGCGTCGATCTATTCTCGGCCGGGTCGAGGAAATGAAGGCGCATCGCAATACGGTCTCGAAGCAGATCGGCATAATGAAGAAATCCGGCGAGGATGCCTCGGCACTGATGTCTGAAATGCGCGCGCTTGGCGATGAGATCAGCGCGCTGGATGAACGGCTGAAGGAACTGGAAGATGCCTTGACCGACCAGCTGATGCGCATCCCGAATATTCCGCATCCTTCCGTGCCTGTCGGCCCGGATGACAGCGCCAATGTGGAGCAGCGCCGCTGGGGCGAGCCGCGGCAGTTCGATTTCACGCCGCTCAATCACTGGGATGTCGGCACGGCACTGGATCTGCTTGATTTTGAACGCGGCGTGAAGATCGCCGGCGCCCGCTTCACCGTTTATAAAGGGCTGGGCGCGCGGTTGGAGCGCGCGGTGATCAACTTTTTCCTGGATACGCATATCCGCGAGCATGGCTATACAGAGATCTTCCCGCCTTATCTGGTGAACAGTAATGCGATGCGCGGTACTGGCCAGCTGCCGAAGTTTGCCGAGGACATGTTCCATGTGGAGGGTACGGATTATTACCTGATCCCGACCGCAGAAGTGCCGGTGACCAATCTGTTCAGCAATGAGATCCTGGATGAGCGTGCACTGCCCATCTGCTATGCTGCCTATTCCGCCTGCTTCCGGGCTGAGGCCGGCGCGGCGGGGCGCGATACGCGCGGCCTGATCCGGCAGCATCAGTTCAATAAAGTGGAATTGGTCAAGTTCACCCGCCCGGAGGACAGCTGGGCAGAGCTGGAAAAATTGACCGCGGATGCGGAAGATGTGCTGCAGCGTTTGGGGCTGCCTTATCGCGTGGTAACGCTTTCCACCGGCGATATGAGCTTTTCTTCTGCTAAAACGTATGACCTTGAGGTCTGGCTGCCCGGCTATAACGGCTACCGCGAGATCAGTTCCTGCTCCAATTTTGAAGACTTCCAGGCCCGGCGGGCCAATATCCGCTTCCGCCGGGAGGGCGGCAAACCGGAATTTGTGCATACGCTGAATGGCTCCGGGGTGGCTGTTGGCCGCACAGTGGCTGCGATCCTGGAGAATTATCAGCAGGCGGACGGCTCGGTAAAGGTGCCGGAAGTCCTGATTCCCTATATGGGAACGGATACGATCCGCTGAAGGCATGCGCGCCTGAATTCGCGGCAGCATGGGGTTTTGCTGCCGCCTGCGGGAAAATTGTGCATGCTGGCATGATCAGTAGGCCTTGGAGCAGGCATTATTTTGCCTGCTCCATTTTTTTTGGGATTTTAGGAAAAAACTGTTGACAGGCCATGGGCGATATGATATATTAAACAAGCACCCCACCGCGCGGGTGCCTAAATTTCCCGGGAAACCGGGCAACAAAAAATCGCGAAAAATCGCGAAAAAAGTTGTTGACAAGCGACGCGTAAAGGAATATACTAGAAAACGCGTCAAGCGCGAGAGGTCTTTGAGAACTGAACAGTAAACGAGCCAAAGAAGCGAACGCAGCCGCGGAAGCCGGGAGGCGGAAGCGGCAGCAAAAAAGTCCTGAATATTCTTATTGAGTATAGGGAAAAGAAAGAGCC
>CALXRV010000017.1 GCA_944390945.1 uncultured Clostridia bacterium
TGAAATCATATAAAGGGATAAGGCGAACACATTGCGATAAATCCTTTATTTTCAAGGCTTTTGGAGGATTTTATTGATAACCTATGGAGAGCAATAATCACTCATAATTTTATGGTTTTCAAATTCCAATTTGTTGTGCATGTTCCCTTTCTCATCTCATCATTCCTGTGCTAGCGGGCAAAGCGCATTGCAGCGCATTGCAAAAGTTCGCTTCATCACCTATCGCCTTTGCTATCTGTGCATTTTTCTCATGCGGTTTTGGCTGACTTGGCGATATCGCTGATGATCCGAATCTGTGCTGTCGTACGGTTTTCCAATACCTCCGCCAACTCATTCAATGATGCTTTGCGGCAGGGAAGAGCTTACTTCCCGGACGGAACAGAATGGGGCGATAAAGACGCAACAAAATCTACCATTTTAAGCAACGCTGCATTAATCGAAGTATCCGGCCAATCTTCATGTATGGCATATGGAAAAGCCGCAGGGTTTCCACGCCTGCGGCTTTTCTTTTTATGGTTTCGATAGAATCGACGCTTTTAGGGAACAGCCGGGCAGGGTCTGCAGATGGGGCTCTGCTATGGCCTTGCGGGAACACTTCCTGCGCCTGCCCTGAACAGGCGGCAAAAGCTCGCAACGGCATAGCCGAAGCCATGCCGTTTCCCGAAAAGCATCTATGCCGGATGATGATTCGGGCAGCCCCGGCAGGGCTGCCCTTTTTTGCCATATTTTCTTCCAGCGCAGAAACGCCTGCCGAAAAGGCGCCTGCTTTCTGCCTACGCCATGGCCGCTGCGCAGGGACTCAGCCGAGGGACATCACATATTCGCTGGCTGAGGCAGCTGCGACCGCCCCATCCGCCGCTGCGGTGACCACCTGCCGCAGCGCAGTATCGCGGCAATCGCCGGCCGCATAAACGCCGGGCAACGAAGTCTGCATGCGCGCATCCGTCACAATACCGCCATTGCTGCTGCGCTGCAGGCAGTCGGCGACAAATTCGCTGACCGGGGAAACGCCGACCGCAACAAACAGGCCATCCACCGCCAGTTCGCCCGCATCCGCGCCATCCGGAGCTGCCAACTGCAAGCCGCTCAGTTTGTCCGTGCCGAGCAGGCCGCTGACCGTGCGCGAAAGCAGCAGCTCGATCTGCGCCGTGGCCCGCACGCGATCCTCCAGTACGCGGCTGCCGCGAAAAGCGTCGCGGCGATGGATGAGAAAAACACGTTCCGCATAGCGCGAAAGCACGAGCGCATCCGTCAGCGCGGTATTGCCGCCGCCGACCACAGCCACACGCTTACCGCGAAAGAGCGCGCCGTCGCAGGTGGCGCAATAGCTGACGCCATGCCCGGTCAGTTCCTCTTCGCGCGGCAGGCCCAGCCGCCTGGGCGCAGCGCCGCCGGCCAGAATCACGGTCTTTGCCGCATAGCGGCCCGCTGCCGTGACGATGGTATGGGGCGCGGCAACGGCCTCTGCAGGGATGATCTCCTGCACCGCTTCATAGCGCAGTTCGCAGCCGGCCGCTTCCGCCTGGCGCAGGATATCAGCTGCCAGCGCGGCGCCGTCCACGCCGTCGGGAAAACCGGGATAATTCTCCAGCCGCAGGATGGTCGCGGTCTGGCCGCCCGGCATCATCGCTTCAAATAAAACGGTGCGCATTCCGTTGCGCGCCGCATACATGCCTGCGGTCAAGCCGGCGACGCCGCCGCCCACCACCGCGACGTCAATCTCCGCCTGCATGGTCAGATCCCCAGGTTGCGGCGCAGCACAGCGGCTGGCATCGCGCCCACCTGCTCTGCGATCACGCGGCCGCCTTCAAACAGTTTCAGCGCCGGGATGGAAAGAATCTCATAGCGCTGCGCCAGCGCCGGCTCCTCGTCCACATTGACCTTGGCGATGGTCAGCCCTTCGATTCCCTCTCCAGCCAGCTGTTCCAGCACCGGCGCCATCATCCGGCAGGGGCCGCACCAGTCTGCCCAGAAATCGACCAGCACCCGGCCGGGCGCCTGCAATACCTTCTGTTCAAAATCTTTTTCCGTTACATGCAGTATCTCAGACATCTTTTTTCCTCCTTTATTCACTGTCCGCATCTTCCGCCACATCCACCCAGGCTGCGCCGCCTGCCGTATCGACCAGGCCGGGCAGTTCCGCAACAGCCACGCGCACCATATTGTTGCCCGCGCCGGCTGCCGGGTAGACATGAGAAAATTTGCGCAAACTCTGGTCCAGATATACGTCGAGCGGCGTTTTCAGGCCAAACGGGCAGACGCCGCCCACCGCGTGGCCGGTCAGGGCCAGCGCAGCCTCATGCGGCGCCAGGCGGGCCTTTTCCCCAAAAGCCGCCTTGAATTTACGGTTGGAAAGGCGGGCCGAGCCGCTCATCACGATCAGGATCATGCGCTCCTTAAGCTGGAAGGAGAGCGTTTTGGCGATCTGCCCCGGCGCAACGCCGATCGCTGCAGCCGCCAGTTCTACGGTAGCGCAGGAAACGTCGAATTCCAGGACCTGCAGGTCATCCCGACCGATGGCATGGAAATAGGCCGCCACCTCTGCTTTGCCCATCGCAACCGCTCCTTTCTCTTCCGCCAGTTTTCATTCGTCCTGCCCTGTCCTTTTTCCTGCATTGTCCGATCAAAAAAATGCCGTTTTCCCTTCGCCGCAGGCCAGGGATGCCGCATGCGGCCGCATGTTCAGCGCATGCCATGGCGCCGCAGATGAAGATGCCGGTGTGGATGCGGCAGCCGTTTGCCGGCGGCAGGCTGCGGGCCGGAAAGGGTAAGCAGCAGCACAGAGGCAAGCACCAGCAATACGCCGGCCAACATGCGCCAGGAAAATGGCTCGTTGAGGAAAAGCAGGCCGATCACCACTGCGGTGAGCGGCTCGAATGTGCTGAGCACGGAAGCGCTCTGCGGCCCGATATATTTCACGCCCAGCTGCAGCAGCACCATGGCTGCGGAGCAGGCGGCGGCGATCACGGCCAGCACCAGCCAGGAACCGGCGGAAAGCCGCCAGACAAAGCTGTCCGTCGCCAGCATATAAGGGACGAACAGCGCGGCGATGGCCAGAGAAAGATAGATGGAAAGCGTGACCGGCGGCACATCGGAAAGTCCGCTTTTGCCGAGATAGATCAGATACATGGCATAAGCTGCGCCGGAAATGAAAGCGATGAATACGCCGAGCAGGCTGTGCGCGCCGCCCGGCGCATAGCAGAGCGCCACGCCGGCCAAGGTGAGCGCAACGCAGACGACCATCCGCCGCTGGATGCGGTCATGGTAGAACAAAGCGCAGCCGAGCAGGGTAAAAACCGGATAGGAAAAATGCAGCGTGGTGGCGATGCCGGTGCCGATCAGCGTATAGGAGCTGGTCAGCAGCAGGCCGGCGGCAGCCATGAACAGCGCGAGCAGCAGCAGACGGCCGATATCACCGCGTTGCAGGCGGCGCATGGCCGCCGGCTGACGGAAAAACAGCGGCAGCAGGGCGAGCGCGGAAAAAACATAACGCCAGAACAGATAGCTGGCTTCGCTCGCGCCATCGGCATAGACATAAAGGGCGCAGGTTGGACCGGCGCCGTAGATGGCAGCAGAGATGATCGCGCAAAGAACGCCCTGCGCATACTGGCTCATGGCAAAACCCCTTATCTTTCCTTTTCTTTCCGGCAGCGGTGAAGGCCTGCGGTTCAGAAAAAAAACACGCCGCACGGGCGTGATTCAGTTTGCCGTGCGCCCGGCTTCGAATGCGCGCTTCCGGCCGTTTGCCGTACAGCCAACTCCAGGCAGGAACTCCCACGGCGCCCGGAGCGAATCCGTTTACCGCTGCTTCCTTCCGGACCTGACGGGGTTCACGGCTGTCCGCCGCGCGGGACCCGCCCTTCGACATCGCTTATACGGTACTGCACCACAAGCCGCACCCTCAGACCGGGCGTCGACCCCCCTGTAGCGGATTGAGGGTTACAAGGCGCCGCTAATGCCCCGTCTAGCACGGCAAAATCGATAACAAAAAGATACATGCTGATTTTAACAAAAACAGCGGCTGCTGTCAATCATCTGCCGGCAGGCATGGCTGGCCGCCGGCCGGCCTGAGGCGAGCAGCGGCCGGGATGGCCGGCCACGGCAGCGGCGCAGGCAGCAGCAAGCGGGATGCAAGCAGGGTTCAAAGCGGCCGGCGGTTGCGAAAAGCCTGCTCCAGCGTGGCTTCATCCGTATAGGCCAGGCTGCCGCCAACCGGCATGCCATGCGCAGGCCGGCTGACCGCCACGCCAAGCGGTTTCAGCTTTTTGGCAAGATAGAGCGCTGTTGTCTCGCCCTCCATCGTCGGGTCGGTGGCCAGGATCACTTCGCGGATGCCGCCGGAGCGCACGCGCTGCAACAGGTCGGCGACACGCAGCTGTTCCGGGCCGATGCCGTCCATCGGCGAGATCACGCCGCCCAGCACATGATAAAGCCCGTGATAACGGCCGGAGCGTTCCATCGACAGGATATCCGCCACGCCGGAGACCACGCAGAGCAGCGAACGGTCGCGCTGAGGATCCTCGCAGATCGCACAGCGCGCCGCATCCGTATAGTTGCCGCAGACCGGACAGGGATGCACGGCTTCCACTGCAGTCAGCAGCGCATCTGCCAGCCGGCGCGCATCTTCACGCCCTTCTGCCAGCAGATGAAAGGCCAGCCGTTGCGCAGCTTTGGCGCCCACGCCCGGCAGCCGGGAAAAGGCCTGGATCAGCTCCTGCAGGGGCTGGGGATAGGGGTAAGCCATCAGAACAGCCCCGGCATGTTCATGCCGCCGGTAACGCGTGCCATGCGTTCGGCGGAAAGCGCCTGCGCTGCGCTGAGCGCCTCCTTCACCGCAGCCAGCACCATATCTTCCAGCATTTCCACATCTTCCGGATCCACGATTTCCGGCGCAATATGGATGGCGAGGATCTCGCTCGCGCCATTGGCGGTCACGCGGACCATGCCGCCGCCGGCTACGCCCTCCACCTCGCTCTCACGCAGCTCTTCCTGCGCGCGCGCCATATCCTGCTGCATCTTCTGCGCCTGCTTCATCAGCTTCTGCATGTTGAATCCCATTTGATAGCCTCCTTTTGCCGGCCTGCCGCCGGATATCTTGTTCGCATTGCGTTTCTTTTCCCGCCGCTGTCCGCGCCTGACGCCATCCGCTGCCGGAAAGCAGCGCCGCTGCGCCTGCCGCGGCGACGATTCAGAACAGGCGCTCCTGCTCTGGTTCTGGTTCCGGCTCTGGCTGCGCTTCTGCCGCAGCAGCCGGCGCGGCCTCCTCTTCCTCATCCGGACAGGCGGCGCGCTCTGCACCGATAAATCCGTCGATGCGCAGCGCACTGCGCAGTACGCTGTTAACGGTATTCTCGATCATCGTCTTATATTGCGCCGGGCTGAGCACGCTGGCCATGAATACGCCCATCGCCGGCGGGAAATCGAGCAGCAGACGGTTGCCTTCGATGCGGTCTGGCCAGGCTTCGCGCAGCACGGCATAAGCGCCGGAATTTCGCTCCGCCACGCGCTGCAGGATCTCCTGCCAGCGTTCGCGCACGGTTTCAATCTCCACGGCAGCTGCCGCCGCCATGCTATCCGCCGTCTCGGCTTTGGCCGCCCGCTGTTCTGCCTGCGCGCCTGCCTGTCCTGTGCACGGCGCAGCTGTTTGCTGCTGCATCGTCTGACGCGGCTGCACCGTCTGTTGTTGCGGCTGCACCGTCTGTTGTTGCGGCTGCGCCGTCTGCTGTTGCGGCGACGACCGCGGCGGCGGCGACTGCCGCACCTGCGGCGGCATGGCCGGCGCTGCCGGCAGTATGCCGCAGGCTTTGATCAATGCCAACTCCAGCGTAATCCGCGGCGAAAGGGCCAGCCGCATGCGGCTGTCCAGATCAGAAAACGCCTGCAGCAGAGAAAGATAAGCGCCGGGTTCCGTTTCTGCCGCCCATTCCGGCAGCGCCGCCTGCGCGCTCTGCGGCGAAAGGCGCGCCAACAGCAGCTCACGCGTGACGGCGAGCAGATCGTCCAGCGCCTGGCGCAGGTCGCGGCCGGAACGCACCAGCTGGTCGACGGCGGCGAGTACGGCGGAGACGTCCTGCGCCAGCAGCAGGCGCAGCAGCTCCAGGACAAAGCCGCGGTCCACGGCGCCCAGCAGTTCGCAGACGGCCTGCGGGCTGATTTCCTCTGTCAACGCGCCGGCGCACTGGTCGAGCAGGCTGACCGCATCGCGCATACCGCCCTCCGCCTTGCGCGCGATCAGCGCGGCGGCCTCCGGCTGCAGGGCGATCCCCTCCGCCGCGGCGATCCTGCGCAGATGCGCGGCGATATCTTCATCACTGATGCGGCGGAAATCAAAGCGCTGGCAGCGGGAAAGTACGGTCAGCGGTAATTTATGGGGCGCAGTGGTCGCAAACAGGAACACGACATGCGCCGGCGGCTCTTCCAGCGTTTTCAGCAACGCATTGAATGCCTCGTTGGTCAGCATATGCACTTCGTCGATCAGATAGACCTTGTAATGCTCCTGCGCCGGTGCATATTTGACGCGCTCACGCAGATCGCGGATCTCGTCGATCCCGCGGTTGGAAGCGCCGTCGATCTCAATCATATCCATGCTTTCGCCGCGCGCAAAGCGCTGGCAAGCCGGGCAGACACCGCAGGGATCGCCGTTTTCCAGCACCTGCTCGCAGTTGATGGCGCGCGCCAAAATGCGCGCTGCCGAGGTCTTGCCCGTGCCGCGCGGCCCGCAGAAAAGATAGGCATGTACGAAATTCCGGCTGGCAGCAGCATGGCCCAGCACGCGCGCGATATGCGGCTGGCCGACCAGGTCGCCGAAGCGCTGCGGCCGCCAACGCCGGTATAATGCGGTATAGCTCATCGAAACCCCCAACTGTCCTCCCGCCGGGCGCAGCGGAACGCGCCGGACCTTGCGGCCGGCAAAGCCGGCCGCAAAGCGGAAGGATGATTCCCAGCCTTATACATTCTCGCCCCGCCGCCCGTTTCCCTGCCGGGACCGGAAAATCCCCTGCCCTGACGCCGGCTGCCGCAACCGGCAACCGCGACCGGCCGCAGCAGTAACAGCCGCATGGCAAGCCGGCCTTTGCGCGCGGCGGCGGCAGGGATTGCCGCTTACGCCAGCCCGCTTTTGCCGTCCGCTTGCGTTGATTCTGCCGCCGCCATATGGTATACTGAAGGGTGGAACGGCTCCGCAGCGCCTATGCTGCGGAAAGAAAAGAGGTAAGACAATGGGTTTTTTCAGCAATCTGTTCGACGACAATGCAAAGGATCTGAAAAAGTATAACAAGGTTCTGCAGGCGGTCAATGCCCTGGAGCCGGAGATGCAGCGCAGAAGCGATGCTGAGCTGGCGGCGCTGACCGGCGAATACCGCCGCCGCATGGAAAACGGCGCCACGCCGCAGGAGCTGCTGCCGGAAGCCTTCGCCACCGTGCGCGAAGCTGCCTGGCGCGCGCTGGGTATGCGCCATTTCGACGTGCAGATGATCGGCGGCATGGCGCTTTCCGACGGCCGCATCGCAGAGATGAAGACCGGCGAAGGCAAAACGCTGGTCGCCACCGCGCCGGCTTATCTGCATGCGCTGGCCGGCAAGGGCGCGCATGTGATCACGGTCAACGACTACCTCGCCCGCCGCGACAGCGAATGGATGGGCCGCGTCTACCGTTTTCTGGGCCTGGAGGTAGGCCTGGTCGTGCATGGCCTCAAGCCGGAGCAAAAACGCGCCGCCTATAGCGCGGATATCACCTATGGTACCAATAATGAATTCGGCTTCGATTACCTGCGCGACAACATGTGCTTCCGCAAGGAGAATATGGTACAGCGCGCGCTGCATTACTGCATCGTTGACGAGGTGGACAGCATCCTGATCGACGAAGCGCGCACGCCGCTGATCATCTCCGGTCCTTCGGACAAGCCGGCGGATCTTTATTATACCGCAGCGAAAATCGTCCCGCGCCTGAAGGAAGGCGAGGAGGCGGATTATACGGTGGATCTGAAAACACGGCAGGTAGCCCTGACCGAACAGGGCGTGGCCAAGGTAGAACAGGCGCTGGGCGTGGAGAACCTCTATGACCCGAAGAATACCGAGCTCAGCCACCATATCAACCAGGCGCTGCGCGCACGGGTGATCTATAAGCGCGACCGCGATTATGTGGTCAAGGACGGCCAGGTGATCATCGTCGACGAATTTACCGGCCGCCTCATGTTTGGCCGGCGCTACAGCGAAGGCCTGCATCAGGCGATCGAAGCCAAAGAAAACGTCAAGATCGAACGCGAGAGCCAGACGCTGGCCACGATCACCTTCCAGAACTTTTTCCGCATGTACGACCTGCTTTCCGGCATGACCGGCACAGCCAAAACCGAAGAGGAAGAGTTCCGCAAGATCTACCATTTCGACGTGGTGGAGATCCCGCCCAACCTGCCTTTGATCCGCGTCGATCATCCGGATATCATCTACCGCTCGCAGCAGGGCAAATTCCACGCCGTGGTGGAAGAGATCGTCGCAGAGCATGAAAAGGGCCGGCCGGTGCTGGTGGGCACGGTGAGCATTGAAAAATCCGAACATCTTTCCGCCCTGCTGCGGCAGCGCGGCGTGGCGCATCATGTGTTGAATGCGAAATATCATGAGCAGGAAGCGCAGATCATCGCCCAGGCCGGCCGCAAGGGCGCAGTGACCATCGCGACCAATATGGCGGGCCGCGGTACGGATATCCTGCTGGGCGGGAACCCGGAAGCGATGGCTGCCGAAGAGATGGCTGCGCATCCGGACCGGGAATACAGCGATGCGGAACGTCTTGCGCTGATCGACACCTACCGCGCGCAGACCGCGGCGGAACATGACGAGGTGGTGGCGCTGGGCGGCCTGCATATCATCGGCACGGAGCGGCATGAGAGCCGCCGCATCGATAACCAGCTGCGCGGCCGTGCCGGCCGCCAGGGCGACCCGGGCTCCAGCCGGTTCTATCTTTCGATGGAAGATGATCTGATGCTGCGCTTCGGCGGGGCCAACATGGCCAGCCTGATGGATAAGGTGGGCGTGGACGATTCGATGCCGATCGATATGCCCATGGTTTCACGCTCGATTGAGCAGGCCCAGAAGCGCGTGGAGGAACGCAACTTCGACGCACGGAAAAACGTGCTCGATTATGACGATGTGATGAATACGCAGCGCGAGCTGATCTACGGCGAACGCCGCAAGGCGCTGTTCGAGCCGGATGTGCATGAAAGCGTGCTCGGCATGCTCGACGATGCGACGGATATCGTGCTCGACCGCTACAGCGGCGTCAGCCAGTTCCCGGAAGAATGGGATCTGCCCGCCCTGCTGCAGGATTTTGCCAGCCTGATCCCGCAGCAGCTGCCGACAGCAGAGGAGGTAAAACAGCTTTCGCAGCAGGAAGCGCGCCAGCTTTTCCATCAGCGTATGCATGCCGCCTATGACGCGCGCTGCGGCGCGCTCGCGCCGGAAGTGCGCAATGCGCTTGAGCATGCCGCCATTCTGCGCGTGGTCGATGCGAAATGGATGGACCATCTTGACGCGATGGACCAGCTGCGCCAGGGTATCGGCCTGCGCGCCATCGGGCAGCTCAACCCGCTGCTCGAATATAAAAAGGAAGCCTATGATATGTTCCAGGCGATGATCGAGGAGATCAAGCTGGAAACCGTACGCCTCTGCCTGCTGGCCGAGCTGGTGGAACGGCCGCAGGAACGGCAGAACATCAGCGCCAACCGCAGCGGGGAGAAAGCGCAGAAAAAGGTGCCGCTGCGCAAAACCCCGGCCGAGCGCATCGGCCGTAATGACCCCTGCCCCTGCGGCAGCGGCAAAAAGTATAAAAACTGCTGCGGACGCAATGTTTGAAGCAGCGGCGAAAAACGCGGCGCAGCAGCAGGCCGCCGCTAAGCGCCAAACCGCGCCCGGCTGATGGCAAAGGGCATGCCGGCGCAGAAAAAATATTTGCCGCGCACTGGCTTGCCCATGGCAAGCGGGAACAAGCGGAAAAAAACAGGCAAAAAACGGAGGGAACAAGATCATGTTGGAAGAATTGAGACCACAGCTGGCAGATGGCAGGGAAAGACTCGGCGCGCTCAGGAGGTCTCTTTGACGTAGATGCCAAACAGGAGGCGATCGCCGCGCTGGAGGAAAAAACGCTGGCGCCCGGCTTTTGGGACGACCGAGAACAGGCGCAGGCGCTGATGGCACAGCTCAACCGCCGTCGCGATGTGGTGCGTGCCTATCAGCATGCAGAAGCGCTCTGCGACGAGGCAGAGGCAGCCACCGAGCTGGCGCTGGAGGCAGAGGATGCCGACCTGGCCGCGGAAGCGGAGCGCACGGCGCGCCGCTTTCTGCAGGAGCTGGAGGCGCTGGAGCTTTCGCAGCTGCTTTCCGGCCCTTATGACGGCAACGACGCGCTGCTCTCGCTGCATGCCGGTACCGGCGGGCTGGAGGCGCAGGATTGGGCCGAAATGCTGATGCGCATGTTCACGCGCTGGGCGGAACGCCACAATTATCAGGTGCAGGTGTTGGATATCCAACCGGCGGATGAAGGCGGCATCAAGAGCGCCTCGCTTTCCATCGTCGGCTCCAATGCCTATGGCTATCTCAAATCCGAAAGCGGCGTGCACCGCCTGGTGCGCATGTCGCCCTATGATGCGGCCGGCCGCCGCCATACCAGCTTCGCCAGCGTGGATGTGCTGCCGCAGGTCAGCGATGACCACGAGATCGAGATCGACCCGGATGAGCTGCGTATCGATACCTACCGCAGCTCGGGCAAGGGCGGGCAGCATCTGAACAAAACGGACAGCGCGGTGCGCATCACGCATCTGCCGACCGGCATCGTCGTCTCCTGCCAGAACGAGCGCAGCCAGATTCAGAACAAAGCCGTGGCCATGCAAATGCTGGCGGCCAAGCTGCTCGATATCAAACTGCGCGCGCGTGAAGCCGAGCTGGCTGCGCTGCGCGGCGAACAGACGGAGATCGGCTGGGGCAGCCAGATCCGTTCCTATGTCTTTCAGCCCTACCGGCTGGTCAAGGATCATCGCACCGGTTATGAGATGGGCAATACCGATGCGGTGATGGACGGGGATATCGACGGCTTCATTGCCGAATACCTGCGCAAATTCGCGCACCGCGACTAAGGGCAGGCAAAGCACGACTTAACCGCCGGCGACGGAACGGCGCAAATGCGCAAAAGCCACGGGTGCCGCAGCTGCAAATGCGCAAAAGCCGCGGAGAAGGGAAAGCTGCAAATGCTGAAAAGCTGCAGATAGAGGAAAGCTGCAAATGCGGAAAAGCTTCTCATTTTCCATCTAGTAAACGGAGGGATATGGCAATGGACTTTCAGACCACCGAACAGTTCGCGCTGGCCATCCGGCGCGAGATCATCAGGATGCTGGCGGAAGCAAAGAGCGGGCATCCGGGCGGTTCGCTCTCTGCCGCGGATATCATCGCCGTGCTTTACAGCGGCGAGCTGCGGGTAGACCCGACGCAGCCGGATGCGCCGCAGCGTGACCGTCTCGTGCTTTCCAAAGGGCATGTGGCGCCTGCGCTTTACGCCGCGCTGGCCCTGCGCGGCTTCTTCCCGCGCGAAGAGCTGATGCAGCTGCGCAAGCTGGGCAGCTTCCTGCAGGGGCATCCGGATATGCATAAGACGCCGGGCGTGGACATGTCTACCGGCTCGCTCGGGCAGGGGCTTTCCGTGGCCTGCGGCATGGCGCTGGCCGCGAAGATGGACGGCGCGGACTACCGCGTTTATGCCATCTGCGGCGACGGCGAATCGCAGGAAGGACAAATCTGGGAGGCCGGCATGTTCGCCGCCCATTACCGCCTGGACAACCTGACCGTATTCCTCGACCATAACCACCTGCAGATCGACGGCGATATCCGCCAGGTGATGTCGCCCGAACCGCTCGACGAAAAATGGCGCGCCTTTGGCTGGCATGTGATCCAGATCAACGGCCACGACCATGCGGCGATCAAAGCTGCGCTGGCCGAGGCCAAAACCATCAGCGGCAAGCCGGTGATGATCCTCTGCGAAACAGTCAAGGGCAAGGGCGTCAGCTTCATGGAAAATCAGGCCGGCTGGCACGGCTCTGCACCGAATGCGGAACAGGCTGCACAGGCGCTGGCAGAATTGGAGGGTTGAGCGATGACGGAAACGGTAAAGATCAAAATGGCCACGCGTGAAGCCTATGGCAAGGCGCTGGCAGAACTGGCTGCGGAAAACGAGGCAGTCGTCGTACTGGATGCGGATCTTTCCAAATCCACCAAAACAGCAGATTTTGCCAAGGTGGCGCCGGCGCGCTTCTTCAATGCCGGCATCGCAGAGGCGAACATGGTAGATGTGGCAGCCGGGCTGGCCACCTGCGGCAAGATCCCCTTTGTCAGCTCATTTGCCGTCTTTGCGGCAGGCCGTGCTTTTGAGCAGATCCGCAACAGCGTCTGCTACCCGCGGCTGAATGTGAAGATCGCCGCCACCCATGCCGGCATCACGGTGGGCGAAGACGGCGGCACGCATCAGGCGATTGAAGATATGGGGCTGATGCGCGGCCTGCCCAACATGGCGGTGCTCTGCCCTTCCGACTGGGTAAACGCCAAATGGGCGATCAAGGCTGCCGCTGCTTATCAGGGGCCGGTCTATATCCGGCTGGGACGTCTGGCCGCAGAGCAGCTTTATGCGCCGGATCAGGAATTTCGCTGGGGCCGCGCCCAGCTGCTGCTGCCGGGCAGCGATATCGTGCTCTTTGCCTGCGGCATGATGGTGCAGGAAGCCCTGGCTGCCGCACAGCTGCTGGCTGCGGAAGGCATCCGCGCCGCAGTGGCGGATATGTATGCGATTAAACCGCTGGACAAGGAATTTGTGCTCGACCAGATCGCCCATTGCAGCGCCGCGGCGAGCGTTGAGGAGCATAGCATCTATAACGGGCTGGGTTCGGCCATTGCCGAGGTGATCGCGGAAAGCGGTCGCAGCCTGCCCTTCCAGCGGATTGGCCTGCAGGATACCTTTGGCCAAAGCGGCTCCCCGGCCGCGCTGCTGCGCTATTACAGCCTGGATGCGGAATCCATCGCCAACCAGGCGAAACAGATCCTGGCCAGACGATAATGTCCTGCGGACGGCGGCTGCGCGCTGCAGCCCTGCGATCAACCCCAAGCGCGACGCTGGAACGGCGGCCCTGCCGCCCTGCCGCGTGCGCAGGAGCCAAGGCCTGCGACCAACCCCAAGCGCGACGCTGCCTCCCGCCGCTGGCGGGCGCGCTGCAGCCCTGCGGCAGAGGTTTGGCCTGCTGGCACGCGTTCTGCTGCGGTGGTCTGACCAGCCTAAAAGATTTTCCCAGCAGAATTTTCGCCGCGTGCGCAGGAGCCAGGGCCTGCGACCAACCCCAAGCGCGACGCTGGCACGCCCCCCCTGCCGCCCTGCCGCGTGCGCAGGAGCCAGGGCCTGCGACCAACCCCAAGCGCGACGCTGCCTCCCGCCGCTGGCGGGCGCCCTGCCGCGTGCGCAGGAGCCAGGGCCTGCGATCAACCCCAAGCGCGACGCTGCCTCCCGCCGCTGGCGGGCGCGCTGCCGCCGACATGCAAGCATTAAAAAAAGCAAGCCGCTTCCCGGCTTGCTTTTTTCGTATTCCCGGCTGCCGCAATCCATAAGCCTTATTCCGGCAACAGCGCGGAGACCAGGTCGAGCGGGTCGCGGCTTTCGCCTGCGAACTCCAGCTCCAGATGCAGATGCGGGTCCTGCACCGCCTCTGCCGGCGCATGCAGGATGTGGCCGAGCAGCGCACCCTGCGCCACCTCTTCGCCTGCGGCTACCGCCGGTTCCAGGCATTTGTAAAGCGTGCTCCAGCCACCCTCATGCACAAGGACGACCACCCCGCCCCAATAATCATCAGCATATGCTTCACTTACCGTGCCAGCTGCCACGGCCAGCACAGCATCATCCAGGGCAGCCGCGATATCGCAGCCGCGATGGAAGCGATAGTCCTCGGTATTCGGATTATAGTCATATCCATAACCGCGCTGCAGACGCAGGCTGCCGGCAAGCGGCGCAACGGGAACAAAAGCTGCAGCCATACCGTCTTCTGGCGCGATTTCTTCCCCGCCAGCCAGCACGGCCAGTGCTTCCGGCGTTGGGCCCTGCTGTTCCTCTGCCTGTTGCGTATCCTGCGCTGCGCCGCCCTGCGCCTGCGTATCCTGCGTACCCTGCGCCGCCATATCCTGCGCATCCTGGTTTTCCGGCAGCACGCTGCTCTGCGCATCCTGCGCTGCCTGTTCGCTTTCCTGCTGTGAAGCCAGCCGCAACTCCTCCGCATCCTCTGCGGAGATCCATTCCGGCAGCAAATGCCCGGAAAGGCCCGGTGTGGCATAAGCGGTCAGCACCAGCAATACGGCGATCACGCCAAAGGTTGCAGCCCAGCGGCCGCGCTCGCGATCCTCGCGCCACCACTGCGCCTGCCAGATCTTCGGTTTTCTGTTCTTTAAGTTCATCGTTCCTCCCGCTTTCCTTGCTAGCGTTTTGCCTCTTTTATGTCCGTTTTGCAGTAAAAATATACCTCTCTGCCAAACGCCGCCGCCGCGCGCCTGCCACAGGCTGCGCAGAGCGGAGAAAAATCTGCCCGGCCTGTTTTCTTTTGGCGGAAATATGATAAAATAGTAGCGAACGGCGCGGCAGGCAGAAAGAAAAGGCCTGCGCAGGAAAGGAGAACGCCATGACGATCCGGCTTTACAACACGCAGCACGGGAAAAAAGAGGAATTCGTGCCCCTGCAGCCAGGGAAGGTTGGCATTTACTGCTGCGGACCGACGACATACAACTATATCCACCTCGGCAATGCGCGGCCGCTGGTGGTATTCGATACCATCCGCCGCTATTTCCAGTGGCGCGGCTGGGATGTGACCTTTGTACAGAACTTTACCGATGTTGACGATAAGATCATCCAGCGCGCCGCGCAGGAAGGCATGGACGCCAAAGCGCTGGCGGAAAAATATATCGCCGCTTATTTTGAAGACGCCGCTGCGCTGAACGTGCTGCCGGCAGATGAGCATCCGCGCGTGACGAAGCATATTGGCGATATCATCGCGCTGGTGCAGCGCATCATCGACCGCGGCCATGCCTATGCCGCTGGCGGCGACGTCTATTTTGACGTGCGTTCGCTGCCGGAATACGGCGCGCTCTCCGGCCGCGATATCGACGACCTGCAAAGCGGCGCGCGCGTGGCAGCGGGCGAGGCCAAGCGTGACCCGCTGGATTTTGCGCTCTGGAAAGCGGCAAAACCCGGCGAAATCAGCTGGCCCAGCCCCTGGGGCGAAGGGCGGCCGGGCTGGCATATCGAATGCTCGGCCATGAGCTGCAAATATCTGGGCGAAAGCTTTGATATCCATGGCGGCGGGGCGGATCTTGTCTTTCCACACCATGAAAACGAGCTGGCGCAGTCGCATGCAGCGGGCTATGGCTTTGCGCGCTACTGGCTGCATAACGGCTTTATCACCGTCAATGAAGAAAAGATGAGCAAATCGCTGAACAATTTCTTCCTGCTGCGGGATATCCTGGCCAAATTCCCCGGCGATGTGGTGCGCTGCTATCTGCTGGGTACGCATTACCGCAGCCCGATCGATTTTTCCGACGACAAGCTGGCGGCGGCAGAGCGCAGCCTGGCGCGCATCCGCAACAGTTATCGGCTGTTGCAGGAAGCGCAGGCGCGGGCGCTGCCGGATGCGCCGGCCAGCTTTGCGGAAAAGACAGCGCAGGCGCGGGCGGATTTCATCGCGGCAATGGACGACGATTTTAATACGGCGCTGGCCTTTTCCGTGCTCTTTACCTATTGCCATGACCTGAACAGCTATCTTGCCTCTACCACGCCGGCGGCGGCGGATGTGGCGGCAGCGCTGGCGCTGTTCGATGATTTCGACGCAGTGCTGGCGATGGTCAAGCCGCAGGCCGGCGGCAAAGCGGCGGAAGACGGCCTGGCAGAACAGCTGATGGAACTGATCCTGACCATCCGCAGCCAGGCGCGGGCGAAAAAAGACTGGGCCACCGCAGATGCGATCCGCGACGGACTGAAGCCGCTGGGCATCGTGGTGGAGGATACGCCGCAGGGCGCGCGCTGGAAGCGCGCCGGCCGCTGAGGGTGCGGCTGATGGACGCGGCCCGCATCCATCCGCTGCTGCTCGCCTATATCGGCGATGCTGTCTACGAGCTGCGCGTGCGCGAACACCTGCTGCGGCAGGGGGCAGTGCGCATGCGCGGCCTGCATGCGCAGGCGGTCAGCTATGTCAAGGCCGAACGGCAAAGCCGCTTCTATACGGAGTTGGAAGCCCTGCTCACCGATGAGGAACGCGATGTGCTGCGCCATGCGCGCAATGCGAAGAGCGGACACCAGCCGCCGAATATCCCGGCCGCGGCCTACCGCCGCGCCACCGGCGTGGAAGCGCTGATCGGCTATCTGCATCTTTCCGGCCGCGAAGCGCGGCTGGACGAGCTGTTCGCCGTGCTTTTCGCTGACAGCCAAAATGCGCCGCCGCCGGGCGCAGCACCGGCAGCAGCAGGAACAGAAAGGCAGAGCGGCACGGCAAAACCGGCGCCTGCGGCAGAAAAGGGTCTGCCGCTGATGGCAGAGACGGCAAAAAAGGGAAAATAATCCTTGCAATCCGCCGCTTTCTTCTGTATAATGGATAAGCGGCGGATCTTTGTATAAACTATCCGCAGCGCCGGAAGCCGGCCCCGGCCGTTGCCTCCGCTTCAAGGCAATAAGGAGAAGTCGCGTAGCTTGGTCGAGCGCGCACGACTGGAAATCGTGTAGGCCTCAAAAGGGTCTCGAGGGTTCGAATCCCTCCTTCTCCGCCATCAGCAAAAGCCTGGCGCCAAAACGGCGCCAGGCTTTTGCTTTGCGCAGAACCGGCTGCGCTCAGCTGCTGGGCAAAAAGCAGGCGGCTCTGTCGCCGGCCGGCAGTAGGAAAACAAGAGAAAAGAGAAAGCGGCATTTCTCCTTGCGAAAGGGTTGAAATGCCGCTTTTTTTCTCCGGCCATCCGGCCCTGCCGGAGAAGGACGGCCGGGCAGATAAATCCCTGTTCAGCGGCTGGGGCGTATAGCGCGCGCCTCTCTTCCCCCGGCAGGAAGCGAAGAAAGCCCTGCCTGACACAAATTTAACACGCGCTATATGTCCGCGCAAAGGGAGCGATTCGCCGGCGGGAATATCCGCCGCAAGCAGCGCCGCCCTGCTTTTCCGCCGGGCGCTGTCCCTTCGCCAGCCTGCATCAGGTTGCCGCCACAACGATCATCACCAGTAAAGCATCGATATATTCCGTCGTTTTCCGGATCAGCTCGCTCTGCGGATGCTGCTTGATCTCCTTCAGCCTTTTCTTCAGCGCATCTTTTTCCGCAGCAGAAAAATACTTCGTCAGGTCTCCGCTTTTATGCAAAAGCGCAGCCAAGGCGACCATATCCTCGGAAAGCGCTCCGTCTTCCAGCATTTCGGTGCGGATCTCCTGCACAACGGCATCCACATCCGCAGCATGGGGAAAATAGACCTTCTTCTCAGACAGCAGGCCGCCGATCTCCTGCCGCGCGCAACCGGCGCGTACCAGCGAATCCCCTACGGCCTCCAGCAGCGCGCGCAAATGCTTATCCGTCAGCGAGACGGAAAAAAATTCGACAACCTTTTCAAACTTCACCGGCTGCTTTTGCGCAACCCGGTCATAAACCAGGTGCAAATACGCCTTTTCCTGCGGCAGGGAGGAAAGCACCTGCAACTTCCCGTTTTCAAATGCGAGAATATCTTCCATTAAAAGTTCCAATATGCCGGAAGCAACAAAGCAAAGCGTTTTCTCCATGCCAAAACCGGGCAGTCTTCCATGCTTATCGAGCGTACAGAGCAGGTATTGCTGGGTAAGAGATAGGTCTTTCACCATCATGCCTCCTTTTAGCACAAATCATCTGCGCAGTTCCTGTTTATGGCCCTTGCTTTATGCCATTTCAGCAAGGATGACCGCCATTCGGCTGGCGCTTGCCGGTTGGCGGTTGGCGTTTATCTCATGCAACCTGCCATTTACCACTTATGATTTAAGCATATCCGCTCCGCTGCCATTTGTCAACAGCGCCGTCAGGCGCGGTTGCGCCGGCCGTTTAACCAGCAGCGCGACCGCCTTCCCGAGCCGGCGTTTGCTCCGCAGCCGGGCTGGGAAAAGGCGCCGGCGCCCTGTTGACGATAAAAAAACATCCCGCCACCCCGCCGCGCAGCAGATTTTTTTCTCAGGCAGCGCGATATGGCAAAGAAATCAAGATCTTCAAGAAAAAACTAATTTTTTTAAAAATTCTCTGCTGCAGGGGTTGACCTTATCGTTACTACACCCGTTATCGTTAAGCTAAACCATGGCGCGACCATCGCTAATGCTGAGGAGAGCGGAAAGTTATCCCCTGTCCTCACCAATAGCGGTATAACCTCGATCATTGAAGGCAAAAAGCCGGGGACAAAAATGGGGTTCCTGCTTCTGGGCAAAGAAAAGGGCGTGGATCTGTGCTGGCGGCGCTGCGCAAGCCTGTTCCTCCCGCAGCAGAATCCGCTGAAAAACGGAAAGGAGAACTTATGACAGAGAGAATCGAAAAACTGAGAAAAATGCACCGTTCCGGCCATGCGGCGATCAGCGTGGAGCGTTTGATCCTGGCCACGGAAGCTTACCAGAAATATGCCGGCGAGCCGATCTGGATTTTCCGCGCCCATGTTCTGGAATATGTGCTGGACCGTAAAGCCGTGGTGATCCGCGACGGCGAGATCCTGCTGGGCAACGCTACGGAAAAAGAGCGCGCCGCCCTGATCTTCCCGGAACTGAACTCCAGCGTTTTATGGCTGAAAGAGCAGATCCCCACCATGCCTACACGGCCGACGGATCCGCTGCAGCTTTCTGTGGAAGAGATCGAAATCGCTGAAAAATATCTTTCGTATTGGGATGGAAAATCCACCGAGGATGTCATGGCCGCCACCATGCCGCAGGAGATCCTGGATATCGAAGACGCCGGCATCAGCAAATCCGGCGGCCGCGGCCTTTCTTCCGCCGCCATCAGCATGAACTACGAACGTATGCTCAAGCATGGCCTGCGCTGGCATATCGAAGAATGCCAACGCCATATCGAAGCAGCCTATCAAACGCCGATGACCCTGGAAAAGGAGCAGCAGGTGCTGTATTGGCGCGCCGTGATCATCGTTCTAGAAGCGGTTATCCGTTATGCCCACCGCAATGCGGATGAAGCCGAGCGCATTGCCGCGGAAACCGCCGACCCGGTGCGCAAGGCCGAGCTGCTGGAAATGGCCCGCATCTGCCGCAAAGTGCCGGAATTTCCGCCGGAGACCTTCTATGAAGCCATGCAGTACAACTGGATGCTGCATGTGATCATCCATATCGAATGCAATTCACATTCCACCCAGTCGCACCGGCTGGATATGAATTTCTATCCTTTCTATAAAAAAGATATTGAAGAAGGCCGCCTGAGCAAGGAATTTGCACTGGAATTGATTGAGCAGCTGATGCTGAAGATCGATACCCTATTCTATATTGGCGACAACTATTATGTGAAAGCGAATTCCGGCCTGCCCACCTGGCAGGTGATGTCCATCTGCGGTACGGATGCGGAAGGCAACCCCGTCGGCAACGAACTTTCCGAACTGATCCTGGATGCCGGTATGGCGCTGCGGCTTTCCAACCCGCCCCTCGCTTTGCGCTACAGTCCCAAAACGGATAAAAAGATCATCGACAAAGCATTGAAACTGGTGCAGGCCGGCACGGGCAACCCCGCTTTCTTCAGCGACGAGATGGGGATTAAGATCGTCAAGCGCAAAGGCGCCAGCGAAGAAGAGGCGCATGACTGGCGGATGCTGGGCTGCATGGAGCCCCATCCGGGCCTGGGCCGTTCCGACGGCGCGCCCATCGGCGGCTATATCAGCCTGCCGAAGATCCTGGAGATCACCCTGCATAACGGCTTTGATCCCCTGACCAAAAAGCAGGTCGGCCTTAAGACAGGCGAAGCCAAGGATTTCAAAAATATCGAAGAGGTGGTCGCCGCCTATGAAAAGCAGCTGCGCCGCGTCTGCGACCTGCATACCATGGCGCTGAACGCCACCATGTCCGTACAGGCGCATTATCTGCCCTGCATCTACAGCTCCATCTTTATCGACGACTGTATCGAGCGCGGCAAAACGATACAGGAAGGAGGATCGCGCTATCAATTCAACAATTTCTTCTTTGCCGGCTGCGCCACCCTGGCCGACTCGCTGGCCGCCATTGACTATGCGGTTTTCCAGCAGAAGAAGCTGACCCTGCCGGAGCTGGTCGCTGCCTGCGATAATGATTTCGAAGGCCAGGAACCCCTGCGCCAGTA
>CALXRV010000018.1 GCA_944390945.1 uncultured Clostridia bacterium
GTCAGGGTACGATGCGTCAGGATAGGGCATGATGCAGCATCTGCCGGCAGCGCTTTGGCGACCGGCTGTTCCGGCCGGGATCAGCTTTCTGCAAAGATCTCGGTTTCCTGCACGCATTCTTCTTTCAGCTTACCGACAAGGAATTCCAGCGCAGCGACGACATGCGGCCGGATATCGCCGCCGATCAGCACATACATGATATCGTCGCCCACCGTCAGTTCCCCTTCGTTGAGCCAGGTGCGAATATAATGAATGCCCGGCATGCGGTAGGTCTCCGCTACCGCAGCGGCAGCTTTTTCCGCATCATGGCTAAACCGCATACCGCGCACGGCCGGCGCCTGTTGCGCGCCGCTGCGTACCGCTGCTTTTGCCGTTTCGCGTACTACACCGTTATGCACGAGATACATGCCGATCTTCGCCGCGCTGGCATCTGCTTTCGCTTCTTTCAGCCAGGCATTGAGCGAGGGCGGCGTTTTTTTGCCCGTCGCCGGGGCGGCACAATCTGCCGAACCAGCAGAAGCAAGCATATCCAGGCCATGCGCGATCGCTTCCAATACGGCGGCCAGGTTTTCCCTGGCCGCTTTTTCGCTGCCAGGCAGATTGACGATCAGCGAGCGGCCGCGAATGCCGGCAGCCGCACGGGAAAGGCAGCCGCGGGGCGTGATGCGCAGACTTTCTGCACGCATCGCTTCCGGAATGCCACGCACTTCGCGCTCGACCACACGCAAGGTGGCCTCGGGCGTAATATCGCGCGGCGAAAAGCCGGTGCCGCCGGTGGTGAGGATGAGCGGGGTCTGCAGGATATCCGCGCAATGAATCAGTTCGGCGCAGATCTGCTCCTGCTCATCCGGAATGATGCGGGTATGGATGACCGAATAACCGGCCTCTGCCAGCATGGCGCAGAGCGCAGGCCCGCTGGTATCGACGCGTTCGCCGCGCGCGCCTTTGTCGCTGATGGTGATGACTGCGGCTGAATAGGGCATGGGGTCTCCTCCTTTTGCCACCGGTTCTGCTGCATAGGCGGTTTTGCTGTGCACTACAACCGGCGGGTTTTGTATTGTTTCTGCATGCGTCGGTCTTTCCCTGCCCGGCGTTGCCGCTGATTGCGGCATAAGCCTGGCGGAAAGCCGGCGCAGCCAGGCGTTAGCGGCTGCGCAGCAGGACGAAATGATTGCGGGAAAATTCGATCATGCCTTCTGCGCGCATACGGCTGAGCTCGTTTGACATCGCGCTACGGTCGACGGAAAGATAGTCGGCAAGCTGTTGGCGGTTAAACGGGATTTCCAGTCCAGGGCCACCCTGCCGCTGCGCTTCGGCAGAGAGATAGGACAGCAGCTTTTCCCGCGTCGTGCGTTGCGACATGTGGATTAGCTTTTCCTGCATCAGCAGGTTTTTGCCAGCCAGCGCGGAAAGCAGGTTGCGGATCAGGCGCGCATGGAAGGCACAGGCGGAACTGCAGCTGGTCAGGATGCGGCGCATATCGAGAAAGAGCGCTGTGGCAGGCTCTGCCGCGACAACGCTGACGCCAAGCGTTGCGCATTCCGCGCAGGCATAGGTCTCGGCAAACAGCTGTCCCGGACCGGCCTCGGCGAGAATATTGCGGTTGCCCCAAAAATCCTCGCGGATGATATGCACGCTGCCGTTGAGTACCAGTCCCACCGCGCCCGGGCGTTCGCCGCAGCGCAGGATGAATTCATTTTTCGCATAATCCGCCGTGGTTGCCGCCAAACAGTCGAGCATGGCAATCAGCTCTTTTTCGCTGACGCCGCTGAAAAGCGGAGAATGCAGCAGAACGGGTAAATATTTTTTCATTTTCCTTCTCCCGTTGGAAAAACAACAGATTTGTTGCTTTCATTATAATATAATCTAGCCATAAAGGCAAGCAAAGCTGTCGCCTGCGTCAGCAAAAGGGAGGGATTTTCATGTTACGGAAGATCATTCGCATTGACCGGGAAGCCTGCGATGGTTGTGGAATGTGCGTAAAGGCCTGTCATGAAGGGGCGATCGGCCTGGTTGCAGGCAAGGCTGCCCTGCTGCGTGAGGATTATTGCGATGGGTTGGGCGATTGTCTGCCAGCCTGCCCGGCGGGCGCGATTTCTTTTGAAGAGCGCGAGGCAGCAGCTTATGATGCGGCAGCGGTCCAGAAAAGCCAAAAAAAGGAGCAGGAGCCGGCTGCAGCCGGTATTAAGCCGGGCATTTGTCCCGGTAGCCTGGCACGGCGGATCGAGCGACCGGCCGCCGCTGCGCCAACCGCTGCGGCTGAGGCAGCCGGAGCGGCGGGGGAGTTGATGCAGTGGCCGGTGCAGATCAAGCTGCTGCCAGTAAAAGCGCCGTATTATCAGGATGCAGACCTGTTGATTGCAGCAGACTGTACAGCCTATGCCTATGCCGCTTTCCACGCGCAGTTCATCCGCGGACGGATCACCCTGGTTGGCTGCCCGAAGCTGGATGCGGTTGATTATGCGGAAAAGCTGACCGCTATCCTGCGTGAAAACGAGGTACGCAGCGTACTGGTTACACGTATGCAGGTGCCCTGCTGCGGTGGACTGGAACGCGCCGTGCTGGCCGCCATTGCGGAAAACGGTAAATGCATCCCGTGGCGGATCGTGACGATCGCTGCCGACGGAACGATAGTGGGCGAAAGAAAAGGATAGGCTGAAGGAATGAAGAGATGAGGAGATAGAAAGGGGAAATCAGGATGACGAATGAAATGTTTTGTTTTCAATGCGAGCAGACAGCCGGCGGCAAAGGCTGCAGCGGGCATTGCGGCGTATGCGGCAAGACGGCGGAGGTCGCCAATGCACAGGATGACCTGACGAAAGCGCTGATCGGGTTAGCGCTGGCGCTGGATGGTAAAAGGCCGAGCGCTGCGCAGCGCAAGCTGATGATGGAGGCGATGTTCGCCACGCTGACCAATGTCAGCTTTGACCAGGGGCGGATTGCGGCCCTGACCGCGGCGGCAGAAGCGGAGGCAAAGACTATCCAGGGCGCCGCGGCCGGAGCAGCCTGCGCACCCAGCGGTCAGCCACTGCGGTTATGGCAGGCAGATGAAGATATTCGTTCGCTGAAATCGCTGATTCTTTTCGGCTTGCGCGGCATGGCGGCATATGCCTATCATGCGCAGGTGCTGGGTTATGCAGATGATCTGGTTTCCGATCTCTTCTTTTCCGGCTTGCGTGCGGTGGGCGATCTTCAGGCTGGGATGGAGCAGCTGCTGCCGGTGATTGACCGGGTGGGCGAGATCAATCTGCGCTGCATGGCGCTGCTCGACCGCGCCAATACGGAAACATACGGTACGCCGGCGCCGGTCGAGGTGCCGCTTGCTGTGGAACCCGGGCCGTTTATCGTGGTCAGCGGTCATGATCTGCATGATCTTGCGTTGTTGCTCGAGCAGACGAAGGAAAGCGGCGTTGCCGTTTATACGCATGGCGAGATGCTGCCAGCGCATGCCTATCCGCTTTTGCGGGCCTATCCGCATCTGAAAGGGCATATCGGTACGGCCTGGCAAAACCAGCAGCAAGAATTTGCCGGCCTGCCGGCGCCGATCCTCTTTACGACCAACTGCCTGATGCCGCCGAAGGAAAGCTATGCGGACCGCGTATTTACTACCGGCCCGGTCTCCTGGCCAGGCGCATCACATATTGATGAAGAGAAGGATTTCACGCCGCTGATCGAAAAGGCACGCGCTTTGGGCGGCTTTACGGAAACGTGGCAGTTCACCGGCATCAATGGCGGCAAAACGCTGACGACTGGTTTTGGTCATGGCGCGATCTTGGCGCAGGCCGATGCGGTGGTGGATGCGGTGAAACGGGGTGAGATCCGCCATTTCTTCCTCGTTGCCGGCTGCGATGGCGTGCGCAAAAGCCGCAGCTATTATACGGAATTTGTCAAGCAGACGCCGCCGGACAGCGTGGTGCTGACCCTGGCATGCGGCAAGTTCCGCTTTAATGATCTGGACCTGGGTACGGTGGCCGGTCTGCCGCGTCTGCTCGATATGGGGCAATGCAACGATGCCTATGGCGCGATACGGGTCGCGCTGGCGCTGGCGGAGGCACTTCAATGCGGCGTGAACGAGCTGCCGCTGTCGCTGGTGCTCTCCTGGTATGAGCAAAAGGCGGTCTGTATCCTGCTCACCCTGCTGCATCTCGGCATCCGCAATATCCTGCTCGGCCCCACCCTGCCTGCTTTTCTTTCGCCGGCGGTGGCCGCGTATCTTGTAGAAAAATATCAGATCGCGCCCATTTCCACACCAGAGGCGGATCTGGCCCGGCTGCTCGGCTGAGCATGTGCCGCGCTGCAAGGAAACAGACGCCCTGCCGGAAGGCAGGGCGCCTGTTTCTGTGGGCTTTTCTGTGGGCTTTTTCTGTGGATTGATACGGAAGGCGCTGAGAGATGTTGCAAGGCGTTTGCTGATGCAAATCCTTGGGGGTAACTGGGCAGAGTATTTTTATGTAGAGACAGCGAGCATGCGCCGGATGTACTCGATCATCTTGCGTGCGGCAGGGGAAGCGTAGGCCTGGGAAGGGATGGCCACCCCCAGCACAATATGACGCGGTGGGTCGAAGGGCAGCATCACCACGCGGTTGACCCGTCCTTTGGTGATCAGTTCATTCATGATACTGATGCCTAACCCGTATTCGACCAGCGACATGGCGGCATAGTTTTCTATGGTCGAAAAGCGGATCTGCGGCTGCACGCCGCATTCGCGCAACAGGTTGACCACGTCATAATCCTCACCGCGACTGGGCATGATGAAAGGCTGCCCCTGACATTGCTCCAGCCGGATCGCCTTTTCTCTGGCCAGCGGATGTTCCGGCGGCAGCACGGCCAGCATTGGGTCCTTGCGCAAGGGGATCCATTCACAATGCGGCAACGGCGGGTAGCTGTAGAGACAGAAATCAACCAGGCGTTGCTCCATCCAGCTGTCCAGCTCCTGATGGACGCCTTCCATCAGCTGGATGCTGACGCCGGGAAAATCTTCCTGAAAAGCGCAGAGCACACGCGGCAGCCAGTGCGCGGCAATGCTGGAATAGCTGCCGATGCTGACCCGGCCGCAGGAAAGCCCGCGCAGTTCTTCCGCCTCCTGCAGCAGCAGCGCTTCCGCATGCAGCAGCTCGCGCAGTGCAGGCAGCAAGCGCTGCCCATTTTCCGTCAGTGTTACGCCTGCGTGGCTGCGCCGCAGCAGGGTTAGGCCGAGCTGGTTCTCTACCGCTTCCACCATATGGCTGATGCCTGAAGGCGTGTAGCCCAGCTCTGCAGCTGCGGCAGAAAAACTGCCGGCTTCGATCGCTTGCAGCAACGCCTGGTATTTTTGTGTATCCATCGCGGCCCTTTCTTATACAATTTGTATCAACGGCTATAATAACTTTGCTATTTACTTAAAGATAATCATCAGGTATGCTTTTGTCAATAGATATTTCTGAAAATTAGCATCTGTTGGGAAATTCCAAGGAAGGGATGGATGAAAATGGCACTGCCAAAAGCGATCTCCTTTGATAATTTCGGTACGATCATCGACTGGGAGGGCGAGATTCAGAAGTATTTCCAGGGTTTCATGCAGCGCAAGGGTATCGAAGGGGTTACGCCGAAAACATTACAGCGTCGCTGGGAGGAAATACAGTTCGACTATATCCGTGAATACCGCCCTTATGTGCAGGTGCTCAAGGATACGTTGGGCATGACCTGCCGTGAATTCGGCTTTTCCTTTACCCAGCAGGATTGCGAGGAGTTTGCCGCTTCCATGGGCAGCTGGCAGCCTTTTCCGGATTCGCATGACGCGCTGCTGGAGCTGAAAAAGTATGTCAAGATCACCCTGATCACCAATACGGATAACGACATCATCCGCGAATCCGTGCGGCAGATCGGCGTGGAATTTGACGATATTGTCACGGCGGAGATGGCTGGAGCTTATAAACCGAGCCATAAAGGGTTTTACCTTTCCCAAAAAAGGTTGGGTTTGACGGAAAAAGAGATCCTGCATGCCGCGTTCGGCTTCAAATATGATATCCTACCTGCAACCGAGCTTGGTTATCAGACCTGCTGGGTCAACCGCCAGGGCGAACCGCGGCCGCTTGACGTTTGGGAGAGCTTTATGGTCGGCGATTTGAAAACGTTGGCCCGGCTGATCAAGCTGACGGCGATCGAAGACGGCGTCTGCCATGTTTGATCCGCTGCCTGCAAGCAAGTAAGTAAGCAGGCGTAAGTAAGCAGATGAGCAAGCAAGCAGATGAGCAAGCAAGGGAAAAGGAGGTCATATCCCATGTTGCGAACCGCTTTACCGAAGATCGTCACCGATACGTTGCCCGGCCCACGCTCCGCTGCCTTGATTGCACGACGGGCGGAAGCGATTCCCTCTGCCATTAAATGCATTTATCCGGTCGCGATCGCCCGCGGGGAAGGCGCGATGGTGGAGGATCTTGATGGCAATCGCTTTCTTGACTGGATTGGCGGCGTAGGGGTGCTCAATATCGGTTTTTCCCATCCAGAGGTCGTGGCTGCGCTTAAAGAGCAGGCGGACCGCTTTTTTCACGCCATGTTCAATATGATGACGCATGAGGGCTATGTTGCGCTGGCGGAAAAACTGTGCGAGATCGTCCCGGTCATGGGCGGAAAAAAGCGTGCTTTTTTTGCCAACAGTGGCGCGGAGGCAGTGGAAAACGCGGTCAAGATCGCCAAGGCTTATACCGGTCGGCCGAATATCATTGTATTTTCCAGTGGGTTCCATGGCCGCACAAATCTGGCGATGGCCATGTCTGCCAAAAAGGCGCTGGCGCGCGGCATGGGGCCGTTCCCAGAAGGCGTCTACCGCGCGGAATATCCTTATCTGTATCATGCGCCGGCACATTTGGCTGAGGATGAGCAGCTGGAATGGTTCCTTTCTGATCTGGAGCGGGTTTTTGAAGAGGGTACGCTGCCGGAATATACGGCTGCGATCGTTGTGGAGCCAATTCTGGGCGACGGTGGTTTTGCCGGCGTACCAATCGCCTGGGCGCAGCGGGTGCGGCAGCTTTGCGACAAATACGGCATTATGTTGGTGGCGGACGAGATCCAATGCGGTTGGTGCCGGTCCGGCAAGTGGTTTGTCTCCAATTATTGGCAGGAAGCTGGCGCTGCGCCGGATATTCTCTGCACGGCGAAATCGATCGCAGCAGGCGCACCGCTTTCTGCTATCGTGGCGCGCGAGGAGATTATGCAGGCTGTACCGGACGGCGTGATCGGCGGTACTTATTGCGGCAATGCGATGGCTTGCGCCGCTGCCCTGAAGGTGATCGAGGTTATGGAGCGCGACCATCTGGCAGAACGCGCGCTGGTGATCGGCGAGAAGGTGTTGGGCCGTTATCGGGAGTGGATGGAGGAATTCCCCTGCATCGGCGATGCGCGTGGCCTGGGCAGCATGATCGGCCTGGAATTTGTTCGGAGCCGCGAGAGCCGTGAACCTGCCGGCCAGCTCGTCTATGCTATCGTACAGGAATGCGCGCGCAACGGCTTGTTGGTGGAGAGCGCAGCCAAAGACGGCAATGTCATCCGCTTCCTGGCGCCGCTGGTGATGACGGATGAACAGACCGAAGCTGGCCTGCACATCCTGCATGATGCGATCGCAGCTGTTACGCGCTAATGCTCTGCTGGCATGGCGGGTATCGGTTGATGATCGGGAAAAACTGCGCAGCCATGCGGCGGCCTTTGGCCGTTGCATGGCTGTGATGCAGCGGCACGCTGCAGGGTAGCCGTGCCGCTGGCAGGATATCGAAAAGGTGAAAGAGAAAGCGAGGAGCAAATATGGCTTTGCGCAAAATGTGGCTGCGCATCAACGGCGCGCAGCGGATGATCCTTTGCGACCCGGTGCAGGACAGCCTGGCTGACGTCCTGCGCCGCTTGGGGTTGACCGGCGTCAAGCTAGGCTGTGGCAGCGGGCAATGTGGCGCCTGTACGGTGTTGCTCGACGGTGAACCGGTACGTTCCTGTGTCAAAAAAATGCGCCAGGTGACAGAATATGCGGATATCCTTACCATCGAAGGCATTGGCGGCCCGCGGCATCTGCATCCCCTGCAACAGGCCTGGATCGCCTATGGTGGTGTGCAATGCGGCTTTTGCACGCCGGGCTTTATCGTTTCCGCCTATGGATTGCTGCAGAAAGAGCCGGCGCCCACGCGCCAGCAGGTGCGCGAATGGTTTCAGCAGCATCATCATATCTGTCGCTGCACCGGCTATAAGCCGCTCGTTGATTGTGTGATGGCGGCCGCGGCTGTCCTGCGTGGCGAGCAGGCGGCAGAGACGCTGCTGTTTCGGTTGCCGGAAAACGGCAGCATTTATCAAACGCGGCATCCAAAACCAACTGCCCTGGAAAAAGTCTGCGGCCTTTGCGATTTCGGTGATGATATCAGCCTGAAAATGCCTGCGGAAACGCTGCACCTGGCAGTTGTGCAGCCACAGAGCTGCCATGCGCGGATCAAACGGATCGAGATCAGCGCTGCGGCGGCAATGCCTGGCGTGGTCAGGGTGATCACTGCTGCTGATATTCAAGGCAGCAACCGCGCTACCTTGTTGCAGGATCATCCGCGTGCGGTCTCGGATGGCAATCTGAAACCGATCCTTTGCGATGAAAAAATCTTTCGCTATGGCGATGTGGTGGCATTGGTGGCTGCACATAGCCGGGCTGAGGCGCGTGCAGCCGCGCAGGCGGTAAAGGTGGAGCTGGAAGAATTGCCGGTCTATGCCACGGCGCTGGACGCTCTGGCGCCGGACGCGGAACGCATCCATGCGGAAACGCCAAATCTGTTCTGCTATAATCGCCTGGCTAAGGGCGAAGAGACGGAGGCGATCTTCGCCAATGCGCCGCATGTGGTCAGCGGCAGCTTTTACAGCAGCCGCGAGCCGCATCTGCCGGTCGAACCAGATACGATGCAGGCTTATTGGGATGAAGAAGGGCGCCTCACCATCCAGTGTAAGAGCCAGAATATCCATGCCAATAAGGACCAGATTGCGGATGGCATCGGCCTGCCGAAGGAGCGGATCCGCATCATCGAGAACCCGACCGGCGGCAGCTTTGGCTATGCGATGGATCCTTCCGGCTGCGCGCTGGTGGCCGTGGCAGCGATGGCGCTTGACCGGCCGGTGACGTTGACGATGAGCTATGCCGAGCATCAGGCTTTCACCGGCAAGCGTGCGCCTTCCTATACAAACGCCCGCCTGGCCTGTGATGCAGATGGACGCATTTTGGCTTTGGAATATGATATGGTGCTGGAACACGGCGCTTATCCGGAAACAGCCGTAAAGCTGATGGACAAAGCATTCCGTTTCATCGGCCACCCCTATCAGGTGCCGAATGTGCGCGGCCTGCTGCGCGCCGCGCTTTCCAATACGGCGTTTGCCATCATGTACCGCGCCTTCGGTTCGCCGCAGGCCTATACCTGTTCCGAATCGTTGATCGATATGATGGCGGAGGAGATGGGGATGGACCCCTTTGATTTTCGCTATCTCAATATCGCCCGTCCCGGCGATTTGACGGTAAACGGCTATCCCTATGACGAATATCCGATGGAAGAGATGATGGAGATGCTGCGTCCAGCTTACCAGGAGGCGCGGGCAGCGGTCGCGGCATATAATGCCGCGCAGTCGCCGCAGGGCAAAAAACGCGGTGTGGGCATCGCCTGGGGCGGTTACCATGTCGGTCTGCCTGGCGACCGGGCTGAGGTGGCGCTGGGGTTGAATCCGGATGGTACGTTTACGCATTACAGCTCCTGGGAACAGCAGGGGCAGGGCGCGGATATTGGCGCGCTGACGCATGCGGTAGAGGCGCTGCGCCCATTGCAGGTCAAACCGGAGCAGATCCGCCTGGTAATGAACGATACGGCGATCACACCGGTGACCGGACCGGCTTCCGGCAGCAAATCGCATTATATGGTGGGCCTGGCCACGCTGGATGCGGCGGAAAAGCTGCTTGCCGCCATGCGCCGGCCGGACGGCAGTTACCGCAGTTATCAGGAGATGGAGGCAGAGGGCATCCCCACCAAATACCTGGGCGTGCATACGGTGACCAATACGGTGGTCAACGACGTGGATACCGGCCATGGCAAAGCCAACCCACAGACCAATTACCTGCTGGTGATGGCGGTGGTGGAGGTGGACCCGGCGAGCGGAAAGACGCAGGTGCTGGCGGTGAAAAACATCAGCGATATCGGCGTTCCCGGCAATCTGCTGGCAGTGGAGGGGCAGGCTTATGGCGGCATGAGCCACAGCATCGGCTTTGCGCTTTCTGAGGATTACCACGCGGCGAATGCGGCGGATTTCAAAAAGTACGCCAGCATGCTTGGCTGTGGCATCCCGCAGATCCTCGACGTGCCGGATGATGCGGAGTTCATCTTTCATCCCTCTTATCGCGAAGATGGCCCGCATGGTTCTGCCGGCTGCTCGGAAGGCTATCAGAGCGTCACGCATATGGCGGTGCTGAATGCGATCCATGATGCGACCGGCATACGCATTTATGAGCTGCCTGCTTCCCCCGCGCGGGTGCGGGAAGCGCTGGCAGCCAAAGCGGCGGGCGGCGAGCAGAAGCCAGGCCCGTATGATTTTGGCATCCGTTTTACGGACTTGATGGCGCATATCGTCGCCAACCCTGCCGCTGGCCGCTGACGCGCAGGGGTATTCCGTGCGGAAAAATGATAGGGATCGGCGGCTGATCGGCATGTATGGACGGGATGGCGGAGCGCGATTGCTGCATGGCCGGCAGCAGATAGGCAGGTCAGCACTTTTTTCTATCGAAGTGCCGGAAAAACGCAAATGCTTGGAAAACAGGGCCTGACATCAGTCAGGCCCTGTTGGATGACGAGGGGAAAATGGCCGGCGGGCGGCGTATCCGGCAGGATCGGGGGAAGCGGCCAACCTGGGACTAAAGGCAAAAATAATCGTCCAGGACCAGCGCCATATGGTGAAAAATCATGCCGCGGCTCAGGAATCTCCGGCGCTTGCGCAATTTGATGATTGGTTGCCGGCATCGGTCAGCAGCCGGAGCATGCCGCCTCAAACGCATTGGCGCGGCATTGCGCCGGATGCATGGAGCAGATCCGCCTGTTGGGAAGAAGCGTCCGCCGGGATGGGTTCAGCGTTTAAGCTGGCGCATCATTTATCCAGCTCATCCAGCCAATAGTTTCCCCAGGCCCGCTTGAAATCTGTCGCTGCTTTCCGCGGCAGGGTGACGACTTTGCCATTATCCAGAATGGCAGACTGACCTTTGATGCTGCTCACATGGTGGAAATTGAGCACAAAACTGGCGCCGCACAGGTAGAAGCGCCGATCTGCCAGCAGCGGCGCCACCATATCCCGGAAGGAACTGCGGATGCTGAGAGAATCCACAGCACCGTCTGTGCAGTCATAGCGCATGATGCGGCCAATCCGCTCAACATAGCGGATGCGTTCCAGCAGAATGCGGCGAACACCTTCTGCCGTAGTCACCATCACCGCATTTTCCTTTCGCTGTGCCTGTTTTTCAATTGCAGCATCCAGCACCCGGAAAAACTTTGCTTCATCCGCTGGTTTCAGCAGATAAAAAAAGGCCTGGACATCATAGCTGTCCACCGCATATTCATCAGAGGTGGAAAGATAGATGATTTCCCCCTCGCTTCCTGCTTCGCGCAGGCGGCGGCCGATCTCAATGCCGTTTTGCCCGGGCATAAGGATATCCAGCAGATAAAGATCAAAACCAGGTTCTGTTTCTATCTGCTCCAGCAGGGATTTGCCGCTGGTAAATGCGTTTATCCGCCCGGTAAGGTTCGGTCGGACACGAAAATAGGCGTGCAGGAGCTGTGAGATCTGCTCCAGGGATTTGGGATCATCATCACAAATGGCGATTCTCAGCATGGAATACAATCCTCTTTCCGCGCAAGGCAGGCAAATTCTGCACGAATACGGGCTGATTTTGCGCGATCAGTTTACATCTACAAGAGAGGCACTAAAATTAAGAATAGCATTTTCGCTGAAACCAGTCAAGCTGCTTGTTGGGCATGTATCTGCTTTGCTGTTGGCATGCGTCGTATGCCTTGCCGACCGGTATGGCGGCGCATGCATTTGGCAGCCGCCTGGGCCACAGTCATCCAGATAGCGGTCGGACGGCTGCCCGATTTGCGTTGGCCATGCCTGATGCTGTTGGCCCTTTGGACGAAGAAACATTGTCAGGAAAACGAGCGGTTGTGGAAACGGATGCAACCTTGGTGTGAATAGACAGGGATAAGCAAGATGCGTGCTTAAGGCGATTAAGATCAAGAAGAGCCTGTGTGCAATGCGCGGTCGAAAATGCTGATTGGAGAAGAGGTGGCAATAGATGAAAAAGCAGTTTATGCATCTTTTAACACTGGTTCTGGGCCTATGGCTTCTGGGCGGTTGCGCACAGGAAATGGTTTTGCCAGAAACATTGCTTTCTAACGAGGCGCTGTGGGAGGCCGCCATGGCCGATGCCGTGTTCAGCGATGATGATGAGGTGATGGAGCTGGTGACACTGACTGCAGGCGACCCGCAGGTGATCTGGGATGAAGACGGCGAACAGGTATTGCTGCTGACCTGGCATGATTATGCCGAGGCTTGCGCGCCGGGAGATGTGCTTGCGCATGAGGAGATCTGGGCTACCTCGCTGGGCGAGATGGAAGATTGGTATGGAGAAAATCGAGCTGGCGTTACGGATTGGGAGCTGCGTTTTGCTCAGCTGCTGGGCGTTCCGGATGACGGCAGTCATACGCGTTTTACCGCATTCTGGATTTCGCCGCGGGAGGTGTTGCGACCGGCATATATCACCGATGTGACGGCGCAGATGGAAAACAGCTATCAGCAGGTGAGCGACCCGGCATATCGGGAGTGGTTCGAGGCAAATATCCTCTATTCCTATTTTGAAAGCGCTTATCCCTGGACGCGCTTGGGGTATACCTATGACTGGAGTGGTGGGGATTCGGATTATGGCCTTACCGAGTTTTTGGTGCAGGACGGGAGCGCGTCAGAGATCGAATTCACCTATACAACAGAGGAATTTGTTCAATGGCTGGATGCGCAACAGGCGCAGTGAAATCGGAACGGAAAACCAAAATAAGGAAATGAGAAAACAAGGAGGCAGGAGAACAGAGGCAGAGGCTGAAAAAGTAAATGCAGAAGCGGGATGCTTGTTTGGGCCGGAATCGGCACGATCAGCATAGTCGCCCTGCCGTAAGATTGCCTGCGGCAGATCTTGCGCATGCGCGGCTGATGTTGCGGGCGTGGGAAAGGCAAGACATTGCGGGCTGCTTTCCCAAAAATCGGCCCGGCTGTGATTGCCGCATCAAGGCGCTGATGCGGGCGAAGAAAAGCTTTGCAGAAGGACGGCGTCTATGCTATCGCTGTGCCGGATTACCTAAAGAACAAATTATGGATTTACTAAATGGAGGTCTTGCGATGAATATCAGCAAAACAAGAACAGGCGCTTGTCTGACCCTCTCCTTGGCGGGAAGGCTGGATACTACTACAGCGCCGCAACTGGAGGCGGAGTTGAAAGATGATCTTGCCGGTGTAAGGGAGCTGGTGTTTGATTTTGCGCAGTTGGAATACCTTTCTTCCGCTGGTTTGCGGGTGATCCTCGCAACGCAGAAGGTGATGAACAAGCAGGGGAAAATGGTCATCCGCCAGGTAAACGAGACCATCCGGGAAATATTCGAAGTCACGGGTTTCCTGGATATTCTGACCATCGAAGAATAAAAGAATTTATCCTGTTTTCCAGAGGTGAGGCACATTGGAAGAAAATGGATTGTGCGAGAACCCTATCTTCGCAGAAAATGAGCGAGAGGCCAACCTTTACTCCTGCCGCTGCCTGCAGGTGATGGCGTTGATTGCCGTTCTGGCCTGGGCCATGAACCTGCTGGATATCTTTATTGTTCCCCAGAATGTCATGAATATTGGCATGCCGATATGTATTTTTTCCTTTCTGCTGCCTACTTTCCTCAGATGCAGGATGTTGCAGTTGGCTGGACGGTTTAAATATCTGATCATGGGCTGCTGTATTCTGGGCATCATGGTGCTCGCTATCGCCATTCCCAAGCATACCATTTTGGCCTGGGTTGCTCCGGTACTCCTCAGCTGCCATTATTATTCGCGGAAGTTGACGGCCAGTGTTTTGATCGCCTCGGTGATCTGCCTTTATGTCTCCGGTATCGCCAGCCTGTTCGTGGGGGAGGGCGATCCTAACCTGATCCGTATCTTCGACAGGGCGTCAGAGGCGGTGATCACCCCGGACATTTTCCGGGATGCCGTGCTGTTCTTCTTGATCCCACGTTCTGCGATTTTAGTTGGTATGTCTTTTGTGTGCATTACGGTGGCAAAGCGTACCCGCGGCCTACTGGAAAAACAGGCGGCGGACGCCTCTGCCCGGCAGCGCATTGAGACCGAGCTGAATGTGGCCACGCAGATCCAGGCAGATATGCTGCCAAGGATCTTTCCCGCTTTTCCGGAGCGACCGGAGTTTGATATCTATGCCAGCATGACGCCGGCGAAAGAGGTGGGCGGGGATTTTTATGATTTCTTCCTGCTGGATGATGATCATCTGGCGGTGGTCGTTGCTGATGTTTCCGGCAAAGGCGTGCCGGCGGCCCTGTTTATGGTCATCACAAAGACGCTGCTGAAAAATGCCGCTCAGATGGGGCTGCCACCGCATGCGGTGCTGGAAAAGGTGAACAGCCAACTGTGTGAAAACAATGAGGCAGAGATGTTTGTCACCGTTTGGCTGGGTATTTATCAATTTTCGACCGGCCGTCTTACCGCCGCCAATGCCGGCCATGAATATCCGGCGCTGCGCTGCGCAAACGGTGATTTTGCCTTGCTGAAAGACCGGCACGGATTCGTACTGGCAGGTATGGAGGGTTCCCGCTATCATGAGTATGAACTGGTGCTGGAGCCTGGAGGAGCGCTGTTCATCTATACCGACGGCGTAACGGAAGCCACTAATGGGAAAAACGAGCTGTACGGCACAACGCGTATGCTCGCCGCGCTGAATGCGGCAAAGGATCTTGCGCCGGCCGAGCTGCTGCATGCGATGCGCCAGGATATTGACCGCTTCGTCGGGGATGCGCCGCAGTTTGACGATATCACCATGCTGGCGATCCGGAGGAAAAAAGAGGCTGCCGGTAATGTACGAAAACTGCAGGTGGCGCCTTCTTTGGACAGCTTGCCGCAGATCAGTGAATTTCTCGATGCTTTTTTGCAGGCGCATGACGTGCCAAAGAAAACAACAGCGCAGCTCCAGGTTGCTGCGGACGAATTATTTTCCAATATCGCCCGCTACAGTGGCGCCACGGTTGCTGTGGTTGGCTGCGAGATGGCGGAGCAGAAGATTGTACTGCGTTTCTGGGATGACGGGCAGCCTTATGATCCAACGCAGCAGCCGGAGCCGGATACGAAGCTTTCGGCTGAAGAACGTGACCTGGGCGGCTTGGGCATCTATATGGTGAGAAAGACGATGGATCAGGTTTTTTACCAGCATGTGGAGGGACTGAATCTCGTTACGGTGGAAAAGTCCTGGCAGGCACTGGCTGAAAAAGGTGGTGCTGCTGCGCAACGGTAAGGGAATAGACAGAGGAAGGCTGACCGGTATGATTACTTTGTTGTGTGCATTGATCTTGCTGGTTGCAGGATATTGTCTTTACGGTAGATTTGTGGAAAAGATATTCCGCCCGGATGAGCGGCCGACGCCGGCTGCCGAGCATGCGGACGGCGTGGATTATATCCCGATGAAAACCTGGCGGGTCTTTTTAATCCAGCTGCTGAACATTGCCGGCACCGGCCCGATCTTCGGCGCTTTGCTGGGCGCAGTGTTCGGCCCGGTGGTGTTTTTGTGGATCGTTTTAGGATCGATCTTGGGTGGTGCGGTTCATGATTATATGAGCGGGATGATCTCCCTGCGCATGGACGGCGCTTCCATTTCAGAGCTGGTGGGCCGGTACCTGGGGCCGGCGGCAAAGCAGCTGATGCGCCTTTTTTCCCTCGTCCTGCTCATCTTGCTGGGTGCGGTCTTCACCACCAGCCCGGCAAAGCTGATCGCTCGCCTGACCCCGGAATGGATGGATACCTCTTTTTGGGTCATTGTGATTCTGGTCTATTATCTACTGGCTACGCTGCTGCCGATCGACAAGCTGATCGGTAAGCTCTACCCCTTTTTTGGCGCGGTTCTTCTGCTGATGGCGATCGGGATCATCGTGGGGCTTGTGGCAGGCGGTTATCCTCTGCCGGAGCTTTCCCTGCAGAACCAGAATCCGCTTGGCCGGCCAGTTTGGCCATTCATGTTCATTACCGTGGCCTGCGGCGCCATCTCCGGCTTCCATGGCACGCAATCGCCGATGATGGCGCGCTGTCTGATGCGGGAAAAGGATGGCCGAAAGGTATTCTATGGCGCGATGATCTTCGAAAGCATCATCGCACTTGTTTGGGCTGCGGCAGGTGTGGCTTTTTATGGCGCAACCGGCGGATTGCAGGCTGCCTTGACATCGCTGGGGGAATCCGGCGTAGTCTATGAGATCTCCGTATCTTTGCTGGGGATGTTCGGCGGCGCTCTGGCGATCATCGGTGTGGTAGTCTGCCCGATCTCTTCCGGCGATACCGCTTTTCGTAGCGCACGCCTGACCATCGCCGACTGGTTGCACATCGACCAGTCCAAGCTGACGCTGCGGCTGGTGGTTACGCTTCCGCTGCTGGCAGCCGGAGCATGGCTGACGCAAATAGATTTTGATACGGTATGGCGCTATTTTTCCTGGAGCAACCAGACATTAGCCATGATCACGCTTTGGGCTGCTGCCGTATATTTGGCGCAGCAGAGCGAAAGACGGTGGTATGCGGCGATCTGCGCCTTACCTGCCACCTTCATGTCGGCGGTATCCGCCACCTATATCCTGATGGCTGATGAGGGCTTTCAGCTTTCGCAGGCTGTCTCCTACCCGGCCGGGATCGCATTTGCTGCGCTTTGTGCGGTGCTTTATTTGCGTAAAATTTTACGAGAGGAAAGGTCCGAAATATGAAAAGGTGGATGCTGGGGTTGTTTATCCTGCTGTTTTCCCTCTTGCTGGCGGCATGCGCGGAGGATGCCCAGCCACAGCAGTCTGATGGGGCAGATTCCCCTGTAGCCGGCAAAAAGGTAGCCTATATCATGCAAATGACGCCTTCTGACATCTTTGAAATGTGGGCGCAGTCAGCACAGCAGACAGCCGAGGCGCTGGGGATGGAATTTGAAGCGTTTTTCTGTAATGGTTCGGACACGCAGTGGCAGAAAACGATCGAGCAATGCGCTGCAGAGGGCTACGATGGCTTGCTGCTTAGCCATGGTGGGCAGGATTATGCCTATACCTTCCTCAAAGGTCTGCTGGAAGAATATCCGGAGCTAAAGATCGTCACCTTTGATACGCTGTTTCAGGATGAAACAGGCGCAACGCAGACCCTGCCGGGCGTTACGCAGTTTTTCCAGCAGGATGCGCAGCTTGCCTGCTCGCTACTGGACTACCTCTGTGAGGAGCTCTACCCGGAGAAGGTGGCGGCAGGAGAACCGGTGCGCTTGCTGAAGGTGTGGTTGGGGCCGGGATATCTGGCTGCCTTTGACCGGCGCCAAGCCGGCTATGCGGCCTATGAAGAGCAGGGCTTGATCGATACCGTGGCGACGATCGGCCCGTCGGATCTGACACAGGCGGAAGTTTCGATGGAAGAGGTGACCGCCGCTGCGCTGGCCGAATATCCGGCCGGAGAGATTGACGCCATCTGGTGTTGCTATGATCTTTATGCAAATGGCGTCTATCAGGCGCTGATCGAAGGAGGATATGAAATTCCCATGGTCAGCGTGGATATCTGTACGGCGGATATTGAGAAGATGGCCGCTGAAGGGTCGCCCTGGAAAGCCTGCGCCACGACCAACTGGTATTTTAACGGCGAATTTGGAATACGGGTGCTGGCGCTGGAACTGACGGACGAATATGAGCAGATTATCGATCCGATGACCGGGGAGGCCTCTGCTTGGCTTGAACTGCCTGTTTATGTAGTGACTGCAGATATGGTGGCTGGCGGTGGGATTGATGTGATGAACCTGGATACGGTGGCCGGCGAAGCTTATCGCGACCGCTCCTGGATGCCGACCAGTGATTGGATGAGCGCCCTGCTGGCAGACTGAGCGTCAGGCCTGGAAGACACGAGCACAGGGAATGCCAAGGCGGGAAAACAGCAGCGAAAAACAGCAGTGAAAAACAGCGGGTGAACAGGTAAACCCCATGAGAAAAAACAGCCGCAGGATCATTCCTGCGGCTGTTCGCAAATGCTCTCGCATACAAGGGAAAGCATTTCATGTGCGGCTGCTGTTTCTGCTTCGTCGCAGAGCAGCAGGATGCGATCTTCCGCCTGCAGCCGTGTGTCGCCTTTGGGGATGGACTCCTTGCCATCGCGGATGAGCGAAACAACAAGGCAGCCTGCAGGCCATTCGATTTCGCTGACGCGGCGGCCGTCCGCTACAGCGCCATGCGTGATGACGCTGGTGACAAGCACCTTTTCTGTTTCCGCATGCAGTTGTTGCCGTAACAGCATGCGATGGCGCAGCTGGTCGTAGATTGGCGGGCAGTGCAGCAGGTCCGGCACAAGATAGGCGCAGAGGCTGACGATGGACAGCGTCAGCAGATGACTGAAGCTGCCGGTCATTTCACTGATCAGGATAATACCGGTAATTGGTGCGCGTACGATGGCGGAAAAATAGCCAGCCATGCCAAGGATGATGAAATTGGCCAGCGCACCCTCTGGCAGTGGGAAAAATGTCGCTGCCGCATAATAGTAGACGGCGCCGATCAGCGCTCCCAGCACAAGCAGGGGCAAAAAGATGCCGCCCGGTGCGCCAGACCCAAAGCTGAGCATGGAAAACAGAAATTTGACCACAAACAGCAGGCAGAGCATGGCGGGCAGCCAGCTGCCGGCAGAGATTTCCTGCACCAGCTGATGGCCACCGCCGAGAACAGCAGGGAAAAGAAAGCCGAGCGCCCCGGCGGTGAGAAAGGGCAGCAACAGGCGCAGCAGACGCGTCGGGATATGCTGGTACAGGTCCTGCGCCAATGCGATCGTGCGATTGTAGACGACGCCGAGCGCGCCAAGCAGCAGGCCAAGCAGGATCATGTGCCAATAGGAACCGAGCGGCATCAGCGCTGGCGTTTGCAGGTTGAATACCGGCGCCAGGCCGAATACATTGCGGGAGACAAAATCTGCAGCAATGGCAGAGGACATGGCGGAAAGCAAAATCTCCGGCGTAAAGTTTTTATGGATCTCTTCCAGGGCGAACAACACGCCGGCAAAGGGCGCGTTGAACGCTGCGGCCAGTCCCGCGCCGGCGCCGCAGGTGAGCAGGATACGCTCTTCGGTACGGCTGCGGCCGGCCAGGCGGGAAAACCCTTTCGCCGCCATCGCGCCCAGCTGGATGCTCGGCCCCTCCCTGCCCAGCGACAATCCGCAGCCAACGGACAGCAGCCCGCCGCTGATTTTGGCCAGTAGTACACGCCACCAGCAGGGATCGGCCAGGCCGAGCATTTCCGCCTCCACCTGCGGGATGCCGCTGCCAGAAATATATGGCTCCCAACGCAGCAGCAGACAGACGATGACTGCAGCCAACGCCAGGCCGAACAGCCAAAAAAGCACCCCCCAGGGATGGCCAGCCGCCAGAGCGAGAATGCGCTGCCGCAGGTCTTCGCCATGTTCGAGCAGCAGGCGGAAAAGCACGACGACCAGACCGGACAGAATGCCGACTGCCACGCCTTCCAAAATCAGCTGATAACGGAAACGGTGGAAACGTTCAAGCGTTTCGTTTATCGTTGCGTGCCGCATGATGCGCTCCTTTCTTGCGCAGAGGCGCGTTCCTGCCGCAGGCTGTGGAAAAAGGCGCAAAGCGGCACCAAATAGAGGAAGCAGGCAAAAGGCAGCGCATCGGCGCCGGCGTCCATCATGGAAAGCGGTACGGTGCAGGCGACGCTCCAGGGGATGAGTCCGGCGATGGTGACGGCAGAATTTGCAATATCCAGCGCCAGCCGGCTTGGGCTAAGACCACGCTTTTCGTAGATCGGTCGCAACAGCTGGCCACAGATCATCACCGCCAAAGTCTGGTTGCAGGCGGCGATATTGGCGATCAGCGAGGTGAGCAGCATAGCCGGGAAAATGCGGATGCGATCAACAAGCGCATTCAGCTTTTCTTCAAAGCCATGCAGCATGCCGGTGCCTTCAAAAATACCGGAATAGGTGGAGGAGCAGATTACCAGCAGGCATACCTCCAGCATGGTGACAATACCGCCGCCGCTGATAATTTCGGCAAAACGACCGCCCTCCAGCGAAAAGCCCAAAGCGATGGTGCGCAACAATACCGGAAGCGGCATCTGCTGGATGAAGCAGGCGCAAAGGATGGCCGCCGCGCCGCTGACCAGTAGGGAACGCCCGACACTGAGATGAAACAGTGGCAGGATGAGGATGATCGCCGCCGGCAACAGGGTCCACGGGCTGAGCCGAAAGCTGGCTTCAATATCGCGCAAGATGGCGATATCCGTCACCACCAGGGGAAAACGGAAAGAAAGCGCACCGTAAATGATTAGGCAGATCAGCAGGGGGAACAGAGCATCACGCCACATCAGGCGGACGTTATGGTAAAGTTCGCTACCGGTTACATTGGCGACCAGGTTGGCGCAGGAGGAAGTCGGTGCGCCACGGTCGCCGAAATAGGCGCCGGAAAGTATGGCTCCAGCCGCAACCGGCAGGCTGACGCCGCCGCTTTGCGCCAGAATGATCATCACGACGCCGATCGTGCCCACGGTGCCATAGGAGCTGCCAAGCATGTAGGAGACGAGCGCGGCGGAAAGGAAGGCCACCAGCAGGAAGGTTTGTGGCTGCAGCGCCTGGATGCTGTAATAGACGAGGATGGGGATGGTGCCGCCCGCGCGCCAGAGCGCGGTGATTGCGCCGATCAGCAGCAGGATGCGAACTACGATCAGCGAACGGCGTACCCCTTGCCAGATCATGGCGAGCAGCTGCCGGGGAGAAAAGCCGCGGTGCAAGCCGACGGCACTGAAGCAGAGCATCCCAAGAAAAACGGGCCAGATGACGGGCAGCTGTAGGATGACGCTGGCCAGTAGCGCGATAAAAAACAGGACGAGGGCAATGAACAGATCCATGATGACCATCCTTGGCGCATTTGCGCGATATATTTACTCCAAACATATATATTAGCACGGTTTGCAGGCGAAAGCCAGAAAAATCGTTGCTTTGCGTCTGCCGGATATGATGATGGGGAAGATTCTCGTCGGCCGCGGCTAGCACAGGCCATGGCATATCATTGAAAGAACAAATAATTTACTTGGTCTATTGACAAAATCAATGACTTTTGATATAGTGATATTGGATGAAATAGAAGGAAATGACAATTATATACGCATGAGGTTGATTGTTGCAGGAGAGTCTTTTCAGACGCCGTAGGGGCAAGCGCCGGTATGCCAAACCGAACGTGAAACTCTCAGGCCAGTGTACTGCAGCATGACTCAGCTCTGAAAAGGAAGCCTTTAGGCAGCAGACAGAGAAACGGCAGAAACGAGCTGTTTTTTGTCCGCTGTTTTTGTTTTTCATCCAGTGCCTGCGGTGGCGTTGCTATCCTGCAGGAAAAGCCGCAGAGTTAAGGAGGAGCGTCATGGCAAATTTTTTCATTGTCAGCAATAATCCGCTGGCAGCGGAAAAGTATGCCGCGCAGACGCAGCTGCTGACAGGCTCGCCGGCTGAGGTTTACCGCGCGGCACGCGATGCGGTGCACCGCGGCAGCCGGCTGATCAGCCATCCGCTGGCCGGCAGCGTCAAGCCGAATGAAACGCCGTATCGCAGCATTGTGCTTTCTGCTGCAGGCGGTGTGCTTGACTTTCGTTCGTTACAGCTGATTGAAGATGCGATCCTTGTATTAAAAAAGCTGCCGCAGCGGCATACTGAGCAATATACGCCGGCGATGCATGCGGATTATCAGGTGATCGATCTTGATTTGCTGGATTCTGCGATTGCGGCTTTACCGGCGGAGTTCCATTTCTAGTCAGGCTGTCCAATTTTTAGTTGATCCTTTTCATGTTGGCGCGAATGGGAAATTTTAACAGGAGGTGCAGGTTATGCGTTTAGAAATCGGCTCGATCTTCATCCGCGACGTGCAGTTTGCCGACGCGACCGCAGTAAAGGACGGCGTCCTTTATGTGGATCGTGCGGCGTTGGCTGCGGCTGCCGCTGGCGAAGATGAGCGCATTAAATCTGTGGAGGTCTTTTTGGCCCGTCCCGGCGAATCTGTACGGATCCTGCCGGTGAAAGACGTTGTGGAACCGCGAGTGAAGGTTGCCGGACCCGGCGGCATTTTCCCCGGCTTTACCAGCAATGTCGAGCAGGTCGGCAGCGGACGGACGCATGTGCTGAAGGGCGCTGCGGTCGTCACTACCGGCAAGATCGTCGGTTTTCAGGAAGGCATTATCGATATGCAGGGCCCGGGCGCGGAATATACGCCTTTTTCCAAGACTTACAATGTCGTGGTCAAGGTGGAGCCGATCGACAGCCTGAAGCAGCATGAGCATGAAGTGGTCGTCCGTCTGGCCGGGCTGCGCGCCGCCAAATATCTGGGCGAAGCCGGCCGTGACGTGGAGCCGGATGAAGTGCGGGTTTACGAGACCAAGCCGCTGCTGGAACAGGTGGCGGAATATCCCAACCTGCCGAAAGTGGCCTATGTCTACATGCTGCAGACGCAGGGTCTGCTGCATAACACCTACTATTACGGCGTGGACGTCAAGCAGATCGTCCCCACCTTCATGTACCCGACCGAAGCGATGGACGGCGCGATCGTTTCCGGCAACTGCGTTTCCGCCTGCGATAAGAACCCGACTTACGTTCATCTCAACAGTCCGGTGATCGAAGATCTTTATGCGCAGCATGGCAAAACGATCAACTTTATCGGCTGCGTGGTGACGAATGAAAATGTCACCCTGATGGATAAGGAACGTTCCTCCAATATGGCGGCGAAGCTGATTGGCTTTTTGGGCGCGGATGCGGTCATTATTTCGGAAGAGGGTTTCGGCAATCCGGATGCCGACCTGGTGATGAACTGCAATAAGATCGAAAAGCAGGGGATCAAGACCGTTTTGATCACGGATGAATACGCCGGCCAGGACGGCGCTTCGCAGTCGCTGGCAGACAGCACGCCGCTGGGCAATGCCTGCGTGACGGCGGGCAATGCCAACGAAGTGGTCACATTACCGCCGATGGAGCAGGTATATGGTTATCCCGAAGTGGCGAACGTGATCGCCGGCGGCTGGGATGGCAGCCTGGCGGCGGACGGCAGCATCACGGCGGAAATCCAGGTTATCACCGGCGCAACGAATGAGCTGGGCTTCCATAAGCTCACTGCGCGCGGGATATAAGCGAAGGAGGTCGTAACGTGAGCAAGTTCAGGATTGTGCATTATATCAATCAGTTCTATGCCGGCATTGGCGGTGAGGACAAAGCCGATGTACAGCCGGAAAAACGCGACGGCATCGTGGGCCCGGGCATGGCTTTCCGCGGCGCGCTGGCAGACGTGGCGGAGATCGTCGGCACGGTATTCTGCGGCGATAACTATATGAACGATCACAGCGAGGAAGCCTGCGCTACCGTGCTGGAGATGATCCGGAGTTACCAGCCGGATCTGGTCCTGGTCGGCCCGGCTTTCAATGCCGGCCGCTATGGTATGGCCTGCGGCATGGTGGCAAAGATGGTGGATGAGAACCTGCATATCCCGGTGGTCGGCGGCATCTACGAAGAAAACCCCGGCGCGGATATGTACCGCCGTTACGCTTATTTTGTCCCGACGACAAACGCGGCTTCCGGTATGCGCAAAGCTGTGCCGGAAATGGCGGCGATGGTGAAAAAGGTGCTGGCCGGCGAAGAGATCCGCGACGGTTATCTCAAGAAGGGACTGCGCCAGAATTATTTTGCGGAAGAACGCGGCTCCAAGCGTGCCGTCGATATGCTGTTGAAGAAAATCAATGGCGAGGAGTTTGTCACCGAATATCCGATGCCGGTGTTCGACCGCGTGGAACCACAGCCGGCGATCAAGGATATCACCAAGGCGCGTATCGCCCTGGTCAGCTCCGGCGGCCCGGTGCCAAAGGGCAATCCGGACCATATCGAATCCAGCTCTGCCAGCAAATTCGGTAAGTATTGCCTGAAGGATATCGATGATTTCACCCCGGAAAACGGTCAGACTGCGCATGGCGGCTATGACCCGGTCTATGCCAATCAGGATCTGGACCGCGTGCTGCCGCTGGATGTGGTCAAGGAAATGGTGCGCGACGGGGAGATTGGCAGCCTGCATGATTACTGGTATGCGACGGTTGGTAACGGCACGGCTGTTGCCAGCGCGAAAAAATTTGCTGCTGCGATTGCAGAGCAGTTGCTCGCCGACCATGTTGACGGCGTCATTCTGACATCGACGTGAGGCACCTGCACTCGTTGCGGTGCAACGATGGTGAAAGAAATTGAACGTCACGGCCTGCCTGTGGTTCACATGTGCACGGTCGTTCCGATCTCGCTGACCGTGGGCGCGAACCGTATCGTCCCCACGGTGGCAATCCCTTATCCGCTGGGCAACCCGGCACTGGATCCGGCGGAAGAGAAAGAACTGCGCCGTAAGCTGGTCCGCAAAGCTCTGCGTGCTCTGCAGACCGAAGTGACGGAGCAGACGGTATTCACCGACTGAGCGGAAAGCAGCCGCGTTGTTGACTGATGTCGGCCCGCCTGCGCGCTGTTGGTGGCGTGCAGGCGGGCTGTACGCTTTTTTGGGGCAAGGAGGATCAAGATGGCGGATATTTATGATTTGCTGGTTGTCGGCGGCGGTCCGGGCGGCTTGGCCGCCGGTATCTATGGCAGCCGTTCGCGCCTGAAAACCGCGGTGATCGAAAAGGCCCGTCCGGGTGGACAGGCTGCGACAACGGAAGAGTTGGCCAATTATCCGGGCTTCTTCGACGGCAGCACCGGCCCTGGCCTGATGGAAAAGTTCCGCGCACATGCGGAGTTTTTCGGTACGGAGATCCTGCGCGGGAATATTGTGGAGATGGATTTGAGCGGCGCCGTGAAAAAACTGGTCGCCAAGGACGGCACGGAATATCTGGCGCATGCCGTGGTGCTCGCGCCTGGCGCTGAGCCGCGCAGCCTGAATATCCCCGGCGAACGCAGATTGCGCGGCAAGGGCGTCTCTTATTGCGCGACCTGCGATGCGGACTTCTTTGAAGACCTGGACGTGGTCGTAGTCGGTAACGGCGATGCCGCAATTGAAGAAGCAGAATATCTGACCAAGTTCGCAGAGAACGTTACCATTATCGTCATTCATGAAGAGGGCGTGCTCGACTGCAACAAGGCGAGTGCAGAGCGGGCATTCAAAAACCCGAAGCTGCATTTTGTCTGGAACTCCGTGCTGGAAGAAATCGTAGGTGACGAACTGGTCGAACTGGTGCGTGTGCGCAATATCCGCACGAACGAGATCACGGAGCTGGAGACGAACGGCGTATTCTTCTTTGTCGGTACTGTGCCGCGCACGGATTTCCTCAAAGGCCATGTTGCGCTAAATGAGCAGGGCTATATCATCACCAATGAGATGATGGAGACAGATGTGCCTGGCGTTTATGCGGTGGGCGATGCGCGGGTGAAATATCTGCGGCAGGTCGTGACTGCAGCTGCGGATGGTGCGGTTGCCGCGGTGGCGGCCGAGAAGTATTTGGCAGAGATGGAAGCTTTCCGGGAACAGGTGCTGGAAGCGGATAAACCGGTATTGCTCCTTTTCTGGGCGCCGCAGGTGGAGGAAAGCATCTCCGCTATCGGTGCGCTGGAAGCTGCGGTGGCAGACAACGAAAATGTGCAGATCGCCAAAATGGACACCTATCGTAACCGCAAGATTGCAGGACGTTATCAGGTGAAGGCATGCCCGACTCTCTTGCTTTTCCGCAATGGCGAGGAAGTGGGCCGGTTGGAAGGCGTGTTTACCACAGAACAGGTTAGCGAGCTATTGAAATAAAGAATGATTTAAGGAGGAGATACCGATGATTGCTGTGGATAAGGAAAATTTTGAAGCGGAAGTTCTGCAGGCAGAAGGTCTCGTCTTTGTTGATTTCTGGAGCCCAAAGTGCGAGCCATGCATGGCACTGTTGCCGGAAGTGGAAGCTTTTGCGGAAAAGAATGCCGGCCGGGCGAAATTCTGCAAACTGGATGCAGCAGCGAATAAGCGCCTTTCCATCGCGCAGAAGGTGATGGGACTGCCGGCCTTTGTCTTTTACAAGAATGGGGAAAAGGTGTTCACCTTTGACAAGGAGAGCATCGATATGCCGGCTGTACAGGCAAAGCTGGATGAGCTGGCTTAAACGACAGCTGCGCAGAGCGTGTTATCCCATCTCCCCTTAGGGGAAAGCAATAGAGGATAAGCAACAAAATTAAAAGAAAAGGAGGAGGAACGATGAGTATGCTCGAAGGCAAAAAGGTTGCCATTCTTGGCGATCGTGACGGCATCCCCGGTCCGGCGATCGAGGAATGCGTCAAGTCGGCCGGAGCAGACGTAGTATTCTCCACGACAGAATGCTTTGTCTGAACTGCGGCCGGCGCAATGGACCTCGGCAATCAGCAGCGCATCAAAGATCTTTGCGACCAGTATGGGAATGAGGATCTGATCGTGGTGCTGGGCGGCGCGGAGGCAGAGGCCAGCGGCTTGGCTGCTGAGACTGTTGCCACCGGCGATCCGACTTTTGCCGGTCCTTTGGCGGGGGTCCCGTTGGGACTCAAGGCCTATCATATGTTTGAATTGAAGGATGAGGTTGACCCTGCTGTTTATGACGAGCAGGTTGGTATGATGGAGATGGTGCTCGACGTCGACGCCATCAAGGCGGAGGTCGAGACGTATCGTGCGCAGTGATCCTGCGCAAGGATGAAATGACAGGCGGCCGGGGCGGCGGCAAGTCCGCCCCGCCTGCCCAGATTGGAGGCCCTATATGTCTTATCCCGTATTAAAAGGCGCGGCCTATGCATTGATCCAGGGAAATGACCTTGCCCTGTATCAGGGCAGCACGGCTGCTGGAGAACGATACACCAATCCGGATTCGGAATTCTTAAAGGAGCTGCCTGCGCACTGGCGCAGTTTTGAAGCAGCTGTCGCCTATCCGCCTAACCAGGCATATATCGGCAATATCCATCCGCGCGCTTTGCGTGAGATCCCCAGGCCTTGGTATGAAAACGGCTTGCCGGATGCGAAAACAGAAGGGAAATACGGGACGATCGCATCTGAGGATATCCTTTACGGCCTGATGAAAGCAGTGGACACGTTTGACCTGGTGTTGCTGGATGAAACTTTTCTTGCGCCGCTGAAGGAAAAGATCGCTGCGCTGCCTGGCCTCAGCCAATGGAAATGCCTGGAAAAGCTGGATAAGAACCCAGCCGACCTGGCGGCGATCACCGAACAGGTGGAACAGCAACATGCAGAGCCGCTTTATTTTGCGCAGCAGCTGATCGGCTGCGTCAAGCGTGCGCATGAATATGATGCAGCGCTGACTGCACATGTATTGACAGAGAATCTGGTGGCAAAGGCGAGCGCATCCTTTGCTTTACAGCAGTTGCTGAATAAATGCGAGCTGAAGGCGGAGCAGGTGGATTATATCATCGAATGCTCGGAAGAAGCTTGCGGGGACATGAACCAGCGTGGCGGCGGCAATTTTGCCAAATCAATCGGTGAAATTTGCGGCTGCATCAATGCCAGCGGGTCGGATACGCGCAGTTTCTGCGCTGGCCCGGCACATGCTTTGGTGGAAGCCGCCGCATTGGTGCAGTCCGGTATCTATGAAAATGTGGTCGTGCTTGCCGGCGGCGCTTCGGCCAAGCTGGGCCTGAACAGCCGTGACCATGTGAAAAAAGGTCTGCCCATGCTGGAAGACATGCTGGGTGCTTTTGCCATCCATATCAGTGTGGATGACGGCGTATCGCCCTTGATCCGTACCGATGTCGTCGGCCGGCACAAGATTGGCAGCGGCGCTTCCCCTCAGGCAGTGATGCAGGCGATTGTTGCTGCACCGCTTGATGCAGCTGGCCTGAAAATTGCAGATATTGATATGTTTTCTGCAGAGATGCAGAATCCAGAGATTACGGAACCGGCAGGCGCAGGTGACGTGCCCACAGCGAATTTCAAGATGATCGGCGCGCTGGGTGTGATGCGCGGAGAATTCGAGCGCAGTCAGTTGCCGAGCGTTGTGGAACGCATCGGCATGCCGGGCTTTGCGCCGACACAGGGGCATATTCCTTCCGGCGTGCCGTTCCTTGGCCATTGCCGCGAGATGATGTTGGCCGGCGAAATCCACCGCGCGATGATCATCGGTAAGGGCAGTCTGTTTCTCGGCCGCCTGACCAACCTTTTTGATGGTATCTCCTTTGTCGTAGAAGCAAACCCGGGCAAAAAGGCTGCTGCGGAAAGCCTGGACGGACTGACGAAGACGCGTGTTGGCCTGGTGGTGCTGGGCAGTGAACACCCTGTCTGTGAACTGGTGCATGGCGCGGAGCAGGCTGCGGCAGCTGATCCGCGGCTTGACGTGGTGCTGATTGGCTGCGGGGACAGCGGCATGCTACATGGTGTGGAAGCCGCAGATGCGGATGCGGCATTGAAGAAGATGGACGAGATGCTGGCAAGCGGCGAGCTGGATGCGGCAGTGGCGATGCATTATGCTTTCCCGCTTGGCGTTTCCACCGTGGGGCGTGTGGTCACGCCGGCCTTTGGCCGCAAGCTGTATATCGCCAATACTACCGGCACTTCAGCAACGGAACGCACGGCAGCGCTGGTGCGCAATGCGATCAGCGGTATTGCTTGCGCCAAGGCGTCTGGTCATCCGCAGCCGACGGTCGGCCTGCTCAATCTGGACGGGGCGCGACAGGCGGAGCGTATTCTGCGCCAGCTGGCTGAGAATGGATACGAGATCCACTTTGCGGAAAGCAGCCGTGCAGACGGCGGTGCGGTGATGCGCGGAAACGACCTGCTGCGCGGCGTACCGGATGTGATGGTCACCGACAGTCTGACCGGTAATGTGCTGATCAAGCTATTTTCTGCTTACAGCAGCGGTGGCAGCTATGAAGCGCTGGGCGATGGCTATGGTCCGGGTGTGGGTGAAAAATATGGCAAGGTCATCAATATCATCAGCCGCGCTTCCGGCGCACCGGTGATCTCTGGCGCGATTGCCTTTGCGGCTGAGGCAGCACGCGGCGGCTTGCCCAAGCTGGCTGCTGCTGAGTTTGCCGCTGCCAAAGCGGCTGGCCTTGATGCGCTGCTTGATTCCCTGGCGGCAAAGCCGCAGGGGACGGCGCAGGAGACTGTGGCCGCGCCACCGGAAAAAGTGGTTGATGAAGAGATTACCGGCATTGAGGTGTTCGCGATCGAAGACGCGGTACAGCTGTTGTGGAAGAACGGCGTTTATGCTGCTGCCGGCATGGGCTGCACCGGGCCGGTGGTGATGGTGGCGCGTGAGGATCATCAGCGGGCGCTGCAGCTGCTGAAAGAGGGAGAATATCTCTAAGCCGTATTGTTGGTAGGACCGAATTATGGCAGCGGCGGGGCGTATGGCTGCATGCGCTCCTGCCGTTGCCGAGGAGAAACGTATGGATTATGCACTGCTGCCAAAGGTGGACCGGATCCTTTCCCTGCTGGAAGCCCAGCCGGAGCTGCTGCCGCCCGCCTACAGTCGCGCTATGTTAACCGAGTCGGCACGGGAGGCTGTCGCCGCGCTGCGCGCCGGCGCGATGGCCGAAAGCGGAGACCGTGAAAGTTTGCTGCATGCCGCCTGCCAGGATACGCTGCGCCGTTATGCGCAGAAATGCCGGCCTTCGTTGCGGCGGGTAATCAATGCGACCGGCATTGTGCTGCATACAAATTTGGGGCGCAGTCTGTTGGCTGACGAGGCGGTGCACGCCGTCTGTATGGCGGCCGGCGGTTATTGTAATCTGGAGCTGGATCTGGCGAACGGTAAACGCGGCAGCCGCTACAGCCATGTGGCAGGTTTACTTTGCGAGCTGACCGGCGCTGAGGATGCGCTGGTCGTCAACAACAATGCAGCAGCTGTGCTGCTGGCTTTGGATACGTTGGCGCGCGGCGGTGAGGCGATCGTTTCACGCGGCCAGCTGGTGGAGATCGGCGGCAGTTTCCGCGTACCAGACGTGATGACGCATAGCGGCGTCATGCTTTGCGAGGTCGGCACAACGAATAAGACCCACCTGCGGGATTATCAGGCGGCGATCCGGGAGACGACCAGTATTCTTGTGCAGGTGCATCCGAGCAATTTTGTCATGCGCGGCTTTGTGGAGGAGGTCTCTACCGCAGAGCTGGCAGCTCTGGCGCATAGCCATGATCTGCCTTTTCTCTATGATTTGGGCAGCGGCTGTTTTTATCCGTTTGCTGAGCAGGGGATCGGGCATGAACCATTGCCCCGCCATCTGATCGCGCAGGATGTGGATGTGCTGACCTTTTCCGGCGACAAACTGCTTGGCGGGCCGCAAGCTGGCATCATCATCGGTAAAACGCGTTATTTAGCGCGCATCAAGGCGAATCCGCTGACACGAGCGCTGCGGATTGACAAACTGACCCTGGCTGCGCTGGAAGCAACCCTGCGCATTTATCGTGCCGGGCAGGAAAAAGAGCGGATCCCGACCGTTGCCATGCTGTTGGCAGACGAGGCGGAGATCGGCGCACGTGCTGCGCGCCTGCTCGCCCTGCTGCAGGAAAATGATGTGGATGGAGCGCTTTACCAGGCAAATCTGCGTCGGACCGTATCGCCGGTGGGCGGCGGATCCCTGCCCGAGGTGGAACTGCCAACCGTGGCGCTGGAAGTGGAACCACAGCGCTGCAGCGCAGCCTCGTTGCAGGAGCGGTTGCGGGATTGCGACCCCGCGCTGCTTGGTTATCTACGGGAAAACAAACTGTTGCTCGATCTGCGAACAGTCGCGGATGCCGAGGTAGAGACGGTTGCCGCTTTGCTGCTGCAGACGGCCAGGGGGATGGAATCGTGAACGCCGGCGGGCATATCATCATTGGTACGGCTGGCCATGTGGATCATGGCAAAACAGAACTGACCGCGGCGCTGACCGGTATCCATACCGACCGGCTGCCGGAGGAAAAACGGCGCGGCATGACGATCGTGCCGGGTTTTGTGCCGCTGACTCTGCGCAGCGGTCGCCGGCTGGGCCTGATCGACGTGCCGGGGCATGAAAAGTTTGTAAAGAATATGCTGGCCGGAGTGGCTGGCATTGATATGGTGCTGTTTGTGGTTGCGGCAGATGAGGGTGTGATGCCGCAGACTGTCGAGCATCTGCATATTTTGCACTTGCTCGGCATCAATAAAGGCGTGGTGGCGATCACGAAATGTGACCTGGTCGATGCGGAGTGGCTGGAACTGATCCGCGAACAGGTAGCCGAGCTGCTGGCGCCGACCAGCCTGGCTGATGCGCCGGTGATCGCTGTTTCCAGTGTGACGGGTGAGAATATTGAGGAATTGCGCAGCCTGCTTGACGAAGTGGCTGCGACAGTTCCGGAGCGCCCCTGCGTTGGCCATTGCCGGCTGCCGCTGGATCGCGTATTCAGCAAAGCGGGCTTTGGCACGGTGGTAACCGGCACGCTTTGGGCGGGTAAGTTGGAGAATGGACAAAAGGTGCAGCTGTGGCCTTCCGGCGGTCTGGCGCGTGTGCGCGGCCTGCAGGTGCATGGCGATGCGGTGGAGACTGCCTTGGCAGGACAGCGGACCGCGGTCAATCTGGCCGGGCCGGCGGCAGAATCTGCACAGCGCGGCGGCTGGCTGGCAGAACCAGGACTCTTGCGCGAGAGTTTTCGTATAGATATCGAATTGCGGCTGCTGGCTACGGCGCGGCCGCTGACGCAGCGCAGCAGGCTGCGCATCCATCATGGGACGAGCGAGGCACTGGGCCGCGTAAATCTGCTCGACCGTGAAGAATTGAAGCCAGGGGAAAGCTGCTTTGCGCAGTTGCAGCTGGAAATGCCGCTGCCGCCCCTGCGTGGCGACCGGATGATTTTGCGTGCGTACTCACCGATGATCACGATCGGCGGGGCAACCGTGCTGGATGCCGACCCGCCGCGGCATAAACGCTATCAGCAGTTGGTACTGGATGCGCTGGCCAAAAAGGCAGCGGGTGATGATGGCGAAAATTTGCTGGATCTGTTGCGCCAGGCTGGCGCACCGCTTTCCAGCGAAGCCCTGGCGCAGGCTGCGCAGGCGCCGCAGGCAGAGCTGATGCCCTATCTAACGGATTTTCTTGCCGCCGGACGGATCTGCTCTCTGGATGTGGATGGCGAAACGCAGTATTGGCTGCCGGAAACAGAGGAGATGCTGCGCGAACGCACTGCGCATATGCTGGCGGATTACCATGCAAAATATCCGCTGCGGCGCGGATTGCCAGCTGCAGAGCTGCGCTCACGCTGTTTTTCCACCTGGAAACAAAAGCAGCTGCAGGCATTGCTGGCCGTATGGCAGGCTGCCGGTGTGCTGGTTGTGGATGGTGCCATTTTGCGGTCGCCGGATTTTTCCAACCAGCCGGATACAGCGCAGGAAAGTGTGCTGCAGCGAATTGCCGCAGCCTATGCAGAAGCGCCGTTTGCACCGCCGGATTGGAACGAGCTGATGCGCCAAATGCATATTCCTGCCGATAGCGCAGCGGAATATCAGCTTTGGCTGGTGGAAAATGGATGGTTGATCCGTGCAGGCGAGCTCTTTTTCAGTAGCGAGGCGATCAGGCGGGCGGAAGAGATCTGCCGTGGCTTGGATGGCGCAGATGGGTTCACTTTGGCGATGGTGCGCGATGCATTGGCGACCAGCCGCAAATATGTGCAGGCGATCCTGGAATATTTGGATGAGGAAAAGATTACGAAACGTGAAGGCGATATCCGCCGTTTTCTGCAATGAGACGGCGGTGATATGGGAGTGGAACCGGCCTGGTGGCCGGCGCGGACTTCAAATCCGTCCGTGAGGCGGCGATCCCGTCTCAGGTGTGTTCGATTCGCACACATTCCCGCCATAGAAGAGGAAGAGGCCCTGCGCTGCAGGGCCTCTTCTCCGATTTACGGTGGTCTGTATCTTAGCTATGGCGATTGTCCCGGATCATCTCATAACCATCTGCTGTAACGCGTACCAGCTGCTCTGTTCCTGTTAGAGAAAAGCGGGCAATATCCGCCTTTGCGCAACGAAAGCGGGCACAGGTCCCGCAGGAGCTGGAAAGCGCGCGTGGTACGGGCATCAGCTGGCTTTCGACCCCGGCGGCTTTTAGCTGGCGGCTGAAAACGATCGCGTCATAATGCGTATAGAATGTGGCGATGTATTCCGCTTCCATCCGTTCTGCCTGCCTTATTTGTGAAGAAGCAGGCTGTATTCGCCGCCTTCTTCCCGAATTTCCACCTGGTAGCCCTGGTTGCCAGCAAAACGCTGTACATTGCCGCGGGCCGTGGCATTGTCGACCAGTACGGTCAGCTCAGCCGGTTTATCTGCCAGCGCCTGTTTGGTGAGCAACACAGGTTGCGGGCAGGAAAGCCCGCGTGCATCTACGGTTTTCATCAGATCAGCCCTCCTTTACCGTTTCCTGCCGTTTGCTGTTGGCGACGGCAATGATGACGAGTACGACCAGAATGATGACCGTGGCGACTTTCCCGGCTGCACTGGGGCCGCCGCTGAGCGTGCCGTCTTCTGCAACAGCTGTGGCTGCGCTGGCCAGACCAAAATTATGTGCAATGGCAGCGCCGACGAAATAGCCAACGACAGTAACTGCGGAATCGGCATTGCCCTCGCCGGAAAGGATGAGCTGCCGCAACGGGCAGCCGCCGAGCATGACTGAACCAAGGCCGACTGCAGTCATGGAAAGGAAATTCCATACGCCGTCAACATGGGCGATCGGCTGACCGATAAAACCGACTTTGAAGTAATGCAGTGCAATATTGCCGATCAATGCGACAACCAGGATGCCCAGGAAGCCCATCAGCAGAGTCCAATCCTTAAACAGGATGACGTCGCGGATGCCGCCTACCATGCAAAGGCGGGTCTTCTGCGCCAAGCCGCCGACGATCAGTCCGGCAGCCAGCGCCAGCAGCAGCGGCGCATGCATGGAGCCAGGACCGCTTTCACTGAAGAAGATGAAGGCCGGCGCCGCAACCAGCAGCACGAGCAGTGCGATCTGTACCGCGGAAAGCCAGAGGCCATCCAGAGTGGGCATTTGATAAGTACGTTTCAGGCTGTAGCCGCGTTTGAGGAAGACGACGCCCACCGCGATACCAGCGATGAAGCCGACCAAGCCGACAACTGCATTCAGATCGCCGCCGGCAATGCGCAGCACCATACGCAGCGGGCAGCCGAGGAAGACGAGCGCTGCAATCATCACCGCTACACCGAGGATGAAACGCGTCATCGGCGCCGAGCCGCCACGGGGCTGGAATTCCTTGCCGGCCAAGGCCATCAGCAGCGCGCCCAGTACCAGTCCGATGATTTCCGGACGGATATACTGCACTGCTTCCGCCCGATGTACGCCGACTGCGCCGGCAATATCGCGGATGAAGCAGGCGATGCAGAAACCCATGTTCTGCGGATTGCCGAACCAGACGAGGGCAACGGCGATCAGGCCGATCACCGCGCCGGCAGAAAAAAGTGCTTTCTTGCTGTTCATTTGAATACCTCCTGCCTGATGATCATTACAAAAAATAAGGAAAGGTTACATATTCCATGTTCAGTATAATCCGCTGTTTGGGGAAAAGGAAATTGGTTTCCCCATTCATTTTGTGCGAAAAATAGAAAATATCTATAAGAAAGGGTTGCGGAATCTTGTATTGGCAGCAGGAAAAGCGACTGCCAGCTACGAAACAATCGGAAATGATTCGTGCGGCTTTGCTGCGGGAATAGGCTGGGGGGAATACGATGGCGGAAAAAACGATCTACCTGGATAATGCGGCGACGAGCTTTCCCAAGCCACCGGCGGTGGCAGAGGCAATGATGCATTTTGTGCGCGAGATCGGCTGCAATATCAAGCGTGGTGGCTATGGCAGCGCTTATCAGGCTGCGGAAGTGGTGCTGGAGACGAGAGAGCGCTTAAGCGCATTTTTTGGCCATGATGATCCGCGCCGCGTAATCTTCAGCCTTAATATCACAACCGCGCTTAATCAAATCCTCTGCGGATTTTTGCATCCCGGCGATCATCTGCTCATCAGCGGGCTGGAGCATAATGCGGTGATCCGTCCTTTGCATCGTTTGGCCGCATACGGCGTCTGTTTTGACCGTATTCCTTGCGCGGCAGACGGCACGATGGATCTGGATGCCCTGCCGGGGCTGCTGCGTCCGGAAACGCGCGCCATCGTAGTCAGCCATGCCTCTAATGTTGGCGGAACGCTTAACCCTGTGGCAGAGCTGGGTACATTCTGTCATCGGCACGGCTTACGTCTGATCGTCGACAGCGCCCAGACTGCCGGCGTACTGCCTTTGGATATGGCGGCGATGCAGATCGATGCGCTTGCCTTCACCGGGCATAAAGGACTGCTTGGGCCGCAAGGCGTGGGTGGCTTCCTGCTTGGTGCGGAAATGGCGGAGGAGATCTCGCCGTGGATTTGCGGCGGAACGGGCAGCTTCTCGCATTTGGAGGAGATGCCTGCACTGCTGCCGGATCGTTTTGAAGCCGGCACGATGAATTTGCCGGGCATTTTCGGCCTGCATGCGGCACTGGTTTATTTGGAACAGCGCGGCATGGCGGAAATCTGCTGTCACGAACAAACGATGTTGTCTATCCTCTGCGATGCTTTGCGCGGACGCGAGGATGTACGCGTGCTCGGCGGGATCGACACGCCGCGCGTGGCGGTGCTCTCCTGCGATTTTCCTGGCCGCGATAATGCAGAGGTCGCTTTTCGGTTGGAAAGCGAATTTGGTATCCTGACGCGCTGCGGCCTGCACTGCGCACCCGATGCCCACCGCAGCTACGGCAGCTTTCCACAGGGCGCGGTGCGCTTTGCGCCCGGTTGCTTTACGCAGGCAGAGGAAATGCAGGCTGCAGCGGATGCCATTCGCTGCATTCTGGAGGAATAACAGCTTTGTCATAGCGTAACGATTTCTTGTGCGGATGATTATACCCCGTTTGTGCGACAGTAGGAGACCCTGTCGCATAAACGGGGTTTCTTATTTTAGCAGGGCAATATATCGGGATGGATAACAGCGGCCGCAAGGCCGTAGTTGGGCAGAGCCGGGCAAAGGGAGAAAGCGGCGGTTAGCAAAGACATAGGTGTGGATCACCTTTGTCTGCTGTCCTGGGTTTTAGCCAATTCTAAGGGCCATAATCCTCAGCCCCACCTTGAATGGTGGGGCTGAGGATTGCCAATTGCGGCAAAGGCGCCGGTCAATTTGTAGCGGATACATGTGGGGAAATGGCTGCCGCTTTTTCGGCGCATCTTGCATACCGGTGCGCTGGATGAAGATCAGGCAGAAGATCGTGGTTTGAAACGGGGTTAGAATACCTTATCTTGAAAAGAGTTTTGGCAGTGTTCAATAAAACGCATAAGAAGCGGATTCCCCGCCAAAGTCGTTTTGCGATACGATAAGGTGTAATGCAGGGTTGACTCCGGCGCATCCAGCATGCAGTAATCGGGTGCCGGCGTAAGATGTTTATGGCGCAACATGGATTGCATAATAAATGCGATACCAATCCCTTTGCTGGCCATCTGCCATGCGACATTCAAGTTTGGTACATAAGTCATACGCCCGGGTGAAGCACCAATGGCATTTAGCAGTATTTTGACGCTGCTCTGATAAAATGACTCCGTTACAAAGAAACGTCGATCTGCGATAAGATCAAAATTGATATATGTCGGCAGATTGCTGTCGTGATCCTGCGGGGAAACAACCTGATACTGGGAAGGGATGGCCAATATGATTTTATCGTAAGCAACAAAGATATTATCAAATTCCTTATCGCCCAGCGGCGTTCGCAAGACGGACAGATGGAGCCTGCCAGCCTTTAACATGCCGGAAAGCTGTTTGGTTGTTCCATATTTCATATCAACCGTCACGTTGGGGTATTGAAGCAAAAACGATGATACCACTTGCGGAAAAATATAATTTGCCACCTGGCTGGGAATGCCAATGTTTAAGATACCCGGGCTGTCTTGACGCAGGGCTGCAAATTCATCTTTAAGGGCATTGAGAAGTTCCATGTATTTTTTTGCATAGATGCTGTATCGGATCCCCGCTTCGGTTAAGGATATGGGAATGGTTGAGCGGTCAAAAAGTTTCACGCCGAGTTGATCTTCCATTTGGTGAAGAGATCTGCTGAGTGCTGGCTGTGCAACATGTAGAGTCTCTGCAGCCCGGCTGATGCTATTGTTGTAAAGAATCGCTAGAAAAAGTTCAACTTCTTTTTCGGAAAGCATACTTTTCCTCCAGATAACCCTTTCTTACAGGAATCCGAATGGATTTTTATTATTTTGAGATAATAAAATATATTATATTATAACAAATTTGATATATCAAGGGTTCCAGAATAAGTATTTTACAAACAAATGCAAGCGCCGCTAAAATTAATATATAGGTAAGAAAACTGTATGATTTGATCATCTCGGAATATAAACGCAAATGAAAAGGATAATTATTCTGCTCGGAAAGGGGGGATTCTTATGTCGGTGTCGGCAGCAGTATTGACGGCAGCCGTATTTATCTTTGGTTTTGGTTTGTTTGCATATGACCTGATTAAGAAATAATTAAAAAGAAGGAATGTGAAAATGGACACTTCAAATAATACTTTTATCATGGTTGTATTTGCAATCTATTTGATCACCATGCTCTATATCGGTTGGTGGGGCATGAAGAAAAGCAAGGATGCCGAGGGGTATTTTGTGGCTAACCGCAAATGCGGCACATGGCTTTCCATCGGCACATTTACCGGCTCTTTTATTAGCGCAGTTGCAGTTCTTGGTTATACGGGCAGCAGCTTTACCAATGGCTACATGACGATGATCAATGTCTTGGGCTGCGTATTTTCATTTTATTTGATTTATTTCTGCTTCCTCCAGCCGATCAAGGGCAGATTTAACAATCTCTGCACCATCCCTGAGCTGTTTGAAACAATGTATGGAAGCAAGTCGATGTCGGTGGTGACTTCTGTTGCTACCGTTGCCTTATTCGTTGCGACGCTGGTCTCGCAGATCAAGGGCGGCTCCTTGATTTGCGCGGATATTTTAGGCCTGGATTATAAAACTTCATTGTATATTATTTCTGGCGTGTTTATTCTCTATACGGTTATGGGCGGCATGTTTTCCGTTGTTTACACCGATTTGATCCAGACCGGTATCTTGGTGGTTGGGGTTGTGGTTGCCTCATTGTTTGCCGTGAAAATGGTCGGCGGCGTTCCCGCAATGAACGAGACCATTGCCGCGGTAAATCCGATCGCCATGGATCCGATTGGCACGGTTGGTGGCTACTGGGGGATGATTTCCACATTTATTAGCTTTGGTTTTGGTATTGCGGCTACCCAGTATTATCTCATTAGAATCTATTCCGCAAAAGACATGAAGACGGCGCGTCGGATGGTTTCCGGTTCCTGCGCAATTTATACTGTTGTTGGCGCCTTAACTGTTGTACTGGGCATCTGTTCCAAACTCGTTGTCCCCGATGCCGCTGTTGCGGATAGCGCGATTATTGATTTATCTTATCATATGCCGTTGGTTGTACGCGCATTGCTTTTAGTCGGCATCGCTTGTGCCATTATGTCGACAACAGACACCATTTTGCTGGCTGCAGGCACTTATGTTGGGCGTGATCTTTATCGCATGGTACGGCCTGATCTTACAGAGCGCCAAAGCGTTAAGAGCACAAAGATCTGTGTTGTGATCATTGGATTGATTTCCGGAATACTTGCGCTTAATCCGCCGGAGTTAATCATTCAACTCACTACGTTCACGACCGGGGTGACGGCTTCGGGGTTCTTTGCCCCGTTGTTCCTGGGATTTTATTGGAAAAAGACCACGCGCGAGGGAGCTTTTACCGGCATGCTTGGCGGTATCATCATTGCTGTCCTCTGGCAGCTCTTTGTCGATTCGCCGATTCCGGTTGCCGGTGTTGGCGTTGCGCTTAGCTTTGCACTGACAATCGTTGTTAGTCTGCTGGGGCCGAAAAGCCATATTGTTTTGCTTCCCCCGCTAAAAAACGATCTTTAAGCAATGATGCGGGTGTTCCCAGGAAAGCGGCTGAGATCGATCTTTGCTTGGCTGGCGAAAAAATCTCATGATCTATCCGGCTTTCCATTGGCGATGGTCTGATGGCATGCTTTTCCGAAGCATGGAGCACCATTGCCGTCAAGAAGCAAAGCTTCCGCTTGCTCCTCTGTAATCCAATGTAGAGATAAAAAGAAAAGTCGCCTCTTGCGGTTGATCCTTAACGTAAGAGGCGACTTTTTAACTTATCGCAATAACATCAATTCGCCTAAACAGATAAAGCCGGCAAGCCTATCATCGGACGGTCAGGCGGAATGGACCAGCTCGCCGTTGCAGAAGACATAGCGGACATTGCTTTCGATCGCAAAAGGCGAGCCGTCTGTGATCACGAGGTCTGCATCCTTGCCACATTCCAGGCTGCCGACGCGGTCGGCAATGCCGATATGCTGCGCAGGATTGATGGTGATGGCTTGCAGGGCAGCAAAAGGATCCATACCGGCTTTTACCGCCAGCCCGGCGCAGAGTGGCAGGTATTCCTGTGGGATGACGGGCGCATCGGTAATGATCGAAACATGGCAGCCGGCTTTGGCCAGCATGCCGGGCGTGATCCACTGCTTATGCTGCAGTTCGAATTTGCTGGCAACGCCCAGCGTGGGACCAACAGCAAGCATGACGCCTTCTTCTACCAGCTCGTCCGCGATTAGATGTCCTTCGGTGACATGCTCCAGGGTGATGCGCAGGCCGAATTCTTTTGCGATGCGCAATGCGGTGAACAGGTCGTTTGCCTGATGTGCATGCGCCTTCAGCGGCAAGGTGCCGTCAAGCACGGGCAGCAGCGCTTCGCTTTTCATATCGTAGGCGGGCATTTTCAGGACATCGTCACCTGCTGCCGCCTTTTTCTGGCCGTAAAGCCTGGCTGCGGCTAAGGCGCCGCGGATCAGCGCCGCGTTCGTCATCCGGCTGGTGATCGTCTTGTCTTTATAGACCCGCTTCGGGTTTTCGCCGAAAGCGCATTTCATCGCGGTTTCGGCGCGGACGATCATCTTGTCAATACGCGCACCATGGGTTTTGATCGCGGTAAAAGTACCGCCGATGGCGTTTGAACTGCCGGGGCCGGTGGTAACGCAGGTTACGCCGCCTTTTAGCGCATCCCGCAGGGAAGGATCGAGCGGATTGATGCCGTCGATCGCACGCAGATGCGGAGTCACCGGGTCGTTATATTCATTATAATCCTGGCCTTCATAACCGATCGCAGTACCGCTGAGGCCGATATGGCTGTGCGCATCGATGAATCCGGGATAGATAGAGAGGCCTTTCACATCCAGTGTTTCGCAGCCCGACGGGATGTCCAGACCGGTACCAATGCCGCGAATGCGCCCTGCGTCAATCAGGATATCCCCGGCAAAGGGCTGAGGCGATATGGCATCGTAGATCATGCCGTTTCTGAGATGAAGCATGTAGTTCCCTTCTTTCTGAAAAAATAGTATTTTGTGACGATATAAGAATATTATACGCCGCACCCGGCTGTTTTTCAACTCCTGCTCAGCAAAAGCATAGAAGGCTCCCAGTGACGACCGGAAGCCTTCTCTGTGGATAAACCCTGCTTATCAGGCTGTCTGTTTCCTGCTGCGGAACCTGCCGGGCGGATGCTCGTACCGGTTGTCAGTTCCTGCCGGGCCGCTGTCCCGCCAGTTGTCAAAATCCGCCGGACCGTTGCCTTTACCTGATGTCAAAACCCGCCGGACCGTTGTCCTGCCAGTTGTTCACAGCTGCCGGATTTGCTGTCGTTTCTTTCTGTCAAATCCTGCCGGCAGTGCTTCTTCCCAGATGTCATGTCCTGTGGCATATTTTTCCTTTGGCTGTTGTTCCTGTTGTCAAAGCCGGGTCAGTCCTCAAAGGGTTCTGTCTCGAATACGACGCCACCTTTCATGACAAAAGCGCATTCCTTGAGCGCATCCGGGTCATGCAGCAGATCGCGCCGCCAGGCTGCGATATCCGCCAGCTTGCCTTCACGGATGCTACCGATATCGTCCATTTCCAGCAATTCGGCATTGACACTGGTCGCTGCCTTGAGAATGCGGAAAGCGGGAACGCCGGAATTCATCATGCTGCTGTATTCCACTGCGCCATGATAGCTGCGGTAGACAGTGACCAGATCGCTGCCGTAACCGAGCTTGAGGTTGCTGTTGACGATCAGTTCCCGTCCGCGGCGCAGGCGCGCTTCATATTGACGCATTTTTGCCTGGAAAGCGGCATCCTTCTGCGCCAGCTTTGCCTCGTCGAGGTGGATGATCTCTTCGTAGGGCGAGAAGGTCGGGACGATGGGGATATTTTTCTTTTCCAACAGTTCGAGCGACTCTTCGGTCATCAGTGAGCAGTGCTGCAGCTCATCGATGCCCATATTCGCCAGTTTGATCATCGAAGGCGCAGCATAGACATGTGCGGTGCACTTTTTATACAGCTTGTGTGCGGTTTCAATGATCACCTGCATCTCTTCATCCGACATCTGCTCGTCGTCCGGCGAATCGTTTGGCGTGGAGAAACCGCCGGCAGACATCAGCTTGACGAAGTCCGCACCCAGTTTTACCTGTTCCCGTACGCTGTTGCGGAAGAAATCGACGCCGCTGCCCATTGCCGGGTAGGTGCTGCAGAGGTAGCCGGCCAGAGCCGGGTTTTTCATTGCCTGCTGGCTGGAATCGCCATGGCTGCCGACGGTGCACTGTACGTAAGGCAGCACGCAGAGACGCGAACCGGCAAAATAGCCTTCATTGATGCTGCGTTTGGCATCCAGAGCGCCGTAACCATCATCGCTGTTGCCACCCATATGGCGCAGCGTGGTGAAGCCACGCCGCAGAGCGCGCTCTGCATTATAGAGGACGGCCATCGATTTGTAGACCGGTGAATTGAATACGGTCTCGTATTTACGGTTGCTCCATTCGTAGAAGGTGAGATGCGTATGGGCGTCGATCATGCCGGGCGTGACCGTGCAATCGCTGAGATCGATGATCTCAGCATCTTGCGGATGCTGTAGATCTTTGCCCACCGCTTTGATTTTTTCGCCCTGAACGAGGATTTCCATATTTTCCAGCAGGGCTTCCTGAATGCCGTCAAACAATTTACCGCATTTGATCAGTTTATATTCGTTGTCTTTGGGTTTGCGGATCATGGCATAGCTCCTTTATCGATATATTGTGCGCCTTCCTGATATTGTGCGCCTTCCTGTTGCGAGATACCAAAGCTTAGGCGCAGCGTGTCTCAAACCCGGCTGGGATGGATCAGGACCAGCCAAGCATGGAAGCGAAGAAGAGGAAGATCATGGCGAGAACCGAAACGATCAGCATGTATTTGCCGATGAATTTCAGCCATTTTTCATAGGGGATGCCGCAGAGGGCGATCGTGCCCATCATCAGGCCGTTGGTGGGGGTGATGAAATTGCAGAAACCATCTGCGAACTGGAAAGCATAGATGGCTACCTGCCGGCTGACGCCAAGCACGTCGGCAGCTGGCGCCATGATCGGCATAACAGCGTAGCACTGGCCGGAACCCGAGGAGATGGGAATGGCGATGATGCAGTTGACGATGTACATGCCGGCAGCGGAAAGCGCGGTGGGCAGGTTCATCAGCGGCTGCGTGCAGAAGTAAACGATGGAGTGGAGCAGGTTTGCATCAGAGAGCACAACATTGATCGCATTGGCAAAGCCGATGACCAGTGAGGGGATCAGCATCGTCTTTGCGCCAGCGCCGAAGCGTTTCGAGATCTCGTTTGGGCTCAGACGGCCGATGATGCCGCAGAGCAGGCCCATGACCAACATGCAGGTACCGAGCTGCGTGATGCCCCAACCAAGTTTGACGCCGCCATAAGCATAGACGCCGAATACGGCAAGCACGATCAGCATATTGACGATGTGCGCCGGGGTCATCCGGATCATCACATCGTTGCTGTTAACGTCTTCATCTGTTGCCGCGATAATCCCAGTGATGGATTTGGAGGGGTCTTTGCGGATTTTATTGCAGTAACGGAGCGTATACCAAATGCCGATAGCAGTGAAGCAGATGCAGACGATGGTGCGGACCAGACCGCCGGACATCTGCGGCAGACCTGCGATATCCTGCGCCAACAAAACGGTGAAGGGGTTGGCCGGCGAGGTGCTGAAACCGGTATTGGAGCCGATATAGACGACGGCGGCAATGGCCATGCCGTCCAGACGCAGTTTGCCGGCAAGAACGAGCAGGATAGGTACGAAGGCAATCGCCACATTATTGCCGGTACCCAGCGCGCCGAGCACCGCCATCACGACCATGACGACCGGGAAGATATATTTATAATTGCCCTGCGTTTTGCGGATTGCGGTCGCCAGCAGCGCATCGACCGCGCCAGTGGAAAGCAGGATGCCAAAACCGCCGCCGATGAACAGGCAGGCGAAGATCGTACCTGCGGCGCCCTGCATGCCGCGAATGAAGCTGTTCAGAAAATCACCAAACGTGGCGGGGTTGCTTTCAACAAAATGGAACGAGTCCGGATCCACCATACCATTTTCCAGCTCGTCATATGCGCCACCGGGAATGAGGTAGGTGAGAATGCAGATGATGATGACAAGGCAAAACAAGATAACAAAAGTATCTGGAACAGCCAGTTTTTTCTTCGCTTTGTTTTTTTGCACAACATTTACCTCCCTGCGTATTTTTCTGCGTGCTTTGGTATGCAGCGGACCTCCTTCCCTGAAGTTCTTGTTTTATGGATTTCTAAGGGAAGTTCGCTTTTGGCATTAATTTCAAATGTGAAAAAAGTCGAACGCCTTAATTGATTATGAGTATAAAATTATATTAAATATTTGTAAAATTATTAATAATTATCGGCTATAAATTTTTTTTATTATCTGAACATGTTGCAGTAACTGCTTCACACTTGTCCTGCTGCGTATGGCGCCAACCTTTGCCGGGATTAAAAGCAAAAGGCTCCCTGGCGGGAGCCTTTTCCGTAAAGCAAAAAGTTTTCGCAAGCGAGTTGCGGTGTTTCAGCACATTTTGGGCGGCAGGTAATGCGCAAAACAATAAGCAAGCCCATGCATTTGATAGTCCTGCCAAAACGCAGCGCGCTGGTTTGGCCTGGCCAAAGGTTCGCGCAGACGCTGTTGCGCGGCCAGCGCTTCTGCCGCCGGCCGCTGCTGTCGGAGCAGCCAGGAGGAGGCGGTCTGCAGCAGCATGGCGCCCTGCGCTGTATTGACGAGCAGCAGAGAAACGCCACGCGGGTCATAGCTGGCCGGATCCTGCTCTTCCAAGCCCCAGTAATCTGCAATCGTCACATCACCGCTGCGCCGAAGATCCGTATATGGGCAGCAGTAGCAGGAAGGGCGTGCCGGAAGTCCGCTGAGGTAGAGCCGATAAAAGCGGTCGTCCTTACGGATGGCATTTTCCCCTGCAACGCGATAGGCAAAACCGCGGTTGCTGTTTGCACGGCTCCAGGGGATATCCTTACCGCGAAAGCGCGCCCAAACCAACGGCGCGCCGGCCTCCGCGGCCAGCAGCTGCTGATAATCTTCCCAGAACAGAGGTGATGGCACGCTGTGGCAGATGATATCGCAGAGGAAAAGCTGTTCGCGTGCTTTCTGCGGCAAATCCGCGCAGCTGCAGCGGATGGCGGCATTTTGGCAGGGCGTGCCGCTGAACAACACGGGCTTGCCTTGGCGGAGATCTTCCCGCAGTGGCTGATAAACACTGCTGAGATCGCTTTGTACATATTTTGAAATGCGCATGGCATCCCGCTCCGCAGCGGTAACGGCGCGCGTATGATGTACGCGCAGGGCTTTGTCAAAAACAGCGCCGTAAACCGTGCCGCCCCGTGCGAGGACGGCATCGGAGAGCGCAGTGAACGCACCGCCGGAGGTGGAGGCGGACAGCACGGCGGGCGCACAGTGTTTGACCAGAAAAAACGCCTCTGCCTTAGCAGCGCGAGCATAGTCTTCTGCTTGCAGCGGGCAGCATGTGCGGCAGCGGCCGCAGTCCAGACACAGTTGCGGGGAAAGGGTCGGGTAGAGAAATCCTTCCGCATCCGCAGTCATTTGCAGCGCACCGCTGGGACAGACTGCAGCGCAAGCACCGCAGCCGCAGCAAGAGGCTGGATCGGAGAAAAGAACATTCATCTCTGCTAAATATGCTCCTTCCCGCTACGCGTTGTTTCCGTTTCGCCGCGCCGGCGGCATCCGCTGTTCGGTAGCGGGGAGGCCGAGTGTACGGCGCAGCGGTTCTTTGATCCGGCAGAGTTGCTCTCTGCAGTTTTCGCAGCGAATCGCCTGGTTCGAGCCGCGCCAGAAGCGTTCCGGATGTCGGGCAAAAGCCAGTTCCCAATGAAGAAAGACCAGACATGCGGTGATGAACAGGCTGCGGCTGAAAAACCCGGGCACAAAGAGCATCGGCGTATGCATCATGATGTGCCCCCAGTCGAAAATGCGGCAATCCATGCAGCAACAGTTGCGCATGAAAAAGGTTTGGAATGGACAAAAGATTAGGATGCAGACCAGGTCGCCGACAAAATAGAGCAGGGTGAGCAGCAACATTTCGGCGTCTCCCAGGATCTGGCGCAGATAAAGTATGCCGGGAACAGCGTTGCAGGTGATCCAGACCAGGGCAACCCGCAGGGCGCGGCGGTTCATCAAGCGCCGGTAAGCGGAAAGCTGCGCCGGGTCATAATCCGGTTGTGGTTGAAAGTCGACGGCGCGGCTTTTGCGGCAACAAAGGGTGACGCGCGCATTGGGCAGCAGGTGCAGCAGCATGCCGCTCATCAGAATCAACCAGAGCAGGTGCAGCGGCGTGAACGGGCCGAATAGTCGAAATTCAGATAATGGCGCGATTCTATCGCGTGCGAAAAGATAAAAGTAGACGAAGATGAGCAGAATCAAAATGCGGCAGGAGAGCCGCAACAGATAATGCCGGAACATGCGGCTGCCCTTGTTGCGCATAAGTCACCTCCGGAAGGGAGTAGCAAGAATCCTTATCAAAAATTGTAGCATTTTCCCGCCGCTTGTCAAGCATATCGCCAAGCAGACTGCTTGGTTTGCTGTGGCCGCCGTTATTCGGCATGGCCATCATCTGCCAGCTGGCGATAGGAACTGCTTCTTTCTTTGACAATCAAGGCTGAAAATGCTATGATAAGACTTTAAGAAAGGCGCCGGACGGCGCAGGAAGAACGGATGGAGGGAGCTTTCTGATGAAGCAGTTGTTGACAGGCGATGAGGCTGTCGCGCGCGGCGCTTGGGAATCCGGCGTCATGTTCGCAGCGGCATACCCGGGTACGCCAAGCACCGAGATACTGGAGAATCTCAGCGCTTATGATGAAGTGACCGCAGAGTGGGCGCCTAATGAAAAAGTGGCGCTGGAATCGGCGGCCGGCGCATCGCTGGCCGGCGTGCGGGCCATCGCTGCCATGAAGCATGTTGGATTGAACGTGGCGGCAGACCCGCTGTTTACCTTTTCCTATACCGGTGTGGGCGGCGGAACCGTGATTGTGACCGCGGATGAACCGGGGATGTACAGCTCGCAAAACGAACAGGATAACCGCAATTATGCCAAGGCAGCGAAACTGCCGATGCTGGAACCGGCGGACAGCGAGGAATGCCTGCGCATGACGAAGCTGGCTTTTGAGATCAGTGAACGTTTTGATACGCCGGTGCTGTTGCGCATGACGACACGCATCTGTCACAGCAAATCGGTCGTGACCGTCGGCCCGCGCCGCCTGCCGGAGGCGCAGCCTTATCGTCGTCAGATCAGTAAATATGTCTGCACGCCGGCCAATGCAACGAAATTGCGCATTCGCAAGGAATCGCAGTTGGAAGCATTGCAGCAGTTTGCGGAAGCCACGCCGTTTAATCGCGTTGAATATCATGACAAGGCGGTGGGCGTCGTCTGCTCCGGCGATTGTTATTATTATGCGCGCGAGGTGTTCGGCGAGAATGCTTCTTATCTGAAGCTGGGTTTCACCTATCCGCTGCCGGAAAAGCTGATCGCGGACTTCTGTAGCAGCGTGGATAAATTATACGTCATCGAAGAAAACGATCCTTATCTGGAAGAAGCCATTCGTATGCTCGGCTTTTTCCCGATTGGCAAAATGCTTTTCCCCCGCTGGGGGGAGATGACGCCGGATGTGCTGCGCCGCGCGCTCTATGGGGAAACCTTGCCCACGCTTTCCTTTGACGAATCAAAAGTTGTGCCGCGTCCGCCGACGCTTTGCGCCGGCTGCCCGCATCGCGGCTTCTTCTATGAGCTGGGCCGCCGTAAGAATGTGATGATCACGGGTGATATCGGCTGCTATACCCTGGGCAGTGCAAAGCCTTTCGCCGCACTGGATTCCTGCATCTGCATGGGGGCAAGCCTTTCGATGGGCCATGGCGCGGCCAAGGCTTTCCAGGCGCTGGGTGCGGATACCAAGGTGGTTTCGGTGCTGGGTGACAGTACATTTTTCCATACCGGGATCAATTCCCTGCTTAACAATGCATATAACGGCGGCGCGAACGTCAATGTTGTGCTTGATAACCGCATCACCGGCATGACCGGACATCAGGATAACCCTGGTTCCGGCTATACGGCAAAGGGCGAAAGCACTTATGCGGTGGATATCGCAGATGTGGCGCGTGCATTTGGCATCCGCTATGTGCGCACAGTTAACCCGAATAATCTTCAGCAGGTGCGGGAAACGCTCGATACCTTTTTGACGCTGGACGAGCCCAGCGTGATCATCACGCGCTGGCCATGTGCGCTGAAGAAGTTCTCCAGTGAGGACAGGACGGAATTCCCCGGCGCTTTTTCGCAGAAGCTGACGGTGGACCGCGACCGCTGCATTGGCTGCCGTCTGTGTATGGCAGCAGGCTGCCCGGCGCTTTCCTTTGACGCAGTGGCGAAAAAGGCAGTCGTGGATGGGATCCAGTGCCTGGGCTGTGGCGTATGCAGCCAGATCTGCCCGAAGGGCGCGATCGGGAAAAAGGAGGCCGAGTGATGGAAACAAAATCGATTTTACTGGTCGGCGTTGGCGGGCAGGGGACGATACTCGCCAGCAAGCTGTTGACGCTTGGCCTGCTGGAAGCAGGGTTTGATGTGAAGATGAGCGAAATCCATGGCATGAGCCAGCGCGGCGGCTCTGTATCTTCGCAGGTGCGTTACGGCAGCCGGGTGGATTCGCCTGTGATCGAGATGGGCGGTGCGGATATCCTGGTCAGCTTTGAGCTGATGGAAGCGCTGCGTTGGCTGAATTATCTGCAGCCGAGCGGACGGGTGATCGTCAATGACTACCGCATCCCGCCGATGCCGGTGATCACCGGCGATGCGGTTTATCCAGAGGGTATCCTGGAGGAATTGCAGCAGGTGGCGGATGTGACGGCGATTGATGCGGCTGCGATTGCAGCCAGCCTGGGGAATCCGCGCGTGATGAACGTCGTGCTGTTGGGCGCGATTGTCAAAAGCATGGGGTTGACGGAAATTGACTGGCCGCATATCATCCGGGAAAATGTCAAGCTCGCATTTGCGGAATTGAATATCAAGGCCTTTCAAGCCGGTATGGAAGCTGTATAGCACAGAAAAGGGGATGCCGCGCGGCATCCCCTTTTCCTGAGGGAGGAAAAGGAAGATCGTTTATGTGGGATGCAAAAATGGAGATCCGCGGCGCGCGGGCAAACAATCTGCAGGAGATCGATGTCGATATCCCGAAACGGCGCATTGTCTGCGTCACCGGCGTTTCTGGCAGCGGCAAAAGTTCTCTGGTTTTTGATACGATTGGCGCGGAAGCCAGGCGACAGCTTTCCGAGCTGTTTAGCGCTTATGCGCGTAACCGGCTGGCTGGCGGCGGTGCGCCTGATGTTGATGAGATCCGCAATCTTTCGCCTGCTGTGGTCGTTGACCAGAAACGCGTCGGCGGGAATTCGCGTTCTACCGTGGGGACGATGACGGATCTCTACGCGGTATTGCGCCTGCTCTTTTCGCGTTGTGGCAAGCCATATGCCGGTTATTCGAATGCGTTTTCCTTTAACCATCCCAAGGGAATGTGTCCGGTCTGCGGCGGCGTGGGCCGTATCGTTACTGTGGATGAGGAAAAGATGTTTGACCGTGAAAAATCGCTTAACGAGGGCGCCATCCTTTTCCCGACCTATGCGGTGGGTAGTTATTACTGGAAGGCCTTTACCTGCAGTGGCTATTTTGATTGCGATAAGCCGCTGAAGGACTATTCGCCGGAAGAATGGCAGCAGCTGCTTTATGGCAAAGGCAAGTTTTCTACGGTGCGCGGCGGCATTCCGCTTGAGGGCAATTATGAAGGCGTGATCGAACGATTTACCCGCATGTTTCTGCTCAAGGGCAGCAGCGAGATCGCGCAGAGCACGCGTGAGAAGATCGAGCGCTATATCAAATACAGTCCTTGCCCAGCCTGTCATGGGACGCGGCTGAATCAGGCAGCGTTGGATTGCCGCATTTTGGGAAAAAATATCGCCGAACTTTCCGCCATGGAAGTGCAGGCGCTGCATGATTTTCTGCTGCAGATCGACGATCCGGTGGCTGCACCGATGGTGCGCGCGTTGGCCATGCGGCTGGCGCATCTGGTGGAGATCGGCCTGGGTTACCTTTCGCTCGACCGCCCGACGGCGACGCTTTCCGGCGGCGAGAGCCAGCGGCTAAAGCTGGTTCGCCATCTTGGCAGCAGCCTGACGGATATGCTCTATATTTTCGATGAACCGAGCGCCGGGCTGCACAGCCATGATGTCAAACGCCTAAATCGCCTGTTCCGCCTGCTATGCGACCAAGGCAACAGTGTCCTGGTTGTGGAGCACGACCCGGCGGTGATCGCCGCGGCCGACCATGTGATCGACATGGGGCCGGGTGCGGGCAGTGCGGGTGGGCGAATCGTCTACCAGGGGGATTATGCTGGTTTGTTGCAGGCGGATACGGTGACCGGCCGCCATTTGCAAAGCCGGCTGCCGCTGAAGCATGAAACAAGGCAGCCAGTCGGTTGGTTCCCGCTGCGCGGCTGCCGTACCCATAATCTGCGCGCGCTGGATATCGATATTCCACAGGGCGTGCTGACTGTGGTCAGCGGGGTGGCCGGTAGCGGTAAAAGTTCGCTGGTGTTGGGCGATTTTTATCAACGTTATCCGCAGGCGGTGGTGGTGGATCAGAGCGCAGCCTCGGTGAATACGCGTTCTAACCCGGCGACTTATACCGGGTTGCTCGACGATATCCGCCGCCTGTTCGCGCGTGCCAACCATGTTTCCGCCTCCCTGTTTTCCTTTAACAGCAAAGGCGCTTGTCCGGATTGTCAGGGACTGGGCTATATCTATACGGAGCTCGCTTTTCTCGAGCCGGTACGCATGTTGTGCGAAGAATGCCAGGGTAAACGGTTCAAAGAGGAGGTGCTTCGCTATAAGCTGGATGGCAAGAATATCAGCGAGGTGCTGGCGATGACGGTGCGAGAGGCGCTTTCCTTTTTTCAGGATCCAGCCGCGCTGGAAAAGTTACGCCTGCTTGAAGAGGTGGGGTTGGATTACCTGACCTTGGGGCAGCCTTTGCCCACGCTTTCCGGCGGCGAGGCGCAGCGGATCAAGCTTGCTGCACATCTGCATCGCGCAGGGAATATCTATATTTTGGACGAGCCTACCGCAGGCCTGCATATGGCGGATACCGGCAGATTGCTCACCCTGCTGGACCGGCTGGTTGCGGCGGGCAACAGCGTGGTGGTGGTCGAGCATAATCTGGATGTGATCAAGTCTGCAGACTGGTCGATCGATCTGGGGCCGGGTGCTGGCGGTGATGGCGGTGCGCTGCTTTATGCCGGTCCGCCGGCAGGACTGATTGCATGCCAGGCTTCCCTGACCGGGCAATGCCTGCGCGAGGAAATGGCAGGCGCTGCACGATGAGAGCATTATGGCGTCGACTGTCAGCTGCCTGGCGGGCGGATGCCGCCGCATTTGCGAGCGCGGTGTTTGCGGTGCTGATGCTCGGCCTGTTCCCGCTTTATGTTGACCGTGCTGGTTACAGTGAGATGACGGCGGCGAAACGCAGTTGTTTCCTTTTTTGTTGCGCTTTATATGGGCTTATGCTTGTGGCCGCGGCACTTTATAACCGGCGGCAGGGAAAGCTTCGCCGCGCTTTATGCTGTCTTGGGCAACCGGCGGCAGCCTGTCTGCTGCTGTTCGGCTTGTTTGCCTGTCTTTCCTGGCTGACTGCGCCGCAACGCGCTGCGTTTACCGCAGCAGACGGTTTGTTCTACCAGCTGCTTCTTTTGGCCTCGGCGTTGGTGCTCGCCTACTGCGGCCGTTGGCAGCAAGGGTATTTGACTGTAGCTGCCACAGCGATGCTGCTCACTTCGCTGCTTGCTGTTTTACAGTTGGCCGGAGGAAATCCATTTGGTCTTTACCCGCCCGGGCGCGGCTATGCGGACGGCGGGCTTTATTATGTCGGCAGCTTTCTGGGTACGGTGGGCAATATTGATCTGCTGGCCAGTTACAGCTGCCTGATCTTGCCGCTGCTGCTCTTTGGCGCGCCGCTTCTGCCCTGGCGCCGACGCTGGCTGCTTTACCTTGCCGCAGCTTCCGGCCTGGCAGTTATGCTTGCCAGCGGGGTGAGCGCCGGCCCGCTGGCGGTCGCCTTGACCTGCTGCCTGTTCGGCCCGCTATCCCTGCCGCCACGCTGGCGCAGAAGGTTGTGGCTGGCGGCTGCTTTTCTGCTGTCGCTACTACTGATTGCCGCCTGGTTATACGACGGTGCGGAAACGGGCATGTTCTGGGAGCTTTCCCGTCTGTTGCACGGCGAGGTGAACGATTCTTTTGGCTCTTCCCGCGTTCTTATCTGGCGCGATGCGCTGGATGATGCAGAAGGAATGCGCCGCTGGCTGCTCGGCAGCGGGCCCGGGACGCGGGCGCTGCATTTTTCCACGCTGTTTGAGCGGGTAAGCGCAGCCGGCGTGCCGCTGCGTGCTTATGTGACGAATGCGCATTCGCAATATCTGGATCTGTTGCTGGAAAACGGTCTTGCCGGATTGCTGTGCTACCTGGCGGCGCTTGTTGCGGCGGCATGGCGTTGCCGTCGGCGGCTTGTCGTTGACCCGGCCCTGCGGGCGCTGGCTGCCGGTTTGTTTGCCTATTTGCTGCAGGGGGCGTTCCTTTCGGCCTATATCCTGACCGCACCGCTGTTCTGGCTGCTGTTTGGCCTGCTGCTGGCATACCTGCGCTCTTGCGCGCTACCGCAGCCTGCTGTATAATACGGGATATGGCGCATTTCGACAAAGATCTCGCTGGGGGATCCTTATGCTGTTCAATTCCTATATTTTTCTTTTTGTATTGCTGCCGCTTTCCCTGGCAGGCTATTATCTGCTCAATCATTTCCGGCATGATCAGGTGGCGAAGTGCTGGCTGGTGGCAGCTTCGCTGTTTTTCTATGCCTATTTCAATCCCTGGTATCTTTTGATCCTCGGCGGCAGCATTGTACTCAATTTCCTGTTTGGGCGGTTAATCCTTAGCCAGCCGCAGGAAAGCGCCGGCCGCTGTGCAGCGGCTGTGGTTGCGATTCTGCTCAATTTGGGCGTGCTTTTCTGCTTTAAATACTATGATTTTTTCGTTTCCAATTTGAATGCGTGGTTTGCCGGCGATTGGCCCCTGCTGCATCTCGTGCTGCCGCTCGGCATCAGTTTTTTTACCTTCCAGCAAGTATCCTATATTGTGGATTGCCGCCGCGGGACAGCGCCACGCTATCCGTTTTGGGATTACGCACTGTTTGTCAGCTTTTTCCCACAATTAGTGGCTGGTCCGATCGTATTGCATAGCGAAATGCTGCCGCAATTTGCCGACCCGGCGCGAAAAAAATTTAACCGTGAGAATTTCGCCAAGGGCATGACCGCGCTCGCTTTGGGCCTGATGAAAAAATGCCTGTTGGCCGATACCTTTGGTGCTGGCGTCACCTGGGGATATGCCAATATCGAGGGGTTGGGCACCGGCAATGCCGCGCTGGTGATCCTGGCTTATACGCTGCAGATTTATTTTGATTTCAGCGGCTACTGCGATATGGCGACCGGGATCGGCCTGTTGTTTAATATCGAACTGCCGCAGAATTTTCATTCGCCTTACCGTGCGCTGACGGTGGCGGATTTCTGGAAGCGCTGGCATATGACGCTGACCCGGTTTTTCACGGCCTATCTGTATATTCCGCTTGGCGGCAACCGCCGCGGTAAGTGGCGTACTTATGGCAACGTGTTCCTGGTTTTCCTGGTCAGCGGGCTGTGGCATGGCGCGAACTGGACATTTATCCTCTGGGGGGCTCTGCATGGCGCGGCCGTTGTCTTTTGCCGCGCAGCGGGCAGCTGGCTAAAGCGCATCCCCAGGCTGCTGCTCTGGCCGCTGACTTTCCTTTTCCTCAACTGCACTTGGGTCTTTTTCCGTGCGGAGAGCATTGCGCAGGGTTGGGCGCTGCTGCGGGAGTTCTTTTCCCTGCAGTTTTTGCACCTGGATGTCCGGCTGTTCAATGCGATGGCGCTGCCGGAGTTGACTGCTGTGCGCCGTCTGCTCGGCCAGGATCTGCGGTTTAATACCATCGTGATCCTTGCCTTTTTTCTCTGTGCTTTGCTCGGCGCAGTCTTTCTGCGCAATACGAACGAGCGGTTGGCGGATTTCCGTCCCAGCGCACCGTTGGCGCTGCTCAGCGCAGGCTTGATCCTCTGGTCGATCGTTTCGCTGACCGGTGTCAGCGTCTTCCTGTATTTCAATTTCTGAACCTTTTTTGTTTTGCCATATCTGCGGCTGTTTCCGCCGCTTTTTCGAGGGGTAATGTATGTCCTACCGCCGCTATCTTAAACTGCTGCTCGGCAGTCTAATCGCCGGTCTGGCGCTCTGGGCAGCCGCCATGCTGCTGATCGATCCCTATTTTCACTACCATAAACCCTGGTTTGGTATGCAGCCGGTGATTACGGATAACCGCTATCAGAATCCGGGCATGGCGCGTCATTTTGATTATGATAGCATCATCATCGGCTCTTCGATGACGGAAAATTTTCGTGCCTCCTGGTTTGATGCCGCATTTGACTGCCGGACGCTCAAGCTTTCCTATGAGGCTGGCCGCACGCAAAATTATGCCTATATCATGCGGACTGCGTTTGCGGCGCAGGAATTGAAATATGTCTTTTTCGGGCTGGATATCGATCCATTGCTCGATGAATTTGGTAAGGATTATTTTACCGTACCGGAGTATCTTTACGATAAAAACCCGTTCAATGATGTAAAATATTTGTTCAATAAGACGATTCTGCTCACTGATGCAGCGCAGATGGTACTGCAGAATATTCAAGGGATGGTTGAACCGCTGGACGAGGCCTATACCTGGGATGATGAGCATGAATTTTCTGCGGCGGGAACGCTTGCCTCCTATTGGGATCCGCCGTTGGCTGAGACGGAGCTGCCGGCAGATTATTATCTGGAGAATTATACGCGTAACCTGGGGGAGAATATTTTGCCCTATATCGCCGCGCATCCGGAAACGGAGTTTTATATTTATTATCCGCCCTACAGCATCCTTTTCTGGCATTACCGGCTGAGCGTTGGCGATGTGGACGCGGTGATGCAGCTATTGACCGATACGACCAAGGCCCTGCTTGCCTATGAAAACGTGCGGCTATATTCTTTTTTGGACGCAGCGGATATCATCACGGACCTGGATAATTATAAAGATTATACGCATCATTCGGCGGAGATCAACCGCCAGATCCTTGCGGCGCTGGCCGCGGATGCGGCGGAATACCGTTTGACGGAGGAGAATTATCAACAGCGGTTTGCCGCTTTGGAAGAGTTGGCGCGCGGATATGATTATGATTCCTTATTGGCGGCAAAGCGTGCGGCGCAGTAGAACCCAGGGCTAGCGTTAGGAGAAACATCGCGGCGCCTGGGCAATAACTGCCACGGCTACCCATTCGCAATGCCGGGCGCCGGGCGGAAGGAACAAACGAAAATCAAAAAGCGAAAATCAAAAAGCGAAAATCAAAAAGCGCAGACCCGATAACTGGCGGTTCTGCGCTTCCTTTCTCTATCGTCACCTCAAACCGGCGGCAGCGGCTTTTGCAAGTAGACCATATCTACAAGCTGTACGCCGCCTTCGCGGATCGGATGGTCGTAATGATCGGTAAAAAAGTTTTTTATGATATGGTGCCGCCGAAAACCGCATTTTTCGTAAAACCCGAGGGTTGCAGGGCTGTCACCGGTACCGACTTGCAAGACAGAGTAGAGGCCGGCATATGTCGTCTCCAGAAAGCGGATCAGGGCTTTGCCATATCCTTTCCCCTGGTCTGCCGGCGCGGTGGCAAGATTTTTGATCTCCAGGATACCGTCTCCTTCGTCCGTGACAACACATTCCGCCCGGATCCCTGCATCATCAATTACATACATTACACCTCTGTCTAAATAGCGGTCAATCATTTCTTCCTGTTCGTCCGCAAGCAGAAGCAGGTCGAGATAATTTTTTCGTGCGGTATCGATCCTGCGGATCTCCATCTTCTACTCCTTTCTCCGGCCATGGCGTGTGATAGCCGCGCTTTCTGGCTTGCTGTGCCGCGGATCTATGCTGCTGCACAGCTAGAGCAGGGTGCGCGCTGCCTTGGCAGTAAGATGTTCGATCTCGATTTCGACCAGGCAGACTTTTTCCCAGTCGCCGGCGATCGCCGCTTCTGTTTCTGTAGGCAGCCCGGGCGAATATTTTTCCGCCAACAGCAGCAGCGCCTGCCGCCGCGCCGCATCCTCTGTCAGGATGCGCGCATGGCCGAAGGCAATCGCGCTGCGGTATCGGGTGGTAAACTCTGCCGCTACCACGTCATCCTGAGCGATCACGCAAAAGCTGACCTTCTTTTCGCGCCGGATGGCATCGAGCTTATGCCCCGCCGGCGCGCAATGGAAAAAGATCTTGCCCGCATGATAGGCATAGCTGAGCGGCACGGCATAAGGGTAGCCGTCGTCTCCTGCCACGGCCAATACGCCGCTGCTGCCTGCCTGTAAAATGGCAATTGCCGCCTCCTGCGGCAGTTGTTGTTTGCATCTGCGCATCTCACGAAACATAACCTTCCGCCTTTCCCGCTCCCATGCCGGCATGCGAGCGCATAGATTCCTTTTCTGCGCGGGCAGACCGCCCGTACTTTTCAGTGTAAAGCTTTTGCTGCCAGCTGTCAAATTCTCCCGCAGCCTGGCAATTTCTGCCGCAGGCTTTGCGTTTTGCGCAGCGCTGTGCTATACTGATACCCGTGCATACAGAAAACCCTGACAGGAGGTCGGCAACATGATGGAAAACGAAGCGGCTGCCGCATTTGAGGAAGTAATGGATCCGAATGGAGCAAAGGTACGTAAATGGTCTGCCTTTGCCGAACGCGAGGCGGCGGATTTCTTTAATGATTATAAGCTGGAAAAGATGACGATTGAGGATGGCAAGGGCAACAAGGCGAAATTCAGCCGCACGAAGGATAATAGCATCAAGGTGGAATATACCTCTTCCGTCCTGCTTTAGCCATATTTTCCGCTCTATGTATCCGCGCCGCAGGCTGGCGTCTGTCGCTGCCGCGGTCTCTTTGCGCTGTCCGCCGGCAATTCCGGCCAGGAAAGCCCCGCCTTTAACGGCGGGGCTTTTTAGCGCTTGCCGTGCCTATTCAATATCTACCGCACGCAGGTAGCGGCGCAGCGCGTATTCACCGTCATGCGCTTCACCGCAGAAGGTGGCGGACATATGCCCGGCGCGCATCACGCGCGTGACGCCAGCGCGCGCCAGCAGATTGGCCAGCGCTGGCCGTTCTGCTTCCGGACAGATCAGGCCAGCAGTCTGTAAATAGCCTTTATGCTGCCGCAGTTGCGTAAAAAGCGAACGGCGCGGCAGGCGTTTGACCAAGCAGCTGCCAAATAGATCGGAAAGCGCAAGGCTGCTGTCCTGACAGGCGGTCAGGCAGCAATATTTCCCCTGGTAAACCAGGTTATCCGCTGCGCCTCCGCCCATTGCCCGCTCCAGTCTGGCATGATAGCGGCGCAGGGTGATCTCTGCCGCAGTTGAAATATCCCCTGCTGGATGGCGCAACGCCGCTTCCTCCATCAGCGGCAGAAAGCGCCGGCAGAAAGCATGTACGGTATCCATTGCGTCGCTGTCCAGGAATATCGTCTGACAGGAACTGCAGAGCAGCTGTTTGGTGAAGAGGATATGTTCGGCCAGCTCGGCCAGTTCCGCGGTAGGCGGGTCGCCGCTGATATAAGCGAAGCCCAGTTTATGCCCCCATTCGATCAGCTTTGCGCCGACCGGCGCGAGATGCCGTACCGCTGTCACCGCCGCATCGCCGCCCCAGACGATGATGCCGTCCGCCAGCTCTGCCAGGCGCTGCATAGCGGCCAGATCGCTGGAAGGGGTATCAAAGACATAGAGAAAATCGCTGATGCGCGGCTCGAGTGCGATCAGCTGCTGTAGGATTTCGATTGATATTCCCTGGTCCGCCTGCGGCAATTTGAGCAGGTTGATATTGCCGGTGAGCAGACCCTCCGCCACGCTGACTGCAGGCAGGCCATCCAGATTGCCGGCTGCGATGTGGAACAGGGTACCCAGGGGCAGCAGTTGCGTGGTGAGGGCAGTCTGCCCGGCCGGCGGAGCGGTACTGTGGGGGAGAAACGGCGCTTCCCCCAATTCATTGCGCAGCTTGCACAATAGGCTTTCCCGCCGCAGCAGGCATGCTGCTTCGTGCACGGTTGCGGTCAGATCAGCCAGACCCAGTTCGGCCAGCCGGGCGTCAAATACGCCGTTTTCCGCCATGCATCCCAGCTTGTCCAGCGCAGCGATCACCGCCTCCAGCGGCAGTTCCTTTTCGCTGCGCGTCAGGTTGATCTCTGCCGCCAGACCGGACAGGATTTGCTCCTGCGCAGAATTGTCGTACAACTTACCTTTTGCCAGTATCATCGTTTGACCTCCCGCAGCAGTTCTGCTGCGCCGGCGGCGCAGGTCTTGATATCCTTCAAGCCGACACGCCCCAGCAGCTCCAGATAGGGGGACTGGATGCCGCAGCCACAGGTTTCACCGTCATGCAGGACGCCAAGATCATCCGTCATCACGCTGAGCAGCGGGGTGGCGCGCACCATCGGCGTGATCAGGTTCACCAGGCCGGGGCGGCCGTTCGGCAACGGCTGCAGCGTATGCACATCGCGGATGATGACGCGGCTGTAGATCGGTACATGAAAATGGTGACGCGGGCAATCGCAATAAAGAATGGGATGCTCGACCGCACCGAAAAATTCGATGATATCCTGCTCGGCAATGCCGAGCACCCGCTTTGCTAACTGGTAGAGCACTTCTTTTTCCACCTGTTCATGATAAAACTGCTTCCAGCCGCCACCGAGCAGAATGCGCGAGCCGGCAGGAAGCTGCAGGCGGATGCCCTGTTCTTCCATGCGGCGCAGCAGAAAATAGGTGTAGGAGGGAAAGCCCATCAGCCGGGTGGGAAAAGCGGAGCGGCCATGCCGGCATAGGGTTTGGATCAGACTGTCAAGATCTGCCTGATAAGTACCATCGCGATAACGTAGCGCATAGGCGCGGCTGAGCGCAGGCGTGAACAGGGTGGCACCAAAAGCAGTTTTGGTCACCGCCGTTTTGTTCTCCCGCCGCGGCTGGTAGCCGAGCACAATATAATGCGCCGGCCGCCAGGAAAAGAGCTGGCGTAACGCGCCGATGCGCAATACCATGTGTAAACCGCAGAGCAGACCGCTCGTTTCAAAACCAACCTGGCTGAACTTACCGCGTGTGCCGGTAGAAGTGGCGCGGATCAGCATACGGGAACGCGGCATGGAAAACAGCGCATGGTTTTTGAAGAGCAGAGTAGGCAAAAAGGGCAGCGCTGCAAGATCGTCATCTGTTTTGATCTGTTGCGGAGCAAAACCGGCGTCATCAAGAATTGCCCGGTAAGGCGAGCAATGTTCGTAGTGGTATTGGCAGTTATCACGTACTGCCTGCAGGAAAAGTGCGTTCGTCCCCGGCAGATCATAGGGCTTGGGCCAACGGAAAAGGCGCGTTCTGGCATCCATCCTGCTTCCTCCTTTCGCGCAGGGCTTCTGCATGATGGCTTCGGCAGATCCACCCAGCCACGGTTCAGCCGTTTCCATTATACCATAAAATATTTTAATCGCCAAAAACCGGGCGATAAAAAGGTTTTTTCACGCAGATAAGTCCCGCTAGCCGCTTCGCATACGCCGGCTGCGGCAGGAGATGCCGGCCATCGGTGCAGCGGCAGGCTTGACAGTCCAGCAATTTTTCCGGCATAATTAAGAAAAATTCTCTCGGCTTTGCCGCCCGGCATCGTCGTCCACGGCAGCAACAGCAAAAGCAAAAGCTGCCGCCAGATTATGTTGCGGAAAAGCAGGAGGATAAGGAGGCCCCATGAAGCGTTTTCTATTGTTAATCTTATCTGCGGTTCTGCTTTGCTTCGCCGCCGGTTGTGGTGCGGCAGAGGAAGCGCCGGCTGCGGCCGGGCAGACGCAGGATACGGAACAGGACGAAACAGACGCGGCGTCGGATGCGGCGACTGTCAATGTTTTTGACGATCTTTACGGCATGGATAAGCAATGGTTTACCGCGTTGAAAAGTGTGGATCTGGAGGGCGCGGCGGTAGATGCAACGCTGTTTGAGGATCATCCGCTAACCCTGATCACTTTTTGGGCCACCTGGTGCGGTTATTGCATCGAAGAGATGCCGGTTTTGCAGGCATTGGCTGAAGAATATGCGGAGCAGGGATTTCAGGTGGTCGGCGTGCTCGTCGATTTTCAGTCTGCAGATGGTTTAGCTGCTGAAAGTGAACAGGAGGCAGCGCGCGGCATCCTGGCAGAGATGGATATCAGTTATCGCAACCTGGCGGATACCGGCTTCCTGTTGGATACGGATTTCCGCTATATCACGTCTGTCCCGCATGCTTATTTCGTAGATGAAGAGGGTAGGTTCCTCTTCAGCGAGGCCAGCGGTTCAAAGACGGCGCAGATCAGCGGTTCGCGCACAGAAGAGGCCTGGCGGGAAATGATCGAAGAATTGCTGCCCGGAGATACGCAATGAAACGGCGCGGCTTGATCTGGTGGGTATTGTTCCTGTTCAGCTGCTGTATGCTCTGCTATGGCCTGCTGCGTGGGGAAGCCGCTGTCGTGCTGCAGAAGGCAACGGCGCTTTGCCTGGAATGCGTGGGGATTGGTTGATGAAAAAGAAATTTTTCCGCTGGCGCGGGCAAAGCCGACGGCTACTTGTACAGATTGGCTCAGCGCTGCTGACGAATAGCCATTTCAGTGGTTTTGCACGCGGCACCCTGTACCAGGGCAGCCTGAAGCGCATCTGCCTGCCTGGTCTTAATTGCTATTCCTGCCCCGGCGCACTGGGTAGCTGTCCAATTGGCGCTTTGCAGGCGGTGGCTTCGAGCGTCAGCTTTGACGTGGCCTATTATGTTGCCGGTCTGATCCTGCTTTTCGGCCTGTTGCTTGGCAGGGCGATCTGCGGCTGGTTCTGCCCGTTTGGTCTGGTGCAGGATCTGCTTTGGCGTTTGCCTGTACCAAAACTGCACCGCATGCCCGGCGATCGCCTGCTGCGTTTGCTCAAATACGCTGTGCTGTTCCTGCTGGTTCTGGTTTTGCCAGCTGCGCTGACCAATGCGGTTGGCATGGGCGAGCCGTTGTTTTGTAAATGGATCTGCCCGTCGGGCACTTTGTTCGCCGGTTTGCCCGTCGTTGCAGCGGATGGCAATATCCGGGCTGCGCTGGGCGGGCTGTTTCGCTGGAAGCTGATTCTGTTGCTGGGCCTGCTGTTGCTCGCTACAGTCGTGCATCGCCCGTTCTGCAAATATCTTTGCCCCCTTGGTGCGATCTATGGTCCGCTGAATCAGATCAGCCTGTTTCGCTATCAGGTCGCGGAAAGCTGTACGCATTGCGGCGGTTGCCGCGCAGTTTGTCCAATGCAGGTAGAAATGCCACAGAAACCGAACAGCAGCGAGTGCATTCGCTGTGGCCGTTGCCGTGAGGCATGTCCGCAGCAGGCAATTACGCCGGAGCCCATCTGCCGTAGGGAAAAACGGAAGCAGGCCTGCCGGGACGCTTAGGTTTGGCTGCGGCCGGCAGTAGCGGATTCCTGCGCCACGTCCAGTGCGCAGCGCAGAAAACGGTTGGCAGCTGGCGATGCGTTTTCACGCGATGGCAGGGCGATCCAGAGCTCGCGCTGCAGTGGCGGATCGATCGGTCGCACCGCAACCTGTTCGCGGCCGTTTAGCAGCAGCTCCGGCAGAATGCCTACCCCCAATCCCGATTCGATCATGGAAACCAGTGCCATGCCGTGATTGATGGAAAACTTGACGGCGGGATGGATACCGGCCTGCCGGAAAGCCTGCCTGGCGAACATTTCTGTGGAAAATTCCAGATAGGGATACTCGGCGAATGCTGCGAGCGGGATGACCTCGTGTTTGGCCAGCGCATGGCCGAGCGGTAATACGGCGAACAGACGATCCTGCAGCAGGGGGACCCAGTCAAAGGTATCTTCCGGCTGATGACGACTGCAGAACGACATATCCACCCGGCCGGCAGCCAGCCATTCCGTCATTTCCGAAGTATTGCCATCGAGCAGCTGGACATGTATGCCTGGCCAGGTGGTTTCAAAACGGCGCATGACGCGCGGCAGCCAGCCGACAAGAATGGAAGAAAAGGCGCCGATGCGCAGATTGCCGCTGGCCAGGCCACGGATATCCTGCAATTCTTGCTGCAGGGATTCACTGCTTTGCAGCAG
>CALXRV010000019.1 GCA_944390945.1 uncultured Clostridia bacterium
AGGGCGAGCCCGGTCCCCAGGGCGAGCCCGGTCCCCAGGGCGAGCCCGGGCCGCAGGGCGAGCCCGGGCCCCAGGGCGAAACCGGCCCGCAGGGCGAGCCCGGCCCCCAGGGCGAGCCCGGCCCCCAGGGCGCGCCCGGCCCGCAGGGCGAGCCCGGCCCCCAGGGCGAGCCCGGCCCGCAGGGCGCAGCCGGCATTGGCGTGCCGGCAGGTGGCACGACAGGACAGGTGCTGGTCAAGCTGAGTGCGGAAGACCACGACTGTGGCTGGCAGAACAGCGGCAGCAGCGGCAGTAACAGCGCAACGCAGATCTCCTATGATCCGGCATCCTCTGATTTGCTGGCCGTAAATGTACAGGCAGCGATCGATGAACTGGCCAGCCGCACCCTGCCGGCCAGCGTGCAAATCAGCGGACCCGCCGGGGCGCAGGCATCCCTGCAGCGTGGCAACCTGCTCTATCAAACAACGCTGGCCAGCAACGGCAGTGCGGTACTGCAGGTGCAGGGATACGGCGACTATACGCTGACCGTCAGTTTGGGCGACGCTTATCTTTACCAGGCTTTGGTGACGGCAGACGGCAGCGCGATGGCAGAGGCAGACTGTCCGGCACCAGCCAGCCTGTCCGTGGAGGGCTTTCCCGGTTCACAGCTCGTCCTGACCAATGGCAGCCTGACGATCGAACGCGAGCTGGATGAAAACGGTGAAACTACGCTTGATCCCCTGCTGCCTGGCGATTATACCTGCACCATCACCCATGGCACCACAACAAACGAATTGCCGCTGCATGCAGCGGCAGACGGCAGCGACAAACAAAAGCTCTATGCCGGCCATGTTTTTGCTGCGCTGACGCCGGCCGAGATCCGTGCGCAGCTGACGGATGGCAGCGGGGAAACCTACTGGCAGATCGGCGATGCACAGGAAGTAACGTTGAGCTATGCGGATGGCAGCAGCGAGCAGATCCGGCTCTGCATTGCCGGCTTCCAGCTGGACGACCTGGCGGACGGCAGCGGCAAGGCGCCGCTGACCCTGGCGATGGACGGGCTGCTTAGCCAGCCCTTCACCATGAACAGCAGCTCGACCACAGCCGGCGGCTGGCAAAGCTGCGGCCTGCGCACGGAAATGAACAACCTGTTCCAGGCGTTGCCCAGCAGCTGGCAAACGGAGATCCGCAGCGTAAACAAGCTGAGCAGCGCCGGCGGCAGCAACCTGGCCAGCCTGCAGACCACCTCGGACAAACTCTGGCTGCCGGCAGAAAACGAAATTTTCGCCAGCAGCTCCTATTGCGCGGCCAGTGGCGAAGGAGAGCAGTATCCGCTGTTCGCGCAGGCAGAGCGGCATCCCCGCCGCATGCCGGACGGTACGCCAGCCATTTACTGGCTGCGCAGCGCAGCCAGCGCCAACATGTTCTGCTGCGTAGACAGCAGCGGCAAGCCCTCCGCCTCTGTCGCCATGGCGCCGCGTGGCGTTTTCTTCTGCTGCTGCCTCTAAAACAGGGGGCGCAGGGCATAAATCCACCCCACGGCAGGCGAAAGGAGCAGCGCAAGGCTGCTCCTTTCCCGATGACGGCAGGTGCGGTTCAGGCCTTGACCGTCAGCTGGCCAACACTGCGCCCGGCCTGCCATAGCCGTGCATAGACGGCGCTGCATTTATGGAAACGGGCAAAAGTGCGCCGCGCTTCGCATTCATTGCCATACACTTTCCAACAGCCGCAACATTTACAATTCCTGCCGCCATGGCGGATGAAGCCAGCCACATCGCCCAGCGGATAGCCGAGGAACAGGCCGATCTCATGCGGGAAATCCTCGCTTTCCTGCAGCCGCTGTTGCAGCCGCTTCAGCAGGGCAGTAAGATCTGCCGCAGCAAGATCCGCCGCCGGATAACCGTAGCGCGCCAGAAAACGGCACATGCCCGGCTTTTGCAAGTCCGCGCGCAGCTGGGAAGCGCGATAAAGATAAAGCAACGCCTCTTCGCCACGCTGCCGCAACAGCAGCAGGAACAGCCCCTTTTGCCGCAGCAGCGCATTCCAGTCCGCCAGCTGCTGCCGCAGCTCTGGTTCAGAAACCGCAGCCAGACGAAACAGGCTGGCGGTTTTCAAAGAAGCCAGCGTCGGCGCGCAATGCGCGATGAGATACGGTTCCAGCAATCGATCGCCTCCTCTGCTTTCCCCTGGGCAGCGGACAGCAGCACACCGCCGTGGTCAGCTTTGGGGAGTTTTGGTTGGTTTTGGTTGGTTTTGGTTAGCTTTGGGTGGCCTTGGTTGGCCTTGGGTGGCCTTGGATGGCTTTGGGTGGTTTTGGGTGGCATTGGGTGGCCTTGGGTGTTTTTGGTTAGCTTTAACTAACCAAAAGAAGAAAAAAGTTTCCCCCTTATTCTGTTCACCTCGCCGCTGCATCATACAGCAAACTCTTCACAACAGAACGACAGGGAAAACATCCTATCGGTTAGTTTTATCTAACAAGACAAGCTTACCGTTTTTCTCCGGATTTGTCAAGTTTTTTCTTGCCTTGTCTCAGCAGCGGCCGTCCTTCTTTCCTGCCGCTGGGAAAGCTGGCGGAATTCTTCGATCAGATGCTCGCGGAACAATGCGGCCAAAGGTTCATGCAACATATGCCGATTCCAGTAAAGATATACCGACCGGTAAAGCGGTCTGGCAAAAGGCACCATTACGGTATCGGCGCTGTGCAGCGAATCCGCAGACTGCATGGAAACAAGCGTAACGCCCATGCCGTAAGCCAGGTATTTCTGATTGCAGAGCAGATCATTGCTGGTGATCGCGACTTGTGGCGTGCAGCCGGCTTCCCGCATCATGGCAAAAAAATTACAGTACAGCTCATGCGTCGGATACTGAACGATCAACGGCTCACCATCCAGATCCTCCGGTTGGACGCAGCTCTTTTTGGCCAACCGATGCTGCCGCGGGACCACCAGATAGATCTCCTCTTTATGCAGCAACATATTGCTGTCAAAATAGCCGCTCTGCCCGGCGCCAGCCACACAGATCGCAAAATTGCCATGATCGCTCAGATCCGCTTTGTTGTTGGAAATATAAAAGCTGGCATTGGGATAGCGGCAGCGAAAACTCTCCACAAAATCGACCATCACATAGCGATGCAGCAGCACCAACAGACGCAGTTCGCCACAGATCTCTTCTGCCGCACAGCTGATCGCCGCCAGCCCTTTATCGAGATGCTGCAGGGAAAGCTCCACCTCCTGCAGAAAAGCATGTCCGGCCGGCGTAAGGGAAAGCTGGTTGCGGATGCGGTTGAACAACGGCGTATCCAGCTCCCGCTCCAGGCGCGAGATTGTTTTTGACATTGCCGGCTGCGGGATTCCATGGATCGCCGCCGCGCGGGAAATATTTAACGTCTTGGCTACGGTATAAAAATAGCGCAGCTGCAAAAGCTCCATTTGCCGTCCTCTCCGTCTGCCTGTTTACTTGCTCGTAAATCGGCAGGCTAAACATATACTATATATATATTACAATATATAGTTTATTTATACAAGCCCAGATTTCCCTGCTTTATGCCGGCATAAAGTTATGTCCGCCGGGGAGATAAGCCGCGCTGCCCGGCAAAACAAAACCTGGCGGCAGCAAAAACAAAAGCCTGGCCGGCAGACCCGGCATTGCCGGCTGCCAAACAGGCTGTGGCGCTGAATGCCCTGCCGCACTGCGCCCGGATCAAAGCAGGCCCAGGCTGCGCAGCGTAAAAACAATACAAAAGATGGTAAACATGGAAAACAGGCTTGACCAGACGACCAGCTGATTGGCCAGCTGCTCGTCGCCGCCGATCTCCTGCACCATCACGGCAGAAGAAACCGCAACCGGCGAGGCGAACATGGCGACCAGCGTCGGCATTTCTGCCGTCGTCAAGCCCAGCGGTTCCTGCAACAGCAGCGCAATGCCGATCACCAATGCCGGCGAAACGATCAACCGCAGCGCCACCCCCAGGCTGATCTGCGGCAGCAGTCCGGAAAAAGCGCGGAAATCCAGACGCGTGCCGAGCACGAACAGCATCAGCGGCGAGGCGACGGCTGAAATATCGCAGATCGCTGTATAAAGCGAGGGCAGCTGATTGCGGATGGTGAATACCGGCACGCCGTCCACCTGCGGAAGGAAATGCCGGATGATCAGCACGACAAAACCGGACATCGCACCCAGGACAAGCGGGTTTTTCAATGCCCGCAATACCATTGCATGCAGCAGCGTATCCTCGTTCTTATTTTTGTTGTAGCAGGTCAGCACCAGAACCGCCAGAATATTGTACAGCGGTACGCCGAGCGAGGTGGCCACGGAAGCAAAGGAAAGCGCGGTTTGGCCACCCAGCGCATTGGCCAGCGGAATGCCGAGCAACACCTGGTTGGAACGAAAGGTGGCCTGTGCGATCGCGCCTTTTTGCTCATGATCGCGCACGAACAGCCGCGCCGCCAGCACGCCTACGCCCAGACAAAGGAAAATACTGGCCACCAAGTACAGGATCAGCCGCCAGTTGACATCAGCAATATGCTCGATATCATATACATTGCGGAACAGCTGTACCGGCATGAACAGATGAAAGCCCAGGCCGTTTAAGCGCTTGAAAAAATCACCATCCCAGGAGCCGAAGCGCCGTACCAGATAACCCAGCACGATCAAAAGCAGGATCGGCATGATAGCATGTAAGGAAAAGAACAGGGTGTCGATCATTGCAAACCTACCTTTATCTGTTCTATGCAGCAGTCTTATCGCTGTCTGACAAAAACCGTCTGACAAAACAGCCCGCCAAAAACCGCCCGCGAAAAGCTGTCCGCCAAAAACCGCTCGCCAAAAGCTGCCCGCCAAAAGCTGCCTGACAAAAAAAGGACTCCGTCTTATTCCAAGACGGAGTCCCTTGGTTGCGGGGGAGGGACTTGAACCCTCGACCTCCGGGTTATGAGCCCGACGAGCTGCCAGCTGCTCTACCCCGCGGCGATGGTGGAGGGGGGTGGATTCGAACCACCGAAGGCGGTGCCAACAGATTTACAGTCTGCTCCCTTTGGCCACTCGGGAACCCCTCCATATGCATGAAGCGCCAGCAAAACTCGCTTTCGGGTGGAGCCGACGATGGGACTCGAACCCGCAACCTGCTGATTACAAATCAGCTGCTCTGCCAATTGAGCTACGTCGGCAAGGCTGACAAAAGATATTATAACAGCCTGCCACATTCTTGTCAACGAAATTTTTCCGCCTTTGCGGATTTTCCGTTTCTGCCGCAGCCGGTCCGGGGAAGGGCGGCGTCATGCGGCGGCGATTTCCCGCATATAGTGGAAAAACGACAAAATCCACCGACTGCAGGAGGCGGCATGACAAAACAGAGGATACGCGCGATCGCGACCGATTCGCTGGAGCTGCCGGCGGAGATCGCCTTTCAGACCGCAAAGCTGGTGCTGGTCGGCAATCATATGCTCAAGGCGATCAACCATCGCGGCATCCTGCTCTATGAAACGGAGCAGATCCGCTTTCGTACCGAAAGCGGGCTGGTCGAAATCCGTGGCAGCGAGCTGACGCTCAGCGAGCTGAATGAAGAATATCTGCGCATCGAAGGCCATATCTGCTCGCTGCAGCTGATCGAAGCAGGGGAGGCGGCGCAATGAAGCATGATCTGCAGGCTACCCTGCATGGCGAATTGCAGATCGAACTGCGCGGCCAGGCGCTGGAGCAACTGCTCAACGCAGCGCTGACGCAGGGAATCCGCCTGCGCGGCATACGCCGCATTGCGCCCGACCGCATCCTCTGCCAGCTGGCGCTGCCGGATCTTTACCGTCTGCGCCCGCTGTTGCGTGGCCGCGGTGTGCGCCTGCGCGTGCGCGGACGTTATGGCCTGCCTTTTTTTCTTGCCTTCCTGCAAAGGCGGCCGCTGCTGCCGCTTTGCGCTGTACTCGGCGCGCTGCTGCTCACCTTCTGTGCCTCGCTCGTCTCCACGATCACGGTCACCTCGCCCGAACCACTGCCGGAAACGGATGCGGCATTGGTGCTCGATCTGGCGGCAGAGGCTGGCATCCGCGAAGGCGCCAGCCGCTGGCGTATGGATCTGGAGGCGGCGGAGCAGGCTATCCTGGAAGGATTCCCCGCGCTGTTCTATGCCGAAATCTTCCGCCACGGCAGCGCGCTGGAGATCCACGTGGTCAAGCGGGTTGACGTGCCGGAAGAAGAACAGCTGCGGCCGCCCGGCAATATCGTTGCCACACAGGCCGGCGTGATCGAAGATATCCTGGTGCGGCGCGGCACGGCGGCGGTGGCTGCCGGGGATACGGTCAGCGCCGGGGATATTCTCATCTATGGCGTCTCCGGCAGCACGCTGCTAACCGCGGATGGCATCGTCACCGCCACCGTCTATGCCGAAGGTTATGGCGAATGCGCTGAACAGCAGTATACGCTGCGCCCAACCGGCGCCAGCCACCGTTCGCTCAGCCTGCGCTTTGCCCATGGCCACAGCCTGATCCTGCTCGGCGGCGCCGCACCGGAATACGCGCACGCCAGCAGCAGCGAAACCGTGGAGACCCTGCAGCTATGGAGGAAAATACCGCTGCCCGTCGAACTAATCTTTCGAGAGACACTGGAACTCGCAGAACATGAGCTGCACTATACGCCACAGCAGGCGAGAAGGCTGGCGGAAGCGCAGGCGGAACAAAATGCCTGTGCTGCTTTGCCACAGCCGGCAGACGGCGCGCCGCTTGGCGAGATCACCCTTTTCAGCGAGGTGCTGCCGTTGGACGACGGCATCCAGCGCGTGCGCGTGGTGGCGCAGACAACAATGCGTATTGGCGTTTACCAGCCGCTCAGTGAAGAACAGGCGGCGGAATATGGCGCTGCCGGGAAGGCGGCGCAATAAACGGAAAACGCGGCCGGGCGGGCGCTGCAGCGCCGGGCAATCCGGCCGCCCGAAAGGAGCAGTTTTTTGGCGGAAAAAAAGATACGTCTGCAGAGCAATGAACTGGCCTCTGCCATTTTTGGCCATCAGGACAAGTATCTGCGGCAACTGGAACGCGGGCTGAAGGCTTCGCTGCATGCCCGCGGCACCGAAATCACGATCAGCGGCAGCGAGGACGCCGTGCAGGAGGCGGAAAATGTTCTGCAACATCTGCAAACTCTGGCTGCTTCCGGCGTAGAGCTGGGCGAAATGGCGGTTAACTATGCGCTTTCGACACGCGCCGAGCTAACCCCGGATATCGCGCCGCTTTTGGCGCAGACGGTCTTCACCACCAGCCGCGGCCGCGCCATCAAACCGAAAAGCTTTGGCCAGTGGCAGTTTCTGCAGGCAGTAGACAGCCATGATATCGTCTTTGCCATCGGGCCGGCAGGCACGGGCAAGACCTTCCTCGCGGTGATGAAAGCCGTCGCCGCGCTGCGCGCGCGGAAGGTAGCGCGGCTGGTGTTGGCCCGCCCCGCGGTGGAAGCAGGGGAAAAGCTGGGCTTTCTGCCCGGCGACCTGCAGGACAAGGTAAACCCCTATCTGCGCCCGGTCTATGACGCGCTCGATGAAGCGCTGGGCGTGGATGCGGCGGCAAAATATATCGAGCGCGGCGTGATCGAAGTCGTCCCGCTTGCCTATATGCGCGGCCGCACGCTGAACGACGCCTTCATCCTGCTCGACGAAGCGCAAAACACCACCCCGCAGCAGATGAAAATGTTTCTCACCCGTATCGGCCAGGGCAGCCGCGCCGTGGTCACCGGCGATGTGACGCAGATCGACCTGCCGCCCGGCCAGACCAGCGGTCTGATCGAAGCCGAACGCCGCCTGCGCGATCTGGACGGACTTGCCTTCTGCTATCTGACCAAGGTGGACGTTGCGCGTCATCCATTGGTACAGAGAATCATCGAAGCATACGAGCGGAAATCGGACTGAACCGCCGCCTGCGGCAGGGTCTGCTCCGCCGCAGCGACGCAGGCCAGCCCTGCCCCGCCCTGACAGGAGGATAGCGCATGAAAAAGCCAAAACTTGCGAAAGAACATCGTCTGCCCAGGCTGAAGCGGCCGCGCCGGCTGGTGCGCGTGCCATATCTGCTGGTGCTGGTCCTGCTTACCGCGGGCATTCTTTCCATCGATCTGTTGCCGCGCCAGGTTTCGCTGGCAGAAGGCGAGATCGCCGGCGAAGATATCTATTACGAAGGCGCAACCACCAGCTATACCAGCGCCCTGCGCACGGACGAAGCCAAAAATCAGGCTGCCGAAGCGGTGGAAGATATTTATTATACGGATGAAACGGTCACGGACAACCTGCTTGCCGCGATCGACGGCTATGCGGAAACGCTGGATGCAGCAGCGCTGGCGCTGCAGGAAGGCGGCGATGAAAGCGCTGTGCTCAGCAGCCTGCGCGAAGAGCTGCCGGCCGGGGATTACGGGGATGGCATCCTGAACACCATGCTGTCTGCGAGCAGCGCCACGCGCAGCCAGCAATTCGCCACCTTCAAAGCCCTGCTGCGGGAAGTTTACGCTGCCGGCGTACACAGCGAACAGGTGGAAGAAGCGCGCACGACGATCGCGCTGGCCATCGACGCATCGCCGCTGACCGGTGATGCGGAGACCTTTTTCAAAAACCTGCTGGCCGCGATGGAACTGCCCTTCAACACGACGAAGGACGCAGTAGCCACGCGCGAAGCAGAGGATGCGGCGATGGAAGCGGTGACGCCGGTGCAGGTGACGGTGCGTTCCGGCGAAAAGCTGGTCAGCCGCGGTTCCGTGGTCACGGCAGAACAGGTGGAAGCGCTGCAGGCGCTGGGTTTGCATAACGAATATTCCGTGCTCACGCCCTATCTTGGCCTGCTGCTGCTCGCCGCTGTCGTCCTCACTCTGCTTTTCCTTTATCTGCGCCTCTATCAGCCGCAGGTCTATGGCAAAACCTCGTCGATGCTGCTTTTCGGCGTGGTTTTCATCCTTTTCCTGCTGCTGTGCAAGCTGATCTCGCTGATCTCCTTCAGCGACAGCAGCGAAGTTTCGCTGCTGATCGGCTATCTGCTGCCGGTGCCGGCTGCTTCCCTGCTGCTGGCCGTGCTGCTCAACCGTGAGACCGCCATCTTCGTCACGCTCTGCCTTTCCGTATTCGTCGGCGTGATCATGGACGGCTCGCTCGCCTACAGCGTGGTGGCGATGGCCGGTGGCGCGGCGGCGGTGATCACTGCGGCGCATCTCAACCAGCGCAGCCAGTTCGTCGGCGCCAGCATGTGGATTACGCTCGCCAACCTGCTGCTGATCTGCGCGCTGGGCATGCTCTGGCGCAGCTCTTATTCTGCGATCGCGGTCGGCGCGCTGTTCGGCCTGATCAACGGGCTGCTTTCCGCCATTCTTGCCATGGGCATCCTGCCCTTTTTGGAAAGCGCTTTTCATGTGACGACGGTCATCCGGCTGCTGGAGCTCTCCAATTCCAACCATCCGCTGCTCAAGCGCATGATGACCGAAGCGCCGGGCAGTTATAACCACAGCATTCTCGTTGGCAATCTGGCGGAAGCGGCAGCGGATGCGATCGGCGCCGATGCGCTGCTGGTGCGCGTGGCTTCTTATTATCACGATATCGGCAAGCTGAAGCGGCCGCATTTTTATATCGAAAACCAGCGTCCGGGCGAGAACCCGCATGATAAATTGCAGCCGGCGCTTTCCGCGATGATCATCACCTCGCATGTCACCGACGGCATCAAGATGCTGCGCGAGGCGCGCTTCCCGGAGGAGATCATCGATATCGTCGAGCAGCATCATGGCAACAGCCTGGTCAGCTTCTTCTACCATAAAGCAAAAGAAGCCGCGCTGGATCCGGATGAGATTAAGGAAGAAGATTACCGCTACAAAGGCCGGCGGCCGCAAACCAAAGAAGCGGCGCTGGTCATGCTGGCGGACAGCGTGCAGGCAGCCATCCAGGCGCTGCAGAGCGGCGACCCGCAGGCGATCGAAAACCGCGTGCGTGAAGTGATCAACGGCAAGATCGCCAGCGACCAGCTGGCGGATTGCCCGCTTACCTTCCGCGATTTGGAAGCGGTAGTGCAGAGTTTCCTCACCGTGATCGCCGGCATGAACCATCACCGCATCAGCTATCCGGATGAAGCGAAAGCGCTCAATACCGCAATCGCCGCGGAACTGGGTGCGCCGGCGCCGGTGCTGCCGGCAGCCACAGCGCAGCCGGCGGAAAAGGAGGCGGAATGATGCGCGCTTACCTTTCCATCCGCTATGATGCCGGCACGCCGCAGATCGACCCGGCATGGCGCAGCCTGCTGCGCCGCGCCGCCAATGCTGCGCTGCGCCGCTGCAGCGCAGGCAGCGGACGTGATGCGGAAGTGAGCCTGCTGCTGACGGATGACGAGAACATCCGCCAGCTGAACCGCGACTATCGCCAGCGAGACGCTGCGACCGACGTGCTTTCCTTCGCCATGGCCGAAGGGGAAGATCTGCTGCCGGCGGTGGCAACAGAAGGCAAATCGCCGCCATTGCTGCTGGGGGATATTGTCATCTCTCGCCAGCGCGCGGCGGCACAGGCAGAAGCCTATGGCCACAGCGAACAGCGCGAAACCGTATTTCTTTTTGTCCACGGCATGCTGCATCTGCTGGGCTATGACCACGAGCGCGGCGCAGCGGAAGAAGCCGCCATGTTCGCCCTGCAAGATGAACTGATGCAGGAGCTGGGGCTATAATCTGTCTTCGCCGCAGCGGCAGGCCGGACGGCGCGAAAAACGGCAAACGATAAAAAAACCCAATGCCGCAAACAGGCAAAGCGCCATAAGCTGCACTGGAAAAAGGCGGAATACAAAAAAGCCGGAACAGCGGACGGACCGAAGTTGCGGCTGCAACAACATAGGAGAAAGGCAAAATGATGAACAGTTTACGCAAAACCCTGATCATGCTGTGGATTATCGGCCTGCTGTTCTGTGCGGCAGGCTGCGGAGATGAAGAACAGCAGACGGAACAGCCGGAGACGCCGCCGGAAGTTGAGCCGGAGCCGGAACCGGAGCCGGATCCGATCTACAACCCGCTGACCGGGCTGGAAGTGGAAGAAGAGATCCATGCCCGCATCATTGCGGTCAGTACGGACAATCATCCCGCGGCGCGGCCGCAAAGCGGGATCAGCCAGGCAGATATTGTCTACGAAGTGCCGGCAGAGGGCAATATCCCGCGTTTCCTCGCGCTGTATTATGGCCAACAGCCGGAAAGCGTCGGGCCGATCCGCTCCGCGCGGCCTTATGTCATCGATATCGCGCGCGGCTGGGGCGCGCTGTTTGTGCATTGCGGCGGCTCGCCGGACGCCTATTCCTATCTTTCCGGCCCGGCGGTAGTTTCGATCGACGAAATTGCCTATGGCAGCTATTTCTGGCGCGACTATACCCTGCACAGCAACGAACATACGCTCTATACCTCGATCAGCAACATGTACGACTATCTGGAATATCGTGAAAAACCACTGGAGCAGGAAATCAGCGGCTGGCTGGAATTCCGGCAGGACGGCGCGCCGCCGGCTGCAACGGAAAAGGCGGACCGCCTGCTCTTCGATTATACGGATACCCAGAACATCTATGTCTATGACAGTGAAAGCGGACTTTATGCACGCTATATCGGCGAATATCCATTTACGGATGCGAATAACGGCGAGCAGATCAAGGCAGCGAACGTGATCATGCAACGCGTTAGCTCCAGCGTGCTTGACAGCGCCGGCCGGCTTGCCATCGACATGTGCGCCGGCGGCGAGGCGCTGCTCTTTTCCGGCGGACGCGTCGTGCGCGGCACCTGGTCGCGCAGCAGTCTGGACGCCAATACGCAATATTTCGACGCCAACGGCAACCCGTTCACGCTGGCGCCCGGCCAGACCTGGATCCAGGTCTGCGACGGCAATGTCACGGTAGAATTTCTGGATACGACTGCGCCGCCGGCTGCCAAGGGCAGCGGCGAGGCCAGCGCCCAGTAAGCACGGGAGGGAAAACCATGCCGCAGACGCAACCCTACCGTTCCGGCTTCGTCGCCCTGATCGGCCGGCCAAATGCCGGCAAATCCACGCTGATCAATCAACTGGTGGGCGGCAAGGTGGCCATCTGTTCGGACAAGCCGCAGACCACGCGCAACAGCATCCGCGGTATCCTGACGCGGCCGGATTATCAGATCGTATTCATCGATACGCCCGGCGTGCACAAGCCCAAATTCAAACTGGGTGAACGCATGATGGAAGCTGTGCATGATACGCTGGCCGGCTGCGATCTGGTGCTCTATCTGGCGGATGCCAGCGCCAGCTTCGGCGCCGGCGAAGCCTATGTGCTTTCCTTGCTGGCCAAAAGCGGCCTGCCCGTCTTTTTGGTGCTCAACAAGATCGACCTGCTGCCGCATGAAGCGCTGCTGCCGCTGATTGCCGCTTATGCGGAAAAATTTTCCTTTGCCGAAGTGGTTCCCTGCTCTGCCCTGCATGGCGAAAATACGGAGCGGCTGCCGGAACTGATCGCTGCGCGGCTGCCGGCAGGGCCGCAGTATTACCCGGATGGAATGTTGAGCGATTTCCCGGAAAATATGCTCGTCGCGGAGCTGGTACGCGAACAGGCGCTGCGCCTGACCAGCGACGAAGTGCCGCATGCCGTTGCCGTCACCGTGCCGGTGATGGAAGAGCGCAGCAATGGCATGCTCTATATCGAAGCGCTGATCTATGTCGAACGCGAATCGCAAAAGGGCATCCTCATTGGCAAGCAGGGCGCGATGCTAAAGCAGATCGGTAGTGCGGCGCGCGCGGAGATCGAAAAAATCTTCGGTTGCCGCGCCTATCTTTCCCTGCGCGTGCGCGCCAAACGCGACTGGCGCAACAACAGCGGCCTGCTCGACAGCTGGGAAATGTCGGAGTAATGGCAGGAGAGCGCAATGGATATCCGCAACCAGTCTCTTGAAGCCATCATCTTAAAGGCACGCGGTTATCGCGAGCAGGATCAGCTGCTGACGGTAGTCAGCGTGGAAAACGGGCCGGAAAGCGTGCTTGCACGCGGCGCACGCAAGGCGGAAAGTCCGCTGCGCAGCGTTTGCCAGCCCTACAGTCGCGCCTGCCTGCTGCTGACGCCGGCCAAAGGCGGCCTGCGTTTTCTGGCGGAAGGCAGCCCGCGCGAAAGCTATATCCTGCCGGAAAGCAGCCTTTCCGCTTTCGCCTATGCCGCCTATCTGGCAGAGCTGCTGCTGGCAGCCTGGCCGCCGCAAAAGCCGGCGCCGGAGCTCTATTATCTGGCACAGGCAGCATTTTCTCTGCTCAAACTGGATGAAGACCATGCGCGTACCGCGCGTTTTTTCGAATTGCGCCTGCTGGCCAGCCTGGGTTGGCTGCCGCCTGCAGATGCGCTGCGCAGCTGCAGCTGCTGTGGACAGGCACCTGCCGGGCGCCGTTTCCGCCTTTCGCCGCAGCAGGGCGCATTGCTGTGCGAGGCCTGCAGCCAGGGCGACGGCGCGCCGCTGATCAGCGCCGGCGCTGCGCTCAGTCTGCATCGCCTGCTTACCCTGCCCCTGCCGCGCATTCCGGCCATCCGCCTGCGCGGCGCGGTGGCGGATGAGCTGGAGCAGGCTTTGGAATATTACCTGCGCTATCATCTCGAATACGCGGCCAAAGCAAAGCGGCTGCTGGCCAGCCTGCTCGCATGAACGCCGCGGCTGAAATCCGCAAGCAAAGCGCCTCCGTGCGCGGAGCGCTTTCAGTTTATCGCAAAGGAGAGCTTTCATGGAAAAAGAACAATTTGCCAAGCTGGCGTCCTTCAACAAATTTGCGCTGACGCCGGCGGAAAACGAGCGGCTGTCCGCTGCGCTCGATACGGCGCTTGATTTTCTCGTGCCGCTTCGCGATTGGCAGGCGGGCGATACGCCGCTGATGGTCTATGCAGCCGGCATTGCGCCGGTCTACCGCACAGACCGGGTGGAAAAGATCTTCAGCCGCGAGCAGATCCTGGCCAATGCGCCGGAAGAGGCAGAGCATTGCTTTGCCGTGCCGCGCGTGGCGGATTAAGGAGGCGAATGATGGATAAAGAAAAACAGCTACAGCGCATCTCCGCCGACCGCTGCAACAGCCTGGTCCAATTCTATCCTGCCGCGCTGCAGGAAATGCCGGCCGATGCGGTGGCGATCGTAGTCGACGACAACCTCATCCAGCGCGATACGGTCTGCGCAGCCGGCAGCCATATGCTCTATTCCTTCCGGCCGCCCTTCCAGGCCGAGGCCATCACGCGCGCGCAGGCTGCCGGCTATACGGTGATCGGCCGTGCCAATATCGGCGAATTCAATATGGCGGGCAGCGAAACCAGCTGGTTCGGGCCGACGCTGCATCCGCAGGATACGGCACATCTTACCAGCGGCGCAGCGGCAGCGGTTGCGCAGGGATTTGCCGAAGCCGCGCTGATCGTGGATGCCGGCGGCGCAAACCTGCGCCAGGCAGCGCTGGGCGGCTGTTCCGCCTTTCGCCCCACCTATGGCAGCGTTTCCCGTTTTGGCATCATCGCCTTCCTCAGCTCCAGCGAACAGATCGGCGGCGTGGCGCGCGATATCGATACTGCGGCTGCGCTGGTGCAGGCAGTGGCCGGACATGATGAAAAGGACGCAACCAGCCTGCCAAAACCGCAATACGATTATGCCGCGGCGGCAGACGTCGCCGGGTTGCGCATCGCATTGGTAGAAGACCTGCTGGCAGCAGCCGGTGCGCCGGCCCGCGCAGCGACGGAACAGGCGGCGGAAGCGCTGGCAGCAGCCGGCGCACAGATTTCGCGCATCCGCTTGCGCCAGGCAGCGCTGGCGCCGCAGGCTTTGGCGGTAATGGCGGCTGCGGAAGGCTGCAACAACATCTCCCGCTTTGACGGCGTCAAATACGGCTACCGTACGGCCAACTACCGCAATATCGAAGAGCTGTACTGCCGTAGCCGTGGCGAGGCGATCGGCGAAACGGCAAAATGCCTGGCCATGCTCGGCTCGTTGGTGCTGGCAAAGGATAATTACGAACCGTATTACCGCAAAGCGCTGCAGGTGCGCTATCTGGTCAAACAGGAACTGGACCAGATCTTCACCAGCTGCGACTTATTGCTCGCGCCGGTTGCCCCTGCGGAAGCGCCGCTGGCGGCGGATGCAGCCGCTTCCCCCTTCCCGTTCTGCGATCCCGCCCATGCGTTTGGCGCCGCAGCCACGCTGGCCGGCCTGCCGGTGGCGGTACTGCCCTACGGCACGGCGGAAAACGGACTGCCGTTCGGCCTGCAGCTGTTTGCAGACAGCGGCCATGATTCGCTGCCGCTGCGTGCGGCAAAGGCGCTGCAGGCAGCGCCGCGGAAAGGAGGTGCCTGCTGATGGCATATGAAGTTGTGATCGGCCTGGAAGTCCATGTTGAACTGGCGACAGAAAGCAAGATCTTCTGCAGCTGTGCCAACAACAGCGCTGCGGCAGCAAACGAAAACGTCTGTCCGGCCTGCGCCGGCATGCCGGGCCTGCTGCCGGTGACCAACCGTGCGGTGGTGGAAAAGGCGATTGCCGCCGGTCTGGTGACAAACTGCCACATCAACCGCGTCAACACATTCGACAAAAAGAATTATTATTACCCGGATCTTTCCAATTCCTATCAGATCACGCAGCTCTATGCGCCGATCTGCACGGATGGCTATGTGGAGATCGAAACCGAAGCCGGCAGCAAACGCATCGGCATCAAGCAGATCCATATGGAAGAAGACGCGGGCAAGCTGCTGCATGACGACCTGGCTGGCATCAGCATGGTCGATTATAACCGTTGCTCTGTACCTTTGGTCGAAATTGTCAGCAAACCGGACTTTCGCAGCGCGGCAGAAGTGATCGCCTATCTGGAAAAGCTGCGCGCATTGCTGCGCTATGCCGGCGTTGGCCATTGCCGGATGGAAGCCGGCCTGATGCGTGCGGATATCAACCTCAGCGTGCGGGAAAAGGGCGACGAGAAGTTGGGCGTGCGCACAGAGATCAAGAACATGAATTCCTTTGCCGCCATCCAAAAGGCGATCGCCTACGAGACCGAGCGCCATATCGACGCCATTGAATGGGATGAACCGCTGGTGCAGGAAACGCGCGGCTGGGATGCGGTGAAGAACGAAAGCTTTGCCATGCGGGAAAAGGAAAATGCCACGGATTATCTCTATTTTCCGGACCCGGATCTGCCGCCGGTGATCATCGATGAGGAATGGATCGAGCGCGTGCGCGCCGCGCTGCCGGAAATGCCCGACGCCAAACAGGCGCGCTACCAGGCAGATTTCCAGATCAAGCGCAAAGAAGCGGCACAGCTCGTCGCCAGCCCAAATCTTGCCGCCATCTTTGACGCGGCGGTGGCGCAGGGCGCAGAGCCGCGCGAAGCAGCGAACTGGCTGCTGACCGAAGCGTTGGCCTGCGCCAAAAAAGCAGGCCAGAGTGCGGACGAACTGCAGCTGGACCCGCAGAAGCTGGTCGTGCTGCTCGCCGAGCTGAAGGAGGGCCGCCTGACCCGCCCCAATGCCAAGCTGGTCTTTGCCGCCATCTTCGAAGAAGACGCCGAACCGCTTGCCTATATCCGCGCGCATGGTTTGGATCAGGTGGCGGATGACAGCGCCGTGCGTGAGCTGCTGACGCAGATCATCGCCGCCAATCCGAAATCTGTCGCGGATTTCCGCGCCGGCAAGACAAAGGCGCTGGATTTCCTCTTTGGCCAGGCGATGCGCGAACTGAAAGGCAGCGGCGACCCGAAGCTGATCCGTCAGCTGCTCAACGAGTTGCTTGCGCAATAATAACCAAGCCGCGCTATCCTGCCGGACAACAAAAGCCCCCGCCTATGGCGGGGGCTTGATTGCATTGCTGCGGTTGCTGCAGGAATTCGGCTTTCCACCGCAAGCGGCGCCCGGCGCGCGAACCGCACTGCCGGCAGCCGGAAAACCTGCCCAACCTGCTAGCGAAGGCGGTTATCGTTGGTTGGGTCATGACGGCGCGCCTTGCAGGGACCGAGGATCTCTGCCATCAGAATGCCGTTGACCAACGCCGCCCGATGAAAATGCAGCGGATGCAGACAAAGCGGCTCGCTTTCCTGCCGCCGCATTGGCGCGGCTGCGACATGCAGCGGCGCGACATGCGGCTGTACCGTCGTGGCGCTCGGCGCGACATGCGGCTGCACCGTCGTGGCGCTCGGCGCGACATGCGGCCGCACCGGCCCGCCGTATGCCGCCGCCTGGCTTTCGCGGCGCTCCTGCTGCCGTTCGCGCAGCTCCTGCAGACGCTGGCGTTGCGCCTCGCTCATCCGCTTTCCGCCGTCTTCCGCCGTCCTGCTGTACGGATGTTCCCTTGCTTCGGACTGGCGGCCGCTATCGGGCTGTTCACGCCCATCCGCTTCCCGCGCCTGCTGCGCGCGGTATGCTTCCGCACGGCGGCGCTGCTCTTCCACCATCGCCGCCCGGCCGCGCGGTTGTCCGGCCGCGCGCTCCGCCCCTGCCGGATTGCGGCTGGCAGGACCGGACTGCTGATTCTTTTTCTTTTTCTTCTTGCCGGCGCCGCTCACCGCAAAGAAGACCAGGCCAAGGATCAAAAGTTCAATCAGATCCATGCGCTCACCTGCCTTTCTCCAGCCGGACGCTTATTCCTTCTCCGGCTTCAGCGGCGCCGGTTCCGTGCCGCGGGCAATGTTTTCACGCATTTTGGTATCCGAGATCACGTTCATCATATTGTAATAATCCATCACGCCCAGCTTGCCGCTGCGCAGCGCTTCCGCCATCGCCTTTGGCACTTCCGCCTCCGCTTCGACCACCTTGGCGCGCATCTCCTGCACGGCAGCCACCATTTCCTGTTCGCGGGCAACGGCCATCGCCCGGCGTTCTTCCGCCATCGCCTGTGCGATGCGCTTATCTGCTTCTGCCTGATCCGTCTGCAGCTGCGCGCCGATATTGCGGCCCACATCGATATCCGCGATATCGATCGAAAGGATCTCAAAGGCAGTCCCGGCATCCAGACCTTTGCTGAGTACGGTCTTGGAGATGCGGTCCGGATTTTCCAGCACTTCCTTATGCGTTTCACTGGAACCAACCGTGGTGACGATGCCTTCCCCCACGCGGGCGATGATCGTCTCTTCGCCGGCGCCACCGACCAGACGGTCGATATTCGCACGCACCGTAACCTTTGCTTTCGCTTTCAGTTCAATGCCGTTGATCGCCATTGCGGCTACGACCGGCGTTTCGATCACCTTCGGGTTAACGCTCATCTGTACAGCTTCCAGCACATTGCGGCCGGCGAGGTCAATCGCTGCCGCGCGTTCAAAAGGCAGCGGGATATTGGCGCGCTCTGCAGCGATCAGCGCATCGACCACGCGGTCCACATTGCCGCCGGCCAGATAATGTGCCTCCAGCTTGGAAACCGGCACCGCCAGGCCGGCTTTTTCCGATTTGATCAGCGGGTTGACGATCTTGGCCGGTGAAACACGGCGCAGCCGCATGCCGATCAAATCAAAAATGCCCACCTTGGCGCCGGCGGCCAAAGCGGAAATCCAGAGGCCGATCGGCACAAAACGCAGGAAGATCATCAGCACAACGATGATGATGATGATCAACAGCACAGCGGAAAGAAGCGGTTCAATAAACATTGGCATTGGCAATCCTCCCATCATTTACTTTTGCAATAAAACGCCGCAAACGGCGTTATGCGCCATTCCGATCGCCGGCAGCAGGGGCTTGCGCAGCGGTATCTGCCGGCAGGCTGTCGGCCGCAGGCGCGCCGCCTTCAGCCACAGGCGCGCTGCTTTCGCGCACCACAACGCGCATGCCCTCGACGAACAGCACCTCGATCGTCGCGCCGGCGGCGATGAATTCGCCCTGCGTGACCACGTCCACTTTTTCGCCGTCGATCTCCGCCGTACCAGCGGGCCGCAGCACGGTCACCGCCCGGCCGCGCCGGCCGCTGAAGCGTGCCAGCGTGCGGTCCGCGCTGTCAAAGCCGCTTTCGCTGTCCAGCTTTTTGGTCAGGATCAGCTTGCTCCAGATCTTGCGCGTTTTACGGTTCTTCACCGTCAGCCAGACGATCAGCGCAGACAAAACCAGCGCGATCAGCAGGGAAAGCACCGCGGAAAACGGGTTTGCCGCCGCCATCACCAGTGCGGCGAAGATCGCGCAGATGCCGAGCACGCCAGCCACGCCAAAACCTGGCGTGACGAAAATCTCGATCACCAGCAAGGCCACGCCGCCAAGGATCAGCCAGACCACGGCTGCGGTCAGCGAGCCGCTCCAGAAGCTGCCGAGGAAATAAAGGATGAACGCGCCGACGCCTAAAGCGCCGAACAGGCCAAAACTGCCGACGGTCAACACTTCGATCAATACGCCGGCAATGCCGATCGTCAACAAGATGGTACGCACCACCTCATTCGTCAGCCAACCGCCCATACCGGCAGCCAGGTCCAAATCCGGCAGCACGGTATCTGCCAACGCCGTATTCGCCCAGCAGAAAACAAAAGCCAGCGTCAGCAGAATCAGCAGGTATCGTTTTTCTTTTTTCCCGCGCTTCATGATATTCCCTCCCGGCGCGTAACTGGAATTCCCCATTTTGCATAATTAGTATAGCATAAAACAGGCATGGATAAAAGCATATTCCCAAAAATTAGCCGTATCTGCCAGCCAAATGCCCGGCAGATACGGCAAAGCCGTTCCGCCGGGCAAAGCGGCCCGAAACAGCCCGCGCCGGGCGGGATAAATTCAACGCAACGTGCCGGAGACAAGATAAAGCGCATCCGTATCCAGCTGCTGGTCAACCTGCAGGAAAGGCGTCAAGGCGGCGGCCAGCTCTGCCGCTGGCGGCAAGCCGCGTGAAATGCTGCTGGCCGCACCGCGGTGGCGGCTGTCGATCACCGCCCGGCTTTCGCTATGCGCCACGGTCAAGCGTCCCTCCGGCCGCAGCGCAGCAGCCAGGCGGCGCAGCAGGCGCAATGGGTCGGAAAAATGCGGCAATGCGCTGTAAACGACAATCCTGTCATAATCTTCCAGCTGCACCTGCTCCACATCTGCCGCCAGCAGGCGGATGCGCGGATCCTGATATTTGGCAGCCGCGCAGGCGATCATCTGCGGCGAAAGGTCGACGCCGAGGATGGAGGCAACGCCGCGCTGCAGATAATAAGGAAACAGTACGCCGGTGCCGCAGGCGACATCCAGCACCTGCTGGCCGCGTCCGATCTGCGCCAGGTCGAGGATCTGCCCGATGCGCGTGGCGTCATGCCGGCAGTTCTCATCCCAACCAGCCGCGCGCTGGTCAAAAAAGGCGCGCACCGCCGCCAGGTCCAGTCGCGGTTCTGTCGCTTCTTCTCTTGCTGTCATCGTTTTTTCTCCTTTCCTTTTCCGCGCCGGCGCTTTGGCTGCAAGCCCCGGCCCGCTCTCCCGGCAATGTTTCATCCCCGGGTTTCCGCTTGTACCTGCTCCTCTACAGAATCCGGCTCTGTCGCGGCTGCCATCCGGCGCGGATAACGGCGGGGGATCAGCCGCGCATGCTCCAGCGCCATGACCAGCGGCGGCAGCAACAGCAGCTGAATGACGATGCCGGGCAACCCCTGCACGAAATAGGCGGCCGCCCAGATGGCAAGCGAATAGTTGCCCGCGCTGAACAGCGCAGCCTGCAGCAGGCCGGCGGCCACCCGCCCGAGCAGCATGGCGGCGATCAGGCTGAGATAAAGATCCACCACCAGCCGGCCGCTGCGCAGGCGGCTGCTGAAAGCGCCGCTCAGCAGACCATAAAGCGCCAGCTCACAAAGCATGGAAGGCAGATAAGCCAGCGGTGGCATACCGGTAAACAGGCTGGAGAGCAGCGGCCCGGCCACTCCGGCCAGCAGGCCGAATGGCCAGCCACAGCAAAGGCCGGCCAGCAATACCGGAATATGCATCGGCAAAAAGATCTGGCCGGCATTGGGCACGGCATGGAAAGCCATCGGCAGCACCACGCAAAGCGCGATGCAGACCGCGGTCAATACGCTACGTTTCGTTTTCGTCATCCTTCTTCTTCCTTTCTTTTAACAAACGCTATCATCGTTTTCCTTCATTTTCCTTCGTCTTCCCTTCCCGCGATTCCCGCTGCCGGCAGGGCTTTCTCTGCCTGGCTGCCAGCCTTTTTCCGCCGCAGGAAAGCCCGGCCCGCCGGCGCCGGCTGATAGCCGCGCGCTTCCATCGCCAGCGCCAAGGCATCGGCACGGCGAAATGCGCTGACAAAGATCGGGACGAGCAGCGGCACGGCATTCGCCGCCTTCTGCCGCAGGCTGCGGCCGGCAAAGCCGGCGCCGCGTGCTGTTTGCGCACGCAGCATAAGCGCGATTTCGCGTTGCAGAATGGGGATGAACTGTGCTGCCACGCCAAGGATCAGCGCGATATCCCGCGCCGGCAGTCCCAGCCAGGCCAACGGCTGCAGCAAACGCTGCAGGCCGCGCGTCAGGGCCGGCGATGAAGTGACGGCGAGCAACAGGCTGCCATAGGCGGTGATCAACAGCAAGCGCAGCACAATCCGCATGCCCTGCGCCAGCCCCGCTGCAGAAAAACGCAGCCAGCCGCCCGGCCAAAGCGGCAGCGCATCCGCCCGCCCGGAAAAGAAAGCATGCATCAGCAACAAAAAGAGCAGGAAAGGCAAAAGCCGCAATAGCGGGCGCAGCAGACGGCGCAACGATTGCCGGCCCAGACGGGCGAGAAGCAGCAATAGCAATACTGCCGCCGCAAATACCCAGGCCGGCTGCGCCAAGGCCAGCACCAGCACCAATAACAGAAAGACCGCCAGCTTCGCCGCTGGATCGCAGCGCCGCAGCAACGGCTCTCGCGCCGCAGCAGGGTCAGCGCAGCGCATCCACATCGCCTCCTTCCCCACCCGCAGTCCAGGCGGCAAGCACGGCCGCATGCAGCTGCGCATAGCGCAGCAAACCGTCCGGCAGCGCACAGCCGGCTGCCCGCAGCGCGCTTGCCGCCGCCTGCGCTGGCCCGACAGCAACGCCATGTGCCGCCAGCAAATCAGGGTTGGCAAAAGCTCGCTCTATCGGCAGATCAAAAACAAGACGACCGGCATCGAGCAACAGCAGCCGGCTGGCATATTCCGCCAGCGCCTCCATATCATGCGAAGCCATCACCACGGTAACGCCATTTGCGGTCAGCGCAGCCAACCGCGCCAGCAGCTGCTGCCGGAAACGGCAGTCCAGGCCAGCGGTCGGTTCATCGAGCAACAGAATGGCAGGCTCCATCACCAGCACGGCAGCGATTGCGACCAGCCGTTGTTCGCCGCCGGAAAGGCTGAACGGCGAAAGCGGCAGCCAGCTTGCCGGGGCGCCAACCGCAGCCAGCGCCCGCCGCACACGCGCACGCCGCTCTGCCGCCGTAAGCCGCAACCGCCGTAAGGCGAAAGCGATCTCCTCTTCCACCGAAGCGGCGAACAGCTGCTGCTCTGCGGATTGAAAGACGATAGCCGGCATGCCCGGCGCGCCGGGAACAGGCGGAACGCCGGCGCAGAGAACCTGTCCGCGCTGCGGCGGAAGCAGCCCGGCGGCGATCTGCAGCAGCGTGGATTTGCCGCAGCCGGTGCGGCCGGCAATCGCGGCAAATTCACCGCGCCGAAAACTGACGCTGACGCTGTCCAACGCCGGTTGGCAACAGCTGTCCGGCATTGGATAGCGGTAAACCACCTGCCGCAAGGTAAGCACCGGCGCATCATCCGTTCCGTTCTCCGCCGCCGCATCCGCGCGCGCTTTTCCCACCGCGGTTTCCAGCATATTTTCCCCTGCCCGCTGCGCTGTTGCTGTCAGCGGCAGCGCTGCACCTTCCGGTGCCGTATTATCCGGCGCCGCATCGCTCAGCGATACGGCTGATGGCAATTCAGCCGCAGCAGGCGGCACAGCTGCTGCCTGCTGCGCGCGCGCCTGGCAGAACGCCTGCGCCAGTTCAGCCTCCTGTAAAGGGAAAAATGGCAGCCGCAGACCTGCCCGTGCCAGATCATGGGATAAGCGGCCGGCGAGCGGCGCCTCCACGCCAGCCTCCGCCAGCAGCGCCGCGTCGGCGAATACTTCGCGCGGCGGAGCAAAGGCGAGCACCCTGCCCCGGCTGAGCAGACAGACGCGGTCCGCCAGCGCCGCCTCTGCCGCCAGATGTGTGACCAGCAGCAATGTCGTGCCCTGCCGTCGCAGCCGCAGCAGAACATCCAGCACCTGTTGCCTGCCAGCCGGGTCGAGCATGGCTGTCGCCTCGTCAAGCACGATCAGCTGCGGCCCCGGCGCCAGTGCCGCAGCCAGCGCCGCGCGCTGTTTCTGCCCGCCGGAAAGCGTATCTATTGCCCGCGGCGCAAAGCCGGCCAACCCCACCTGCGTCAGCACTTCTGCCACACGCGGGGCAATCTTCTGCGCCGGCCAGTTGAAATTTTCCAAACCAAACGCCACGTCTTCGCCAACCTGTCCGGCAACGAACTGGTTGTCCGGGTCCTGGAACACCATGCCGCAACGCTGACGCAGGGCATGCCATTGCCGTGGATCCGCCGCATCCAACCCGCAGACATACAGCCTGCCCTGTTGCAGCGGCAACAGCGCGTTCAGGTGCCGCGCCAGCGTGGATTTCCCACTGCCATTGGCGCCGACCAGGGCCACCAGCTCGCCGGGGCGGATCTGCAGGCAAATCTCGTGCAACACCTGCCGCCGCCCCTCCGCAGCAGGCCGGTCCTCCTCCGGATAGCGAAAGCTGACCGCTTCCGCCCGTACCATTTCCGTCATTCCGCTCCTTCCCTGCGCCTGCAAGCGCGCAGCAAAGGCGGCATGCCAGACGCAAAAAAAATGCCATGAAGCCTGCCGCTGCAGCGGCACCAGCCTTCATGGCATCGTTGTATCCCCATTTCCCGCGCCTGCGCGCGGAGCTTCTCTTTCCCGCGGGCTTCCTGCCCGCCTTATGCGCTGCAGCAACCGAATTCGGCGATCTTTCCGGCAGCTCACGCCATATGAGTATAACATATCCGCCGGCAGCCGTCAAGGCACTACGGCAGGCAAACGCCGGGCTTGCCGTCAACCCTGCCAGCGGGCAAACAGCGCCAGCGCCGGCAGGGAAAGCAAAAACCAGAGCAGGGTAAACGGCAGGCAGATCTGCCCCCAGAGGTTGCAGGGCAAATGCGAGTAGTCCCAGACCGCCATCCCCAGCCAAAGGTTGCAAATGCAGCCGGCTGCCAGCTCGATCAAAGTCAGGCAAGCTGCGCCGATCCAGCCACGCCAGCGCAGCGGCAGCTCCGGCAAGGTGCGTGCCACCTGCGCCAGGGCATAGGCACCCAGCCCGCCGGCCAGCGCCATAGTCCAGTGGCTGTAGCCGCGAAAAAGGATTTCCAGCAGCGGATAGACCATCGCGCCCAGCAGAAAGTAACAGAGGAATCGTTTCATCAGGCATCTCTCCGATCCAGGCATGCACGATTATCGCATCCCTAGTATCTGCCGTGCGCCGCTGATTATTCCCCCTGTTGCCGGAAAAGCGTTTTATTCCATCAGATAACCGCGGTAAACCGGCATCGGCTCCGGGGCAAAGCGCGTGGTGACCAGCAGCCAGTTGGCAGGAAAAGGCCGGTTGACCGTCCAATAGCTGATACCGCGCAGGCCAAACTCAGCGGCAAGATCCAGCTTGGCGCTGATGCTGCGCACATCCTCAAACCAGACGATATGCCGCGCCCCTTCCGGCGTGGTATATTCAATATACGGCGCCTGCGCCGCCTGATCATAGCGGATCTCCGTCTCGTAAAGCCAGGCCAGTTCCACCGCGCGTTGATTGGAAATGGTAACTGCCGCGGCGCCGCGGCGATAAGGCAATGTCCAGTCATAGCCGTAATTGGGAATGCCCATCAAAATTTTCTGCGCCGGGATCTCGCTTAAGCCATATTCCAGCACGCGCCGCACTTCGTAGATCGGCGCTATCGCCAACGGCGGACCATAAGTATAGCCCCATTCATAGGTCATCAACATGGCAAAATCCGCCGCCATCCCCAGCGCGCGGTAATCATGCCCCTCGTAAAGCTGGCCGCGCTGCTCTGCGGAAACCTTCGGCGCCAGCGCCACGCTCAGGATGCGCCCCTCCTTATGCAGCTGCCGCGCCAGTTCGGCGGCAAAACGTACATAGCTGGCGCTGTCCTCCCTGCGAATATATTCAAAATCAAGATTAACGCCATCATAGCCTTTTATGCGTGCCAGGTTGACCGTATTGCTGATCAGGTTGCCCGTTGCCTCCGGCGAAGCGAACAGCTCTGACGCCAGATTGCTGTCAAACATCCCTTCTGAAGTAAGCGGCGCCAACACCATCACCGCACCGCTGCCTGCCTGCTGCGCCATACGCAGCATTTCTTCGTCGTCGATCGGCACCAGCTCGCCGTTGCTGGTAAAGCCGTAGGTAAACGGCTTGATCGCGCTTAAGCTGGGCAGCACGCTGCGCAACAGGGAGCGGTCGATAAACGGGTAGCCATAGCCCGTAACGAGCAAAGGCGCTTCATTCTGTTCCGCATAGCGGATGACCAACTGTTGCCCGGGCCAGATTGCCGGCATGCCCAGCAGCTGCGGATTGCGCTGATAAAGCTGCCGCACGCTCAGACCATAGATCTGCGCCAGGCGGTAAAGCGTATCTCCGGCCTGCACCGTATGCACCAAGGCCGGCTGCAGCACCAGCAGCGCCTGCCCCACCACCAGCCGCTCCGTATCCACCGGCAGGTTCTGGTCCAGCAGCTGCCGCGTAGTCAGACCGTATGCCGCGGCGATTGCGGAAAAGCTCTCGCCGGGCTGCACCACATGTATCATCCCATCCACCTCCGTTTTTCTACAGCATATGCGGCGAGGGCTGCTTGCTATGTCAATCTGCGCAGACGAAAAAAGAAAGCTGCGGTAAAAAACCGCAGCCCTCCTTTTGCTGTTCCGTTTGCCATGCCCCTATGCGGTAAACCGCGCAGGCGCAGCAGACTCATTCGACCGGCGAAAAATTGTCCTTGCTCACGCCGCAGACCGGGCAGGTGAAATCTTCCGGCAGATCGGCAAATTCCACGCCGTCGTTTTCTGCCGGATCATAGATATAGCCGCAAACGTCGCATTTGTACTTCATCGTTTTTCTCCTTTCCTCTGTCATGATCAGATCAGTAGGCGAGGGCAACTCCAGCGCATGCCACAGCTCTTCGGCAGCATCGCGCGGCAAGCCGGCATCCACCGCCTTTTTCACGCGGCTGAGCGCACCGCTCGTCCCGATCAATTCTGCGCCAACCAGGCGGCTCGCGCGGAAAAACAGTTTGCCAAAACGTCCTGCAGAAAGCAGCCGGCGGCCCTCCGCCTCCTCGCTGTCAATCGCGCCATAGGACCAGATCTGCGTACCCATCGCATTCATCAGATAAGAAGGCGCCTCCGGCTGATAGATCCGGTCGCCGCCGGCCGCGTTCGCGCCAGCCACCGCGCCCTGTGCATTGGAGACGGTCCACAGCCCGGCAGTATGGCCTGCCAGTTCCGCACAATCGCCGGCTGCGTAGACGCCTGCCTGCGAGCATTGCATCCGTTCATCCACGCGAATCGCGCGGCCTACCTCCAACCCCAATGGTGCAGCCAGATTGGTCACGCTTTTAATACCCGCGGCAAATACCACAGCCGCCGCCTCAAATGCGCGGCCGTCCACCAGCACAGCGCGCTGCTCGTCGATCAGGGTCAGTTCACCGTTCAGCGCCACATGCACGCCGGCTTCCTCCACCAGACGCAGGAAAAAAACGCTGCCTTCTTTGTCCAGCTGACGGCTGAGCAGGCGGTCATTACGGCCGATGATCGTTACTGCGCGGCCGCTGCGCGAAAGATGCCAGGCTGCCTCCAGCCCGAGCAGACCGTCGCCCACAATCACCACCGGACCGGTATAAGCGGCCAGCCGGTCAATATCTGCCAGCGTGCGCAGGGCAAATACATTTTGGCGATCATTACCGCGCGCCTCCGGGATATTGCCGCGCGCACCGGTCGCGATCACCAATGCATCATAAGGCAGACTCTCGCCGCTGTTCAGGCGCACCTGCTTCGTCTCGCGGTTTACCGTGGTCGCGCGGGCAAATACGGTGTTGATCCGCCGTGCCGCATACCAGTCCGCATCATGCACCGCCAGCTTTTCTTCCGGCAAGCCGGTAAAACGCTCGCAAATGCGCGGCCGGTAATACGGCAGCCGGCCTTCGCCGCAAACCAGGTGGATTTCCGCCTGGGCATCTGTTTCGCGCGCAGCCTGCGCAGCCGAAAGTCCAGCCACACCACCGCCGATGATCACGATCTTCTTCTCTGCCATAGCTCCTCCTTATTTTTTACCATTCGCACAGAGAAATACCGCTGCAGCCTGCTCAGTCAAGGCCTTGCAGCATCAGCTCCAGAGAATCCAGATCCAGCTCAGCCAGCATTGGCGCAAGCAAAGCGCCTGCCACCAGGATCAGCACGACAACCAGAACCAGCATAATGAGAGCCAGCAGCAACCAGGCGCGGAAAAAATTACGTTTGGAGGGGTTGATCCCTTTACCAAAGGCAAAAATCAGGATCATAATCAGACCGGAAAAACCTGCCAGCAGCGAAAGTACGGTATGCAACAGCGAATTGTCAACCAGACTGCTGACAACAGCCGCCACAATGCCAACCACCAGTGGGACCAACAGTAACAATAGCATGGTGCCGAACCAGTTGCGCGTCGAAATGATCGGCGCAAGATCGTCATCAAAAAAGGCCGGCTGCTGCGGATGCGGCGGCGCAGCGTTGCCCGCATTCCCCATACCGGGCTGCGGCGCAAACGGATCGCGCGGTGGCGCATATTGCGGCGGCGCTGCGGCAGGCGGTACGGCGGCAGGCTGCTGTACCGCAGGCTGCTGCACGGCAGCTTGCGGCTGGGCAGGCTGCGGCTGGTTCACCTTTGCGCCGCAAGCCAGGCAAAAGGCTGTATTCGGGCCCACGGCAGCGCCGCATTTTGGACAATTCATAATGATACCCTCCTTTGCTCGTGAATCTCAACATAAACTTACAATAAATGCTAATTTAAGCTATTCTCCGCTGCATGCCTTTTTCCTGCCGCAGCCAGCGGCAGATCCTGCTGCGTGCGGCAGCCTTGCTGCAGGCATTTCGCCCGCTGGCGGCGCGTGCCGCCAAAGGCGGCTGCCGCAGGCAAAAACGGCCTGCGGCGACGGGAACGGCAGCAGCCGTTCCCGTCCGCGCCGCCCCGGCTGCCCATAGCAGCGGCGCCCACAGG
>CALXRV010000020.1 GCA_944390945.1 uncultured Clostridia bacterium
CGGGCCGGTCGCGCCCTGCGGGCCGGTTTCGCCCTGGGGGCCGGGCTCGCCCTGGGGACCGGGCTCGCCCTGCGGGCCGGCTTCTCCCTCCGGCGCGGGCTCGCCCTGCGGCCCGGGCGCGCCCTGCGGGCCCTGCGCGCCCTGCATCGGGCCATGATCGACCCATTGTTCCCCTGCGCCATCCCAGATCAGAATGTCATATGGCGCCGTTGTCCCCACGCTGTAGGCGTCGCCTGCCTGCGGCGCAGTCTGCGCTGCTGCCAGCGCTGCCGCATCCGCATAATGGCCAAGGATGGTCAGCCCGCGGCCAACCACCAGGCCGAGATCGTAATAAATACTCATATGCTCCTTCCTTTCGCCTTTGTTGGGCAGAACGGCGCAGCAAACTGCGCTTCCGGGCGCGCCGTTGCCGGCCGCCCTGCCTGCAGCCAGCATAGCATGGTGGCGGGATAAAAAAGTGCCGTTTGGGGCAAAATGTTGCGGGCAGCAGGGGTTGCCTCTGGCGGGGAGGAAATTTTCAACCCGGCCCTTGACAAGCTGGAAAACGCGTGATAAACTAAAACGTAATTTCATATGGAACCAAAAAGGCGATGACGAAGACGGTCGAGTGGTTTCCTTTCCAGAGAGTTGGCGGCTGGTGCGAGCCAATGAGGGGGCTGTTCAAATGACCCATCCCTTCCGAGCCGGGGGCCCGAACGCAGTTGCCAGTAGACGCCCTCCGTGATTGCTACGTTAAGGCAAAGGGCTTGTTGGAGCCTGCAAAGTGGCGTTGCCGCGCAAGCGGGGCGCAATTTGAGTGGTACCGCGAGTATGCGAAACATACCCGTCTCAAAGCAATTTGGGGCGGGTATTTTTTTGCCGCCTCACCCAAGATGAGAGGAGCGATGGCAATGCAGCAACCGACAAAGATGGAAAACAAGATTCACGAAGTGGCGGCGCGTATCCGCGAGCTGCGTGAGATCGAGGGGTTTAGCGCAGAGCAGATGGCGGAAAAGACAGACGTTTCGGTGGAGGAATATCTCGATCTGGAGGCCGGCCGCGCGGATTTCCAATTCACTTTCATTTATAAATGCGCGCTGGTTTTCGGCGTTGAGATTACCGATCTGATGGAGGGCCGCAGCGCGCGCCTGCGTTCCTATAATGTGACGCGGCGCGGTGAGGGCCAGGTGACGGTAGATGAAGGCGGCATCACCATCTGCAATCTTGCGCCTTCCTTCCGCGATAAGATCGCCGAGCCGCATTGGGTACGTTATACCTATTCCGCGGCAGAGCAGGATCAGCCGATTGCACTGACTACGCATGTCGGCCAGGAATTCGATATCGTGCTTTCCGGCAGCATGAAGGTGCAGGTGGGCGATAATGTCGAGCTACTGCATGAAGGCGACAGCATCTATTATGACAGCGGTACGCCGCATGGCATGATTGCAGTCGGCGGGCAGGACTGCGTATTCTGCGCCGTGGTGCTGCCCGGCGACGGCTCCACCCTGCCGGAACGCTTCACGATCAAACCGGCGAAAACGCAGCCGGCGGCAGAGCGCGAGCGCCTTGTTTGCGAACGCTTCATCCATACGGAAGAAGAGGACGGCATACTGCGCAGCATCTCTTTCCAGAATGAAGACCGCTTCAACTTTGCCTTTGATATCGTGGACGCGCTGGCGGAAAAATGTCCGGATAAGCTGGCCATGCTGCATGTAGACAAGCACCATCAGGAGCGGCGCTTCAGCTTTGGCGAGATCAGCCGCGAGAGCAACCGCGCGGCCAATTATTTCCGTTCGCTCGGCATCAAGCGCGGCGACCGGGTGATGCTGGTGCTGAAGCGGCATTATCAGTTCTGGTATGCGATCCTCGGCCTGCATAAGCTGGGCGCGATCGCCGTGCCGGCCACCAATCAGCTGCTTTCGCATGATTTTGAATACCGCTTTAAGGCGGCCGGCATCAGCGCCATCCTTTGCACGGCGGATGGCGACACGGCGCAGGAGGTCGATTATGCGGCCGAGACCTGCCCCGGCCTGACCATGCGCGTGCTGGTCGGCGGGCATCGCGAGGGCTGGCACTGCTTTGACGAGGAGTTCCCGCTTTATTCCGACAGCTTTGCACGCAAAGCGGATGCGCCGGCTGGCGACGAGACGGCGTTGATGTTCTTCAGCTCCGGCACCACCGGTTACCCGAAGATGGTCACGCATAGCCATAAATATGCGCTTGGCCATTTCATCACCGCCAAATACTGGCATTGCGTGCGGCCGGGCGGTCTGCATTTCACCATTTCGGATACCGGCTGGGGCAAGGCGCTGTGGGGCAAGCTCTATGGCCAGTGGCTGTGCGAAGCTGCGGTGTTCGTCTATGATTTCGACCGCTTCGACGCGCATGATATCCTGCCCATGTTCGCCAAATACCAGATTACGACCTTCTGCGCACCGCCGACCATGTACCGCATGCTGATCAAGGAGGATCTTTCCAAATATGATCTCAGCTCGATCGAATATGCGACCACAGCCGGCGAGGCGCTCAACCCGGAGGTGTTCCATCAGTTCCGCCGGGCGACCGGCCTTTCCGTGATGGAGGGCTTTGGCCAGACGGAAACGACGCTGGTCATCGCCAACCTGGTTGGCAGCACGCCCAAGGTGGGCTCGATGGGCAAACCGAGTCCGCTTTACGATGTGGATCTTGTCGATGCCGAAGGCAATCCGGTGAAGGTAGGCGAGACGGGCGAGATCGTGATCCGCGCGCCGCGCGAAGGTTTGTGCGGCCTGTTCACCGGCTATTATCGCGAAGCGGATAAGACGGAGGAGGCCTGGCGCGGCGGCGTTTACCATACCGGTGATACCGCCTGGCGCGATGAGGACGGTTTCTACTGGTATGTCGGCCGCGTGGATGACCTGATCAAGTCGAGCGGCTACCGCATCGGGCCGTTTGAGATCGAGAGCGTGATCATGGAGCTGCCTTATGTGCTGGAATGCGGCGTTTCGGCCGAGCCGGACCCGGTGCGCGGGCAGGTGGTGAAGGCGAGCGTGGTGCTGACGCGCGGCACGCAGGCGAGCGAGGCGCTGAAGAAGGAGATCCAGCAATATGTGAAGAAGAAGACCGCGCCGTATAAATATCCGCGCATCGTCGTCTTCCGCGACGAGCTGCCGAAGACGATCAGCGGCAAGATCCAGCGCAATCTGCTTTAATGCAGGGCGCCGCTACGGTAAGCAAGCCGGGGCAGAAAACAGGAAAAGAAACAGAAAATGCAGGTATCGCGCTGCCGGTGGCGGGAGGAATTCCCACTGCCGGCAGCGAAATTTTCCCCCAGGTTTCCCCACCGCCAAAGCGGGCGGCGGGAGAGGACAAGGAGGGATCGTGATGAAGATTTTGATGTTGGGCGGCAGCCCGCACCGCCACGGCACGACCCGCCAGCTGGCGGACGCCTTTGCCGACGGCGCGGCTTTGGCCGGCCATGCGCTGCATTATTTCGACCTGGCCGCGCGTCCGGCCAAACCCTGCCTTGCCTGTATGCATTGCCGCCAGGAAGGCGCGAAGGGCTGTGTGCAGGATGACGTGATGCGGGAGATCTATCCGCTGCTGCTGCAGGCGGATGCGGTTGTGCTGGTCACGCCGCTTTATTATTTCGGCATGAGCGCACAGCTGAAAGCCGCGCTCGACCGTTTCTTTGCGGTCAACGGCGCGCTGCGCAGCCGGAAAGGCGTAAAGGCTGTTTTGCTTGCTGCCTGCGGTGACCGGGAAGAGGAAGCAATGGATGCGCTGCGTGCGCATTATCAGGCGGTTTGCCATTATCTTGGCTGGCAGGATGCGGGCATGGTGCTTGCGGTTGGCGCTTATACGCCGGAAGACCTGGCGGAGATGGATGCGATCAGCGATGCGCGCCGCTTGGCGGAATTGCTGTGACTGCGGCCGGAACGAAGAACACAGAAGAGGAGATTATGGCTGAGACTGCCTTTTATACAGGGATATGCAATATTGTGATGCAGGATACGGGCGGCCGCGGCCTGGCCGCGCGCCTGCCGCAGCCGGATTTGGCCGGATTGCGGCAGGAACTGGCGCGCGCCCAACGCGTGCTGCTGCTGACCGGTTTTCCGGTTTTATGCGGCGGAGGCTGCGTTTGTGGCGAGACAGACGGGCCGTCCGGCATTGCGGCGCTGGCGCATGCTCTGCTCGCCTGTCGGCGACAGGTGATGACGGTTACGGATGCGCTGGCTGCCCCGCAACTGCGCGCTGCGCTGCATGCCACCGCGCCCGGCGCTGGGCTGCATGTGTTGCACGGCGGGGAGGCGGAAGCAGAGGTGCTGCTTGCGCGCTTTCAGCCAACGCATTTCATTACGCTGGAGCGGCCGGGACCGGCGGCGGATGGGCATTATCATAATATGCGCGGCGGCGTGATCGACGCTTATGTGGCGGATACAGCGCCGCTTTACCGCCTGGCGCGGGCGCGCGGCGTGGTGACGGTGGCAGTGGGTGATGGCGGAAACGAGCTGGGCATGGGTGGTTTTCGCCAGCAGGTGGAAGCCGGCGTGCCTGGCGGTGGAGCGATCTGCGCGGTGGATGATGCGGACTGGGCGCTGGCCGCCGGTGTTTCCAACTGGTGGGGCTGGGGGCTGTCTGCGCTGCTCTCGCTGGATGCCGGTCAACTGTTGTTGCCCACGCCTGCTTCGGAACGGCGTCTGCTGCGCGCGATGCATGAAGCGCATGCGGCGGATGGCTGTACCGGGCATTATGCATTGAGCGTGGATGGCCTGCCGCTTTCGCTGCATTTGGAAGTGCTGCAACAGCTGCGCCGGCTGACCGCTGCGGCTTTGTATGAGGTGCAGCACGGCGCCGGCTGATCTGATCCGCCTTTGTTTGCCGCGAGCATGCGCCCGAAGCGTAGCCGGGCAGGCGGGTTTGGCCCTGTTGGAGCGGCCTTGCTTTGCCTGATTTGTGGCTGCGGAGTTGGGGTTGGCATTGTACCTTTATTTCTCTATTTATTTAATTCTCTGCTTGACTAAAGCATTTGAATATGATAGAATATCCGCATCCTGTGACAGGGAGGGATGATGATGCAGCAGCAGGATATGCTTTCCCGCGCGGAGCGGTTACCGCTGATGTTGCGCACGCTTTATGAGCAATACGGCTATCAACGTTACAGCATGGGCAAATTTGAGCCTTATGACCTGTATCGTGAAAATAAGGATTTTCTTTCCAGCGAAACGGTGATCACCTTTACCGATGCCAGCGGCCGGCTGATGGCGCTGAAACCGGATGTGACGATGAGCATCGTCAAAAATACGCGGCCGGAGACGCGTTCGCAGAAGCTGTATTACAGCGAGAATGTGTTCCGGATGAAGCCGGGTAGCCGCGAATACAGCGAGATCCGCCAGATCGGGCTGGAATATATCGGTGGACGTGGCGCTTATGCCGAGGCGGAAGTGGTGCGGTTGGCTTTGGAGAGCCTGCGCAGCATCAGCGAGCAGCATGTGCTTTGTCTGAACCACATGGGGTTGATTTCGGCTGCGCTTGCCGCCTGCGGCGCAGCGGGCGAGCTGCGCGAGGCAGCGCTGGCCGCTCTGCGGCAAAAGAATGTCCCGGCGTTGCGGGCGCTGGCAGAGCGAGGTCTTTCTCCCGCTGCGGCGGAACGGCTGGCAGCGCTGGCCATGCTTTCCGGCCGGCCGCAGGATGAGCTGCCTGCGCTGGTGCGCGATCTGCCCGAGGCTGCGCAGCCCCTGGACGAGCTTTCCCAGCTGGTTGGGACGCTGGAGCGCTGTGGCTGCGGCGAACAGCTGCGGCTGGACCTTTCCACGGTTGGCCATATGGATTATTATAATGGGTTGATCTTCCGCGGTTATCTGCAAGGTGTGCCGCGCGCCGTGCTCTCCGGCGGCCGTTATGATAATCTGATGCTGCGCTTTGGTAAACCGCTGCCGGCACTTGGTTTTGCGCTTTATCCGGATGAGCTTTCCCGTGCGCTGCATATGCCGCGCGATTATGATGTCGACGTGCTCGTCCTGTTTGGCGATGCGGCGCCGGAACTCGTGCTGCGCGCCTGCGATACGCTGCGGCAGCAGGGGTTTTCCGTGCGTGCGGAACAGGAGCCGCCGCCCGGGCTGCGGGCCAGGCGGTGCTTGCGGCTGCTTGTGGACGGCGGATGGGAGGAGATCGCAGATGCTTAATATCGCATTACCCAAGGGCAGGCTGGGAAAAACCGTATATGAACGTTTTGCCGCCATCGGCTGCGGTTGTCCGGAACTGGAGGCGGAAAACCGGCGCCTGGTCTTTGTCAACGAGGCGGCAGGCGTCAGTTATCTGCAGGTGAAGCCGTCGGATGTGGCGATCTATGTTGAACGCGGCGCAGCGGATATCGGCGTGGTGGGCAGCGACATCCTGCTGGAAACGCAGCCGGATATTTATGAGCTGCTGGATCTTGGCCTGGGCCGCTGCCGGCTCGCGGTGGCGGCGCCGGACGGCTGGTGCGAGGAGATGAGCCTGCCGCTGCGCGTGGCGACGAAATACCCGCATGTGGCGCAGGCCTATTATGCCGCGCTCAACCGGCAGATCGATATCATCAAGCTGCACGGCAGCATCGAGCTGGCGCCTTTGCTCGGCCTTTCCGATGTGATCGTGGATATCGTTGAGACCGGTACCACGCTGCGCGAAAACGGGCTTTCCGTTGTGGCGGAGATCGCGCCGGTCAGCGCGCGGCTGATCGCCAACCGCAGCAGTTATCAGTTCAACCAGGAGCGCGTGGCGGCATTGATCGCGGGATTGGAGGGAAAACGATGATTCGCATTCTGACCTATTCGGCAGCGGCTGCAGAAGAGATCTTTGACCGCAGCCAAAGCGGCGCCAGCCGTGAGGTGGAACAGGTGGTGGAGGAGATCCTGGCCGCTGTGGCCAGCCGCGGCGACGCTGCGCTTTATGAATACTGTGCACGTTTCGACCATGTGCAGCTGCAGCAGCTGGCGGTCAGCAGGGAGGAGATCGCCGCCGCCGTGGCGCAGGTCGGGCCGGATTATATCGCCATGCTGGAAGAAGCGGCGGAGAATATTCGCGCCTTTCACCGTTGCCAGCTACGGCAGGACACGGTGATCACGCGGCCGGATGGCGTTGTGTTGGGCCAGCGCATCATTCCGGTTGCCAGCGCCGGCCTTTATGTGCCGGGCGGCACGGCCAGCTATCCTTCCAGCGTGTTGATGGATGCGATTCCGGCGCAGCTGGCCGGTGTGCAGCGCATTGTGATGACAACGCCAGCTGCAAGGGATGGCAGCATAGCGCCGGAGATTCTGGCCGCTGCGGCTGTGGCCGGCGTGACCGATATCTTCAAGCTGGGCGGTGCGCAGGCGATCGCCGCGCTCGCCTATGGTACGGAAAGCGTGCCGGCGGTGGACAAGATTGTCGGTCCGGGCAATATTTATGTGGCTACCGCCAAGCAAAAGGTTTATGGCCGGGTGGCGATCGATATGATCGCCGGGCCGAGCGAGATCCTCGTTGTGGCCGACCGGCAGGCAGAGCCTTGCCATGTGGCGGCAGACCTGCTTTCGCAGGCCGAACATGACCGTCTGGCAGCCGCCGTGCTGGTCTGCGACGATATGGCGCTGGCGGAAGCGGTGGCGGCAGAGCTGGAACGGCAGCTGGCATTGCTGCCCAGGCAGGAGATTGCCCGCGAAAGCATCGAACGCAACGGCAAGATCATCGTGGCAGAGGATCTTGCTACGGGGATCGAGATCGCCAACCGAATTGCGCCGGAACATCTGGAGCTGTGCGTGGCCGACCCCTTCCGCTGGCTGGGGCAGGTGAAGAATGCCGGCAGCGTATTCCTGGGCCGCTATACGCCGGAGGCGCTCGGCGATTACTGGGCCGGGCCGAACCATACCCTGCCTACGCTGGGTACGGCGCGTTTTTCCAGCCCGCTTGGCGTGGATGATTTTGTCAAGCGCAGCAGCTTTATCTATTATACGCCGCAGGCGCTGGCTGCGGCTGCGCCGCGGGTGCAGGCTTTTGCGGAGAGCGAGGGGCTGCAGGCGCATGCGCGCAGCGTCGGCATCAGGCTGAAGCAAAAAGAAGAATAGGGGCGGAAAGAAATGCGCCGCCGTTCGCCGCAGCGGTGGCCGGCAGCGCGGTAGCAGCGGCAGAGAGCCGCTGCAGGAGGTGACGATGAGCCGGTTTTTCGATCAGCGGCTGGCGGCGCTCGCGCCGTATACGCCAGGCGAGCAGCCGCGTGAAGCGCGGCGCTGGATTAAATTGAATACGAATGAAAGCCCGTTTCCGCCCGCACCGGGCGTGGCGGCCGTGCTGGCCACTGCTGCGGACAGCCTGCGTCTTTATCCGGACCCAACCTGCGGCGCTTTGCGGCAGGCGGCGGCGGCGCGCTACCGTCTTTCGCCGCAGCAGGTATTCGCTGCCAATGGAAGCGATGAGGTGCTGGCCTTTTGTTTTCGTGGGCTCTGCCCGCAGGGCGCGCTGTTTCCGGACCTGACCTATGGCTTTTACCCGGTATTCTGCCGCATGTTCGGCGTCCGCTATCAGGAAGTACCGCTTGACGATGCTTTTTGCGTGCGGCCGGCGGATTATCAGGGCCGCGCCGGCACGATCTTCCTCGCCAACCCGAATGCGCCGAGTGGGCTGGCCCTGTCTTTGGCGCAGATCGAGACCCTGCTGGCGCAGGATCGGGAACGGCTGGTGGTGGTGGACGAGGCATATGTGGATTTTGGCGCGGAGAGCGCGTTGGGATTGCTGGCGCGCTACGATAATTTACTGGTGACGCAGACGTTCTCCAAATCGCGCGCACTGGCCGGCGGCAGACTGGGCCTGGCTTTCGGCAGCGAAGCGCTGATCGCAGATCTGGAGCGGTTGAAATACAGCTTCAACCCCTACAGCGTGAACCGGCTGACGCTGCTGGCCGGCGAGGCAGCGTTGCAGGACGAGGCCTATTTCCGTGCCTGCTGCGATGCGATCATGGCCAACCGCGCCCTGGCGGCAGAGGGGTTGCGGGGACTCGGCTGCCGGTTGACGGAGAGCCTGGCCAATTTCCTGCTCGTCGCAGCGCCCGGCCTCTCCGGCGCAGCCTATCAGGCAGCGCTGCGCGAGGCGGGCATCCTGGTACGGTATTTCGATCAGCCGCGCATCCGCGATTATGTACGGATCAGCATCGGCAGCCGCGAGGAAATGCTGGCGCTGCTCGCTGCCACGCGGCAGATTCTGGAAAGGGGGAATGCGCATGCGGCAGGCAAGCCTGGAACGCATGACGAATGAAACAGAGATCCGTTTGACCCTGCAGCTTGACGGTAGCGGCGAGAGCCGTGTGCAGACCGGTTGCGGCTTTCTCGACCATATGCTGACCCTGTTCAGCCGGCATGGCCGCTTTGATCTGGCGGTGGATTGCCACGGCGACCTGCAGGTGGATGCGCATCATACGGTGGAGGATGTGGCGATCCTGCTTGGCCGCGCTTTTGACCGCGCCCTGGGCGAACGGCGCGGCATCAGCCGCTATGGCAGCTGCGCGCTGCCGATGGACGAAGCGCTGGTGTTGGCGGCGGTCGATATCAGCGGCCGGCCCTGCCTGGGCTATGGCCTGCGCATCCCGACGGAAAAGGTGGGCGAGTTCGATACCGAGCTGGTGCGTGAATTCATGCTTGCGCTTTGCCGCAACCTGGGCGCTGCTATCCATCTGCAGCAGATGAGCGGTGAGAACAGCCACCATATCATCGAAGCCGCCTTCAAGGCGCTGGCGCGCGCACTGCGGCAGGCCGTGGCCATCGAACCCGGCTTTGCCGATCAGATTCCCTCGACGAAAGGTACGATATTATGATTGCGATCATCGATTATGGACTGGGCAATGTTTTCAGCCTTTCCGCCTCGCTGGATCATCTTGGTTTTGCCAACTGCGTGACCGCGGATGCGGCGCAGATCCGCCGTGCAGAGCGGATTATCCTGCCCGGTGTGGGCGCTTATGGCGACGCGATGCAGCGTCTGCGTGCAAGCGGACTGATCCCGGTGCTGGACGAGCAGGTGGCGGCAGGCAAACCGCTGCTCGGTATTTGCCTGGGCATGCAGCTGCTGTTTGAACGCGGCTATGAATATGGCGAGCATCAGGGGCTGGGCTATCTGCATGGCAGCATCTGCTCGCTGGCGGACGACCTGGCAGCTTGCGGTGCCAGCTGCAAGATCCCGCATATGGGCTGGAACAGCCTGCATCTGGTCAGACCGGAACACCCGCTGTTCCGCACGACGCGGGAAGGGGAATTCGTCTACTTCGTCCATTCCTTCTATGCGAAGGATTGTGCGGAAAGCCTGCTCGCCAGCTGCGATTATGGTTTGCCGGTGGCAGCGGCCTGCGGCAGCGGCAATGTTTGCGGCTGCCAGTTCCACCCGGAAAAGAGCGGCGCAGCCGGCCTGGCCATGCTGCGCAGCTATCTGACGGCAGAGATCGGCTGAGCAGGGCGAAGCAGGAAGGAGCGGGAAGATGGAATTATTTCCGGCAATCGATATCCGCGGCGGGCATGTGGTGCGCCTGTTGCGCGGAGATTATCAGCAGGAAACAAGATATGAGATGACGCCGCTGGCCGCGGCGCGCGAATTTGCCGCGCAGGGCGCGAAAAATCTACATGTTGTGGATCTGGATGGGGCAAAAGACGGTCAACCGGCCAATTTCGACGCCATCGCCGAGATCGCCGCTCAGACCGGCCTGTTCCTGGAAGTGGGCGGCGGGGTGCGCGATGCGGCGCGGCTGCGCGATTATCTGGCGGCAGGGGCCGGGCGGGTAATTCTCGGCACGGCGGCAGTGCGCGACCCGGCGCTGGTGCGGCGGCTGGCTGCCGAATACGGGCCGCAGCTCGCTGTGGGCGTGGATGCGCGCGACGGCAGGGTGGCGGTGGCCGGCTGGCGTGAGCTGACCGCGCTGGACAGTGTTTCCTTCTGCGAACAGCTGGCGGCGGATGGCGTGCGGACTGTAATCTATACGGATATTGCCCGCGACGGCGCGCTCTGCGGCGTGGAGCCCGGGCTCTATGCGCGGCTGCAGCAGATCCCGGGGCTGGCGGTGGTGGCCTCCGGCGGCGTGAGCAGCCTGGAGGATATTCGCCGTCTGGCTGCGCTCGAGCTTTCCGGCGCGATCATCGGCCGGGCGCTCTATGACGGCAGGCTTAGTCTGCCGGCCGCGCTGGCCGCAGCAGCGGCAGCGGCGAACAAAGGAGAGGAGGCGGCGAAATGCTGACCAAACGCATTATTCCCTGCCTGGATGTGCGCGACGGGCGTGTGGTGAAGGGCGTGCGTTTCCGCGGTGTGCAGGATGTGGAGGACCCGGTGGCCATGGCGCGCTATTATAATGATTCCGGTGCGGACGAGCTGGTGTTTTATGATATCACCGCCAGCGTGGAACAGCGACCGCTGTTCGCACGCGTGCTGGCCGAGGTGGCGCGGCAGATCTTTATCCCGCTTACCGTGGGCGGCGGCATCCAGACGCTGGCTGATTTTGACCGCGTGCTGCATTGCGGCGCGGACAAGGTGAGCGTCAATTCCGGCGCGATCCGCAATCCGCAGCTGATCCGGGAGGCGGCGAAGCGTTATGGCGACCAATGCGTGGTGCTTTCGATGGATGTGTCGCGCGTGGGGGATTCCTACCATCTGTTTACGCAGGGCGGGCAGGTGGATACCGGCATCGATGCCCTGGAGTGGGCGGCGGCTGGTGTGGATGCCGGCGCGGGCGAGATCGTGCTCAACAGCATTGATACGGACGGCGTAAAGCAGGGGTTTGATTTGCCGATGTTGGCCGCGCTGGCGGAACGGGTCTCCGTACCGATCATCGCTTCCGGCGGCGCCGGGCGGATGGAGCATTTCAGCGAGCTTTTCCGCCTGCCGGGTGTGGATGCAGGCCTGGCGGCGAGCATTTTCCATTTTCGTGAGCTGGAGATCGGCACATTGAAGCGCTATTTGCAGCAGCAGGGCGTGCCGGTGCGTTTGCCGGCCGGCGAAACGGCATAGCGCAGGCGCCGGCATAGCGCTGGCAGAGGAGAGGAGCAGAGAAAATGCAGATCGAAGATATCAAATTTGATGCGCATGGGCTGATTCCCGTCGTGGTGCAGGATTTCTTCAGCCGTCAGGTGTTGACTGTTGCTTATATGAATGAAGAAAGCCTGCGCATTACGCTGGCAGAGCGAAGGACCTGCTTTTATTCGCGCAGTCGCCGCACGCTTTGGCGCAAAGGCGAAACGAGCGGCAATATCCAGCATGTGGTGGCGGTGACGGCGGACTGCGATGCCGACGCACTGGTGGTGGAGGTGATCAAGGAAGGGCCGGCCTGCCATCTCGGCACGGAATCCTGCTTCACGAACGAACTTTTCCGCGATCCGGCGCAGCAGCAGTTCAGCCTGGACCTGCTCTACCAGCTGCTGCTGCAGCGTGACCGCGAACGTCCGGCCGGCAGCTATACCACCTATCTCTTCGAAAAGGGCCGCGAGAAGATCCTGAAAAAAGTAGGGGAAGAGTGCAGCGAAGTGATCATCGGTGCGATGAAGGGGAGCCGCGAGGAGACGGTATTCGAGATTGCCGATCTTTGCTACCATCTGCTGGTGCTGATGGCTTCCTGCGGCATTACGCCGGAGGATATCCGCCGCGAGCTGGCCAGCCGGCATGTCGTTGATCATAAGGTCAAACAGGAGACGTTGCGATGAAGATATGCTCTACCCTGCATAACCATTGCATGCTCTGCGACGGCGCGAGCACACTGCAGGAGATGGCGGCCGCGGCTTATGCCGCCGGCTTCAGCGACCTGGGTATCTCCTGCCATACCTGGGCGCCGTTTGACCCCGGCTTTGGCGTGCGCGACGAGCCGGCCTATCGCGCGGCCGTGGCTTTTCTGCGCGAAAGCTGGCGCGGACGGTTGCACATCAGCTGCGGAATGGAGCAGGATTTTTATGCGCCGGCGGCACAGCGCGACAAGCTGGATTATGTCATCGGTTCGCTGCATTATCTGGCCGATGTGGCGCAGGGGCGTTATTTTGCGGTGGACAGCAGCGCGGCGCAACTGGCGCAGGCGATTGAAGAGCTGTTTGACGGCAATGGTCTGGCAGCTGCGGAAGCTTATTATCGCGAGCTGACCAGGCTGGCGCGGCAGCAGCAGCCGGATATAATCGGGCATTTTGATCTCGTGGTGAAGCATAATCGCGGCAACCGCTTCTTTGATGAGGAAAGCGCAGCATACCGTGATGCGGCCTTGACTGCGCTCGAAGCTGTAGCGGCGACCGGCGCGGTGTTCGAGCTGAATACGCGCGCTGTTTACCGCGGCCATCGCGCCGCACCGTATCCTGCGGATTTTCTGCTGCGGCGCCTGCGGGAGCTGGGCGCTCCGGTGATGTTATCCGCGGACTGCCATCTGGCTGCAGAATTGACAGCCGGCTTGACGGAGGCGGCTGCGCGGCTGCGTGGGCTGGGTTTTCGCGAGGTTGCCGTCTGGCATGACGGCGGATTTACCAGCCAGCGGCTTTGACCGGCCTTACGCAGGCATTGCCGGCCGGCAGCTGCCACAGGCAGCTGCCCTCCTGCAGGATTTTTGACCGGAAACTTCTGCCGCCGGCGGTTTTTACCGCCGTTTTTGCTTGCGCCGGCTGCTGAATTATGTTAAAGTTATACATTATGGCATTATGGCATTATGATTTTGCCGTTTCCGGCAGGAAGGGCTGCGGCTTTGTTGTTTCCCTGCCCGCCGGCATAGCTTGTGGTAAGAAAGGAAGCGGTGGAAATGGTTGAGATCATCGATGCGCATGCGCATGTATTCCCTGACCGTATCGCAGTGCATGCGACCAAGGGGATCGAAGATTTTTATCATATGCGTACGCGTTTTGACGGTACAGTGGATAAGCTGCTCGAGCTGGGGGAGGCTGCCGGCATCCGCCGTTTTCTCATCCAGTCCGTCGCTACCGCGCCGGCGCAGGTCGCGCATATCAATACCTTTATCGCCGCTACGGTGCAGGCGCAGCCGGACCGCTTCATCGGCTTTGCCACCCTGCATCCGGAGATGACGAATCCCGCAGCAGAGTTGGAGCGGGCATTGGAAATGGGGTTGCGCGGCGTAAAGCTGCATCCGGATTTCCAGCGCTTTCCGATCGACGACCGGCGTGCCTATCCGATCTATGCGCTGTGTGAACATACTTGCCCCATCCTGCTGCACATGGGCGACAGCCGCTATGCCTATTCCCACCCGCGTCTGCTGGTGCCGGTATTGCGTGATTTTCCCGGTTTGCGTTTCATCTGTGCGCATTTTGGCGGTTGGTCGGAATGGACCGAGGCCGAGACCTATCTGGCGGGAACCGGCGTCTGGGTCGATACTTCGAGCACCCTTTATACGCTGCCGCCGGAAAAGGCGCTGGCACTGATTGCCGCGTTTGGCGAAGATCATATCGTGTTCGGCAGCGATTATCCAATGTGGGAACCTGGTCAGGAGCTGCGCCGGCTGCTTGATCTTGGTTTGCCGCAGCAGACTTTGGATAAAATCCTTTCCGGCAATCTCTGCCGCCTGCTCGACCTGCCGCAGGAGGAAGCCTGAAAAACAACGGGGGCAGCCGACCGGCTGCTCCCGTTTGCATTGCATGGAAAGCGATTTGCGTATATAATGAATGAAGACTGCGCGATGGCGTCAGTGCATTTCCGCTTCGCTGTGGCGGTGGCGGAAGAGTAGCGAGATCGCCCAGAGGCCGGAAAGGCCGACCAGGGCATAAACGATGCGGCTGATCGCAGCCAGCTGCCCGCCGAAGATGGCGGCGACGAGATCGTAGCGGAAAAAGCCGATCAGCCCCCAGTTCAGTGCGCCGATGATGATCAGCGCGAGGATGAATTTATCCCAGCCTGTCATACGCGTCATACGAACACCTCCTTTTTTGTCCGAAACGGCGGAGCGCCCATTGCGCCGCCTTGATGCATAGTATTGCAGAATGCGAGGATATTATACGCATGCGTATCTTTGCCATTTCAGATCTGCATCTTTCCCTGACCGCGCCGTATTGCACGGCAGATACTGCCTCGCCGCAGCTGGCAAAACCAATGTCCGTATTTGGCGCTGGTTGGCATGATTTTTTTCAGCGTTTGTGCAGCAACTGGTGCGCGCAGGTGACGGCCGAGGACGCCGTGCTGCTGGCAGGCGATCTTTCCTGGGCGATGACGCTGGAAGAAGCGCGGTATGATCTGGCTTTTCTTGCTTCGCTGCCCGGCAGGAAATGGATCGTGAAGGGGAACCATGATTTCTGGTGGTCTTCTTATGCCCGTCTTTGCGCAGCGCTGCCGCCTTCCGTGCAGGCGCTGCAGCACGGCGCAGCCAGGCTGGGCGGTTGGGCAGTCTGCGGTACGCGCGGCTGGCTGTTGCCAGGCACACGTGAATTCTGCGCGGCAGAAGATGAAAAGATTTACCGGCGCGAACTGCTGCGCTTGGAGATGGCGCTTGTCGAAGCGCAACGTCTGGCTTTGCCGATCATCGCCATGCTGCATTTTCCTCCGCTGACGCAGGACGGTGCGGCCAGCGGCTTTAGCGAGCTGTTGGAACGCTATGGCGTGCGGCTTTGCATTTATGGCCATATTCACGGCGATAAGGCGCCTGCTTTTGAAGGCGAGCTGCGCGGCGTGCGCTATTTCAATACCAGCGCAGACAGGCTGGGGCTGACGCCGCTGCTGCTGACGGAAAGCGCAGACATGCCGGATGGCAAGTGACCGGACAAGGCAGGAAAACAGGAAAAGCCATAGAATTGTATATAATTAGGTGTTTTGCGAGCCGAACTTTATGCTGAGGTTAGGAGGAAGAACGATGCGTTTGGTAACGGCGGAGGAAATGCAACAGGCCGACCGTGCGGCAACCGTGGAATACGGGATCCCCGGCATCGTATTGATGGAAAATGCGGGACAGGCGGTCGTCCAGCAGGCAGAAGCGATGCTCGGCGACCTGTGCGGAAAAAAGGCTGCCGTTTTCTGTGGCGGCGGCAACAATGGCGGCGACGGTCTGGTGGCTGCACGTCATCTGCATAACCGCGGCTGCGAAGTGCGGCTGTATTTTCTGACAGACCCGGAAATCTTCCGTGGCGATGCCCTGGCCAATTATCAGATCCTTAACAATATGGGCGTGAGCGGTTTTCAGCTCAGCGAAGGCAGCCGGCTCAACGTGGCGCGGATGGCGCTGTGGAGTTCGGATATCGCCATCGACGCCATCTTTGGCACCGGTTTGCGCGATGATGTGCGCGATATCACGCTTTCCGTGATCCAGATGCTGAATGAAAGCGATACGCCGGTCATCTCCTGCGATATCCCTTCTGGATTGAGCTCTACTACCGGTCGTCCGCTGGGCGGCGCGGTAAAGGCAGATGTCACCGTGGCTTTTGGTTTTTGCAAGCTGGGTCTGGTGCTGCCGCAGGCCAAACCCTATGTCGGCCGTCTGGTGGTGGCGGATATCTCCATTCCCAACCAGGTGGAAGAGAGCCTGCCTGTGCGGCGTGAACTGGTCGATGAAGCGTTTTGCCGCCGCTGGCTGGGCATTCGCGAAGCAGAATCCTATAAAGGCGATTTTGGCCATGTCGCGGTGTTGGCCGGCTCGCCTTCCATGCCTGGTGCGGCGATCCTGGCTGCGCGCGGTGCGATGAAAGCTGGCGCAGGCCGTCTTTCCGCCGCATTGCCCAGCGCGGTGCGCACGCCGTTCATCGCGCAGCTGCCGGAATCGATGTTGATCCCGGTCAGCGATGGGGAAAACGGCTGCGTGGCGCTGGAAAATATCAAGGCGCTTTCTGAATTTGCGGCGGACAGCTGGCTGATCGGTCCCGGTATGGGCCGCGACCCGCAGACGCTGGAGATGATCCGCGAATTTTTGCCTCTGTTGCGTACCCCGGCTGTATTGGATGCGGATGCGCTGTTTGCAGTATGCGGCCATCTGCGCCTGCTGAAAAAGGCGAATGCGCCGCTGGTGATCACGCCGCATCCTGGTGAGATGGCCAAGCTGCTCGGCGTTTCGGTCAACGATGTCCAGGCAAACCGTGTGGCAGTGGCAGAAGGCTTTGCCAAGCAGACGAATGTCGTCGTCGTGCTCAAGGGCGCGGGAACGGTGATCGCCACGCCGGAAGGGCGGATCTTTGTCAATGAAACGGGCAATCCCGGCATGGCGACCGGCGGTAGCGGCGATGTGCTGGCCGGTATGGTCGCCACCCTGTTGGCGCAGGGCATGGTGCCGGCAGTTGCCGCAGCCTGTGCGGTCTGGCTGCATGGCCGTGCCGGCGATATTGCGGTGGAACGCGGCGGTGTGGCCGGCCTGCTGGCTGGGGATATCGCCGAGGCGGTGCCCGCCGCCTGGAAGAGCATTAACCGCTGAAACAGGAGCTGAACGAGGAGAAAAAGGGGTTCCGTTGCGGACCCTTTTTCTTTCGCAGGGGGGTGCGGCATGGAAACGAAGACAGCAGATGAAAAATATGATCTGCTGATCCGTAATGCGCGTTTGGCCTGTCCGCAGGGCGAGCTGCAGGGTGATTTGGCCGCGGCTGACGGCAGGATCGTACGCATCGCGCCGCGGATCGAGGCGAAGGCGGACGAGGTGGTAGATGCAGGCGGGCTGCTGCTCCTGCCCGGTGGCGTGGATGCGCATACGCATTTAGATCTGACGGTGGCGGCTGGCCATGTTTGCGACGGCTGGCAAAAGGGTTCGGCGGCCGCGTTGGCCGGCGGCACGACCACGGTGATCGAACATATTGGTTTTGGCCCGGCAGGTTGCAGCCCGGATCAACCGCTGAGCGCAGCTTTTGCCGCGGCAGAGGCAGAATGCGGCTGCGATTTCCGCATTCACGGCGTATTGCAGCAGGTGGATGCAGAGACAGAAAGTTGGCTGCTCCGCGCAAAAGCGCGCGGTGTGGTCAGTTGGAAGGCCTATATGACATATGATTTTGCCATTCATGGCGTGGCGCTGCGCCGCCTGTGCCGGATGAGCAAGGCGGCCGGCGTATTGCTCTGCGTGCATTGCGAGGATGATGCGATGCTGGCGGCTGCACGGCAGGCGCTGGTGGCGGCCGGCAAGATATCGCCGCGCTATCATGCGGCAGCCAGGCCTGCCGCCTGTGAAGCGGCGGCGATTCGCGAATTGTTGGCCGCGGCGCGGGCAGCAGGGGACGCACCGGTTTATATCGTGCATCTTTCCAGCGCAGCCGGTTTGGCAGAGATCCGTGCCGCCAGGCAAGCCGGGCAGCAAAACGTCTATTGCGAGACCTGCCCGCAGTACCTGCTGCTGGACGAGACGCGTTATTTGGACCCGGAGCAGGCTTTGCGCTGCACGATGAGCCCGCCGCTGCGCAGCCGGGCGGATGCAGATGCGCTGTGGCAGGCCTTGGCGGACGGCGAGATCGATGTGGTGGCAACGGACCATTGCGCCTTCTCCCTGGCACAGAAGCATGCGCACAGCGAAGATTTCCGGCTGGTGCCGAACGGCGCGCCTGGCGTGGAGGAGCGGATGACCCTGCTGCTTTCCGCCGGCGTGGCTTGCGGGCGGATCAGCCTGGCGCGCGCAGTAGAGGTGCTGGCCGCCAACCCGGCGCGGCTGTTTGGCCTGGCCGGACGCAAGGGTGCGCTGCAGGAAGGCTATGATGCAGATCTTGTTCTGTTCGACCCAACGGCGCCGTTTGCTTTTCTGGATCAGAATTTGCATGGCGGCGCGGATTATACCCTTTATCATGGCATGCCGCTTACCGGTTGCATCCGCCGGGTATGGACGGCGCGCGCCGCGCGCGGCAGGAGGCAGGAAGCCGGCGGCAGGCCGCAAACGCAATAAGAACAGGAGACAGCATGAATAAAAGGATAAAAAGAGGGTTTCTCGGCATATTTTGTCTGCTGATCGTTATACTTGCCGCTGGTTGTGGTCTGATCGAACGCGAGATCGTGCAGGATCCGAACGTGCTCGACAGCCAGCAGTATCTGCCGGAAACGGTATATGTCGGCGCTGTGCTGCCGCTTTCCGATGCTACGGCGGGCGCGGCCGCCTCTTATGCGGCAGCAGCGCATGAGGTGGCGCTCGATATCATCAATCAAAGTCATCCCCTGGATTGGGAGCTGGCGGCGGCCAATGGTATCCCCGGTTATGGCGCTGCTGCGCTGGAACTGGTGCAGCGTGACAGCGGCAGCGGCAATAGCGCCAGCCCGCGGCCGACGAGTATCGTGGCGGGCGAAGCTGCAGCCGAGCTGGCCGAGCTGGGTGTGGTCAGCCTGAGCGGCGCTCTGTTGCCGCCAGATACCTGGGCGGTGGCCGGTGAAGCTGCGGAAGCTGCTTTGCCGCTGATCAGCGGCGCAGGTCTGCCGTATCAGTATCTGAGCGCGCTTTCCAGCCAGACGGCAAGCGTGACGACGACGCCGGCAGCCGGCCAGACGGCAGGCGGCACGGCGGCAAGTACGCGTCAGCCGGAACTGGACTGGCTGTTCTGCGTGATGCCGACGCCGGATATGCAGAGCGAGCTGTTCTTTACCTACCTGCGTCAGCTGAACCAGACGGAAAATGCCGGCATTGAGCAGATCGCCTTTATTTATGAAGATACGGCTTATGGCCGTGCGGTGCTCGCTTCGTTTGATGCGGCGGCGGCGCATGCTGATTTTACCGTGGCAGCGCGCGTTTCCTATAGCCCAAACACGACAAATGTGGCAGAAGAGGTGCAGCGCATCATGACGGCAGGCGCAGATGCGCTTTTCCATGCCGGTACCAGCGATGATCTGCTGCTCTTTGCCAAGACCTATGCGGATGCGCAGTTCACGCCGGCGGCAGCGGTTGCCTATGGCGACCCGATCCGCAGCAATGAATTTCGCACGACGATGCGCGAACGCGAGATCGATTACTGGAGCTGCTATTCGCTTACGCCTCTGCCGTTTGAAAGCGAGGCGGCGGCAAGCAGTCCGGAACTGACGGAATATCAGTATATCAATGATCTCTACCGCGAGCGCACCGGACGCGACCTGGATAATGATGCGGTATGCGAGTTCGCCGCGCTGGCTGTCCTGGCGCAGGCGGTTTCTGCGGCCGGCAGCACGGAAGCGGAAGCGCTGGTCGCCGTGCTGCGCGATACGGCCTTTGCTGCGCCGTATCTGGCTGGCGGCAGTATTGATTTCGATGAAAACGGCCGCAATACGGTCGGCGGTTGTGTGGCCCGGCTGGTCGAGGGCGAGCTGCTCCTGGCCTACCGTTAAATGGCACGTTGCGCAGGCTGTGCTGCCCGCATGGCGGCGCTGCGCTTGCCCGGAAAAAGGAAAAGCCCATGTGCACAAGCGCATGGGCTTTTTTGGCGAAGCGGTTGCTGCTTTGTTGCGGGAAAGCATTTAGAGCAGGTCGGCAGGCGCCAATGCCGCCGAAGCATCGACCCCGCCGATGCTGGTGGGCAGCGCCTGGCCGTCGACGAGGATGCGCACCTGCTCCACCGTTTCAAACTGACAGAGCGTATTGACCACGCTGTACAGTGCAAGCAGTTGCTGGTCTGTATCCTGCGAAAGATCTGCCACCAGTTCGCTGGAAAAATCGACCGTGCATAAGCCATCCGCGATATTGATGCCTTCAAGAATGGTGCCGGCCGGCAGCGTGGGCAAAAGCGATTCATCCTGCGGCCCGGCGATCAGCTCGTTAAGCGTGGCGCGGGCGATGCCTTCCTGTTTGGGAATATCCCGCGTTTCCGGCGAGAGTGTGCCGTCGGCAGCGGCAAAATAAAGCGTGATACGGCGCGTATCGACCGAAGGCGCGGGCGCTTCATCCACTGCGGCGCCATTTTCTGCATTGGCATCCAGATTGTCGCTTTCTGCTGTGGCTGCGCCTTCGTCAGCCTGTTCCGCTGAACTGCTTTCCAGATCCAGATCGTCCTCCAGTACGACTTCCTGTTCCTGCGCGCCGTCTTCTGTTGCGGCGCGGTTTTCCTCCTTGAATACCTGAGCATTTTCCAGCCAGCCGCAACCGCTCATCGCCAGCAGGGCGACGAGCGGCAGCAGGATCAGCCATGTCCGGCGTCTTTTCATCCGATCCCCACATCCCTCCGCATGGTTTGGCTAATCATATGCGGCGGCATGGGGAAAAAGAACAGGCCGCAGCAGCGCGGCCCGTTGACATTCGTCCCGCCGCGGACCGGTTCAGTCGTTGGCGTAATTATCAAAATAGCCTTGGATGAAGATGATCGGCGTCCCTTTGTCGCCGGAACCGGAGGTCAGATCGCAAAGCGAGCCGATCAGATCCGTCAGGCGGCGCGGCGTCGTGCCCTGTGTGGCCATCTGGCCGACAAGATCCTTCTGCTTTTGTGCGATGGCGTTGCGAATCGCTTCGCGCAGCGCTTCGCCCTGCAGGCCGGCAAAATCATTGTCTGCCAAATATTTCAGCTTTAACTCGTTCGGCTGGCCCTCCAGGCCGGCGGTATAGCCGGGCGAAACGACGGGGTCTGCCAGCTCCCAAATCTTGCCTTGCGGGTCTTTGAACGCGCCGTCGCCATAGACCATCACCTGCAGCATGCGTCCGGTCTTTTCGTAGAGCCGCGCCTGAATTTCCGCAGTCAGCGCCATGCAGTCGCGCGGAAAGAGCTTGAGCGTGGTCTCGGTTGCTTTGTTCGAGCCAAGCAGGCCATAATCCGCATTGAACCCGCTCGTGCCGCGCGGCGCTGCCATGATATCGTCCAGACCGTATACCGTTTCGGCGCCGGCCGCTTTCAACAGGCGTTTGCTGCGGCTGCGGCTGTGGATGTCCGCGGCCAGGACATGAGGCGTGTAATCGAGGATACGGCGCACGTCATTGGCAAAGATGATCTCGATCTCTGCACCGGCTGTTTCCGCCAGCTCGCGGTAATAGGCGACATAATCCACCGCAGTGAAGGTATGCTTGCGCTCGCCGAACAGGCTGCGGTAGCGCGCTTCGGTCAAGACATCCCGCCAGGGGTCTAGCCCGGCCGCATCCATCTCATCCAGGCTGAACAGATGGTTGCCCACCTCGTCCGCCGGGAAGCTGAGCATGAGCACGACGCGCTTTAGGCCGCGGCAGATGCCGGAAAAGGCGACGGCAAAGCGGTTGCGCGAGAGGATGGGGAAAACAACGCCGCATTCCCCCGCCGGGTATTTGCTGCGGATATCTGCGGCGATATCCTCCACGCTGACATAATTGCGCTGCGCACGGGCAACGACGCTTTCCGTGATCGCCAGGATATCGTTGTCATGCAGCGTGATGTTTTCTTCCTGCGCCGTATGCAGCAGGACTTCCACCGCGATCGCGGCAATATCGTCGCCTTCGCGGATGATCGGTGCGCGCAGTCCGCGTACCGTAGTGCCAATGGAACGTGACATGATCTATCCTCCTCTGCGGCCGGTTGCTGCGCCGGCCTGGTTGTACAAATTCGCGCCGCATATTTACTCCGCGCGGCGCAAATGCATACGCCGCAGCGGTGTTGCCGACAAGCCTGCGTCATGGCGGCAGGCTTGTTTCAGGCTGCGTCCTCTATCTGTCCGCTTTCCGATGCCGCGGCGGCTTCCTCGTTTGCGGGCAGAGAGCAGATCAATTCCACCGCTGCCTGTAAATGCGGGTCTTGCTGCGGGTCGGTAGAAAAATATTCTTCGTTGGTGATATCCTGCGGCGGGATCACTTCGATATCCGGTTCAATGCCCACGCCGTGCAGATCATAGCCGGAAGGCGTATAATAACGGCTGCGCGTATAGCGCAGGCCGCTGCCGCTGGGCAGCTGGATCACGCTCTGCGTAATCCCTTTGCCATAGCTGGTCGTGCCGATCACCGTCGCCTGTGCGCCGTCGCGCAATGCGCCGGTCAACACCTCGGAAGCAGAGGCGGTGCCTTCATTTTGCAGGATATAGAGCCGAATCGGGTTCAGCTGGCCGGAAACCGAGCTGTAATGCTCCTCGCCGGCCGCGGTTTTTTCCATCACGATATCCTCGCCCGCCGGCACAAAATAGTTGGCGATATTGATGGCGGCAAAGAAGCTGCCGCCGCCATTGCTGCGCAGGTCGATGATCAGATCATCGATACGCTGCTCGTCGCGCAGGGCGTTGTAAACCTCGGCGAATTCATCCGCCGTCTGTTCGGTAAAATCATAGATCAGGATATAGGCGGTGTTTGGCGCCTCTTCAATGATCTCGCCCTCCACGGAATCCGAGGTCACGACGTCGCGCGTCAGCGTCACCTGGTAGCTTTCCTCGCTGCCTTCATGCTGCAGGGTCAGCGTCACCTCGCTGCCGACGTCGCCGCGGATCATGCTTGCCGCTTGCTCGGAATCGCCGTCTTCTATCGGCTGGCCGTCTACAGCCAGAATACGGTCGCCGGCGACGATTTCACTCGTGCTGGCCGGCCCGCCTGCGATCACTTGATAGACCACAACATAGCCGTCCACAGAAAGCATCTGAATGCCTACGCCGCCGAAGCTGCCAAGATAGTCTTCATAGGTCAGGCGGTATTCTTCCGGCGTATAATAATAGGCATAGGCGTCATATTCCGTTTCACAAAGCTCCACGATCACCGCTTCGCCGGCTGCTGCTGCTGTTGCCACGTCTGCCGGCGCAGCTGTCTGCGCCGTTGCCTCGTCTGCTGCCACACAGCCTGCTGCCAGCAGGCAGCCCAGCGCGGCAAGCAGTGCCAGGCAGCGTTTTTGCCATTGCTTGTTCATGCTTCTCCCCTGTTTGTCAGATCATGTTATGGTTGGGTAACATAGTTGAGCGGGTCGACCGTCTCGCCGTTCAGACGCAGCTCAAAATGGAGGTGATTGCCCGTGCTGGTGCCGGTGGTGCCGACATAGCCGATCACATCCATGCCGCCAATCACCACGTCGCCGACATCGAATTCACCGAAGGCGCTTTGGTGCGCATAAAGCGAGACCAGCCCGTCGCCGTGGTTGATCATCACCGTATAGCCGTAGCCGCCATAGTATTCCTTAAGGATGATCTCACCATCCGAAGCGGCATAGATCGGCGTGCCGCCGTCAATGCCGATATCGACGCCGGCGTGGAAGCGGTTATCGCCATAAACCGGATGCTCGCGCCAGCCATAGGGCGAGGTGATGATGCCGGCAGAGGGTAACGGCCAGTACATGATGCCGTTATAACTGGCCGAATAGGTGGAAGCGGCCAGCAGCTCACGGATGGTATCCGTCGCGGCCGCGGCCGCGGCCTCTTCGGATTCCATCATCGCACGGTAAGCGGCGATCGAACTTTCCGCTTCGCTTAGCGCCGCATTTTTCTCCAGCTCTGCTTCATTGAGCGCCGCCTGTTCATCCTCCAGCATATGCTGCGATTCGACCAGATCGTTCATGCGCGCTTCCAGCTCGTTGCGCTGTTCTTCCAGCTGTGCCTGCTCTTCGCTGATCTGGTCGATCAGCTCGCGGTCCTGTGCCATCACGCGTTCGGTCAGGTCGACGATGGTGAGGAAATCAGAAAAGCTTTCAGTCTGGAATACCACGTCCATCAGGTCGATATCTCCATAGATGTAGAGGTTGACCAGACGTTCTTCCAAATAGGCCTGCTGTTCTGCAATGCTCATTTCCGTCTCTGCGATGCGCGCATCGCAGTATTCAATTTCCGCAGTCTGTACGTCGATCGAAGATTGGATGACCGTGATTCGTTCCTGAACAGAGATCAGCTGCAGATCGATCTCCGCCAGGTCGCTGCGCAGGCCGGCGATATTGCTCTGCTCGGAAGAGATATTGTCCTCCAGCTGGTTGATGTTGTCCTGGATCTCCGCCAGCTTATCGCGCAGCTCATCCAACGAAGCGCTGCCCTGGGCAGCCAGCTCTTCCACTTCTTCCACCGAACTGGCGGCAGGCTCTTCCTCTGCCGCTTCCTGCGCCACTTCGCTGGCCAGCGCAGGCAGGGCGCCGCATAGCAGCAGGAAGCAAAGCAGGGCGGCGAGAATCCAGAGCGATTTCTTCTTTATCATATGCAGCTCCTTTACCAATAAAACATCCGTTTGCGGACGCTTTGGCGGCCGGCCGGATCAGACATCGAGAAAACGGGCCAGTGGCAACAGCGAGCCGATCGCGCCGAGCAGCAGGCCGGCTGCCAGCGTGAAGCAGAGCGTCTGCAGCCAGATTTCACTGAGCGGCAGCAGTTCGATGAAAGAGATCGTCTGCCGCAGGTAGTCGATCGAATTGCTGTAGGTCAGCAGAACCAGGCCCAGCGCAAGTGCAGCGCCGATCAACCCCAACAGCAGCCCTTCCAGGAAAAACGGCCAACGGATGAAGGCGTTGGTCGCCCCGACCCATTTCATGATCATGATTTCCTTGCGGCGTGCCATGATGGTCAGGCGTGTGGAAAGGGCGATCAGCACCACGGCGGCGATGGCCAGCAGCGCCATCACGGCAAAGCCGGCCTGGCGCAGTGTGGCGGTGAGGGTGATCAGCCGTTCGACCGTTCCCTGACCGTAAACGACTTCTTCCACGCCTTCAATCTCCGCGCTCGCCGCTGCGATCTGCGCCACATCCTGCGGAGAGACGGCGGTCAGCGCATACATATCCGGCAGCGGGTTGCTGCCGCCCAGAGTCGCTTCCAGATCGATATAGTCGAAGCGTTCCTCCATTGCCGCCAGCCCTTCTTCGCGGGGGATGAATTCGAGCGCAGCCACGCCGCTCAGGTTTTCCAGCTGCTCCTCAATCGCGCCGCGTTGCAGCTCGCTCTGGATATCCGTATCCAGATAGACCATAACGCGAATATCGTCCTCCACCGCTGCGGCATTGGCGTCCAGGTTGAGCAGCAGCAGCCAGAATACCGTGCAGAGGAAGAGCGAAATGGTGATCGTCAGCACGGCGGCAACGGTCATCCAGCCGTTGGCTGCCATCGATTTGACCGCCTGCGGGCCGACATAGCGAAAACTTTTCAGCTTCATTGCACGAACCCCCCTACCGCATCGTGGATCAGCTTGCCATGCGATAGCGTGATCACGCGCTTGTTCAGTTTATCGACAATGCCCTTGTCATGCGTGGCCATGACGATGGTCGTGCCTTCGGCATTGATGTCCAGAAACAGCTGGATCAGTTCTTCGGAAGTCTGCGGGTCCAGCTCGCCCGTTGGCTCGTCGGCAAAGAGGATCAGCGGATTGTTGATGATCGCACGCGCCACTGCCACGCGCTGCTGCTCGCCGCCGGAAAGCTGCATTACGTTGTCGTTTTCACGGCCTGCCAGCCCTACGCGCTCCAGCATGGCAGGCACGCGCTGGCGAATCTCCGGCCAGGGCCGCTCCACCGCTTTCAGCGCAAAGGCGACATTGTCGAAAACCGTGCCTTTTTCCATCAGCCGGAAATCCTGGAAGACAACGCCGGTATTGCGGCGCAGACGTACCACCTCGGGACGGGTAAGACGGATGACGCTGCGGCCGCCGATCAGGATCTGCCCGGCGGTGGGCGCCTCTTCGCGGAAGAGGAGGCGGATCAGCGTGGATTTGCCTGCGCCGGAAGCACCGGTAAGAAAGACGAATTCGCCGAAATCAATAGAAAGATTGATATCTGAGAGGGCAATGATGCCGTTTTTATACACTTTCCCCAGATTGATGGTTTGGATGAGCATAAAATACCCCCGACAACTACATAATTTTCCACCTTATCCATTTCGACAGAAACCCTTTATCCCCTTTTCTATCCACATAAAATTCACAATACGTTTCGGTTGAAAGGCATATTTAGGTGCTGTTTTTCCGGATATCACAATTTATGGGAAAAGATGGCTGTAAAAGGGGAGGAGATTGTGTTAAAATAACAATAAGGAAAATGGAGACTGCAAAAGGCCGTAAAATTTTTTTTAAAAATCTCGATTTTAGGTGTTGACATCACGGGATATGGATGATATACTAATCAAGCGCTCAAAAATGCAGTAAAAAATTGGCTGCAGGAGCGGAGAGGTCTTTGAGAACTGAACAGTAAACGAGCCAAAGAAGCGAACGCAGCCGCGGAAGCCGGGAGGCGGAAGCGGCAGCAAAAAAGTCCTGAATATTCTTATTGAGTATAGGGAAAAGAAAGAGCC
>CALXRV010000021.1 GCA_944390945.1 uncultured Clostridia bacterium
TGAAAGAAGAATGCGTGCAGGAAACCGAGATCTTTGCAGAAAGCTGATCCCGGCCGGAACAGCCGGTCGCCAAAGCGCTGCCGGCAGATGCTGCATCATGCCCTATCCTGACGCATCGTACCCTGACCTGCCCCGCCTGACCGCAGGCATAAAAAAACGCCGGAGCAAAGTTCTCTTTGCTCCGGCGTGGTCGGAGCGACACGACTTGAACGTGCGGCCTCTACCACCCCAAGGTAGCGCTCTAGCCAAACTGAGCTACGCCCCGAAATTGCCCTTTGCCAAGGGCATTTTATATTATAGGTCCGTCCGCCGCGTTTGTCAAGCAAAATCACCCGGCGGCGGCAAGTATCAGCTGCAGGACTTTACATCGTCCAGCCCGAATGCGGTATGCAACGCCAGCACGGCACGGTTCACCTGTTCTTCATCCACCGTACAGCTGATCTTGATCTCGCTGGTCGAGATCATGCCGATATTGATCCCCTCTTCCGCCAGCACGCGGAACATGGTAGCCGCTACGCCGGGATGCGTGATCATGCCGGCGCCGACCACCGAGACTTTGGCGATCGTGTCGAGCAGCGCATAACTGTCAGCGGGCAGCGTTTTCATCAGGCCGGAAAGCGTGCGCGTGATCTTCATCCGGTCCTGCCTACCACAGGTAAAGGAAACATCCTGCCTTTCGTCACGATTGCCGCTCTGCACGATCATATCCACGTTAACGCCATCCGCAGCCAGCTGGCCAAAGATCTCGCCCGCAATGCCCGGCCGGTCCGGCACGCCAAACAGCGTCGCCTTCATCACGTTCGTATCATGCGCCACCCCGCAGACGATCATCTCTTTTTCCAGGTCTTTGTTCATCACCGCATCCTCCTTGACGATCGTGCCCTCGGAATAATTAAAGCTGGAACGCACATGCAGCACGACCTGATATTGTTTTGCCAGCTCCACTGAGCGCGGCTGTAGCACAACTGCGCCCATCGCGGCCATTTCCAGCATTTCATCATAAGAGACCTCAGACATCTTGCGGGCAGTCTTCACCATGCGCGGGTCTGCCGTATATACGCCGTCCACATCGGTAAAGATCTCGCAAATATCGGCATCCAGTGCCACGGCCAACGCCACGGCAGAGGTATCGGAACCGCCACGGCCCAACGTATTGATCTCACCATGCGCATCCAGGCCCTGAAAACCAGCGACAATGACGATATTCCCCTTGCGGAACTCCTCCTGCACACGGCAGCAATCGATGGAAAGGATCTTTGCCTTGGAAAAAAGTCCGTCCGTATGATAGCCCGCCTGCCAGCCGGTCAGCGAAACCACACGGCAACCCAATGCATCCAGCGCCATCGCCAGCAAGGCGATCGACTGCTGCTCGCCGGTGGAAAGCAACATATCCATCTCACGCGGTGGGGGATCGCTGGTCAGCTGCTCCGCGAGCGCGATCAGGTCATCCGTCGTATCGCCCATCGCCGAGACGATCACCGCCACGTCATTCCCTTTTTCCGCTGTTTCCCGGATGCGGCGCGCCACCCGCTGGATCCGTTCTGCCGAACCAACGGAACTACCGCCGAATTTCTGTACTACGATCGCCATAGATCAACCCTCCGCCCCGCGGCCTCAGAAAAGACAAACCCCGCGGTTATCCATTTTCAAAAAGAGGATGCGGCATTCCACGCCATGTTCCTGAAATGCTTCCCGCATCGCCGCCGCGATATTATCGCGCAGCATATCATCGTCTTCGCTAAAACTGATCATCGTCGAACCACTGCCGGAAAGCGTGCAACCAAGCGCGCCGGCAGCGATCGCCGCTTCCACGACATCCGCCGCACCCGGAATCAGCTGGAACCGATAAGGCTGGTGCAGCCGGTCATTAAGCATCGCGCCAAAACCGGCCAGATCGCCCTGCGCCAAAGCCAGCGCCAAAGCAGCGGCATGGCTGAGATTAAACACCGCATCCGCCAGCTCTACCTGGCGCGGCAAGATCGCGCGCGCCTTTTTCGTCGAAACAGGAAAGCCCGGCACAGCCAGCACGCCGCGCAGGCCATCCGGCACGGGCAGGCGGCGGCAAAAGAGCTGCCCTGCCTCCTGCGCCACCACAGTAAAGCCGCCGCGCAGCGCAGGTGCGACATTATCCGGATGTCCTTCCAGCCGCGTTGCCAGCGCCAGCAGCTCGTCGGCGGAAAGCGGTTCACCCATTAATACGTTTGCCGCATAGATGCCGCCGACGATCGCAGCCGAGCTGCTGCCCATCCCGCGCGAAAGCGGGATATGGTTTTCGCAGCAAAAGGCGAGCGGTGGCATCGCCTCTCCCGCTGCTTCATAAGCCGCGGCAGCGGCGCGTACCGTCAAATTTCGCTCATTCAGCGGCAGGCGGCCTTCCCCTTCGCCGCGCACCGTACAGGAAAACCCGGCGGCGGGTTCCACCGCTACAATATTATAATATCCAAGGGCCATGCCAAAGGTGTCATAGCCGCAACCAAGATTGGCCGTACTTGCCGGCACCCGCACCCGCACCATCAGTCCGCGTCATCCTCCACCCGGATATATTCGCTAATCTCGCGCACACATTCCATGCGCGCGATCAGATCCAGCGCCACCCTGATATTGCTGTGCCGTGACGGATGCGTGATGATCACGATCTCCGAACCGCCATCCGGCAGCTTGCGCTTCTGCATGACAGAATCCATACTGACACTTGCCGCGGACAATGCCTGCGCCAGAGAGGCGAAAACGCCCACCCGGTCCTGCACCTGAACGCGGATATAATATTTACTCACCGTATCGTCGATATGACGCACCGGCAGCTGGCGGTAGCAGGTGCAGCCCCAACGGCTGCCACATCCCCGCGCCAGGTCGCGGGCAGCGGCGATGATATCGCCCACCACGGCGCTGCCAGTCGGCGCGCCGCCAGCGCCGCGCCCGTAAAACATGGCTTTATCCAGCGCGTCTCCCTGCACGAATACCGCATTATATGCGTCGCGCACTGTCGCCAGCGGATGCGAATTCCTTAACATCACCGGATGTACGCGCACCTCCACCGCCTCGCCGTCGCAGCGCGCGATGCCGAGCATTTTGATCGTATAGCCGAAATCCGCCGCATAGCGGATATCCCAGCGGCTGATGCCGGCAATGCCTTCACTGCTGACCATATCATATGTTACGCGGCTGTTGAATGCGATCGAAGAGAGAATTGCCATCTTGCGTGCTGCATCGTCGCCTTCCACATCCGCGGTCGGGTCTGCCTCCGCATAGCCGAGCGCCTGCGCATCGGCAAGCGCTTCGGCAAAATCCGCCTCTGATTCCTGCATTCGTGTCAGGATATAATTCGTCGTGCCGTTGACAATGCCGAGAATCTCAAGGAAGCGGTTGCCGGCCAGGTTTTCCTTCAACGCCTGGATGATCGGGATGCCGCCACAGACCGAGGCCTCGAAAAAGAGGTTTGCCTGATGTGCTGCAGCCAGCTGCAGCAATTCGCCGCCATGCAGCGCCATCAGATCCTTATTTGCGGTGACTACGCTTTTCCCTGCCGCAAGCGCTGCGGAAATGATCTCGCGCGCCGGGGTAATGCCGCCGATCAGCTCCACCACAATATCCGTTGCCGGATCCGCCAGCGCCTCCTGCCAGTCTGTAGTCAATCGCGTTTCCCCGAAGCCCAGCTCGTCCAGAATGCGTTGGCCACGGTCCTTATTCCGCACCGACAACCAGCGCAACTGCAGCGGCAGCGCGCGCCGGGCGATGATCTCCGCATTTTCTGCCAAAATGCGCAAAACACCGCTGCCAACCGTTCCGGCACCGATCAGCGCGATCTGTACCGTCCGTTTTTCTTCTTCTGCCACCCGCAGCACCTCCTGTCCGGCAAAAGCATATATGCGGTAGTATATCAAAAAAACTTCAACCGCGCAAGACGCTGTTTTTCGCTCGTCTTGCTACATATGCCGACCCCCTGACCAGGGGGCCGGCAGCAAAAAGCCGGGGCGGCAGGATATCGCCTGCCACCCCGGCATATTTCGCTCAGGAAAGGCGCTGCTGCGCACCATCCACTTCAGAGAATGATACAGATGATGCCGCCGCCTGTTTCATTAACGATGCGCTGCAGCGTGAGCGCAATCTTTTCCCGCGCAGATTCCGGCATCTGCGTGATCTTGCCGGAGATTCCTTCCGAAACCAGCTCATGTAAGGATTTGCCGAAAATATTCGTCTGCCAAATCTTGCCCGGGTCATCCTCGAATTCATCCATAATGTAACGCACCAGGTCAGCGCATTGCTTTTCCGTACCGACCAGAGGCGTAATCTCCGTACTGATATTGGTACGGATGATATGATAGCTGGGCGCGGATGCCTTCAGCCGCACGCCGAAATGGCCGCCCTGTTTGATCAGTTCCGGCTCCTCCAGATACATCTCGCCCAGCTGCGGGTTGACCACACCATAACCGGTCTCTGCCACCTCCGCCATGGCGCCCTGCATTTTCTCCCATTCATGCGCACCTTTGCTGAAGCGCCGCATCAACGCGAGCAGGGTATGTTCGCCTTCGATCTCCTCGCCGGCATATTCGCCAAGCACACGGTAAAACATCCCCTCCTGCGGCTGCACATGGATCGCCGCCGCGCCGCTGCCCAGATCCAGCCGTGCCAGCGCCACATCCGCCACAGTCTCGTCTTCGCGCAGTGCGTCGAGCAGACCGCTGATATCCCGCACGCGGCTGACATGCGAGACAGCCTCGCCCACACGCTGTTCAAACCCGCTGCGCAGCCAGTGCGTCGGTTCCAGCTCTTCCACCCAACGCGGCAAACTGATATTGATCTCCGTCACCGGAAATTCATACAGCGCGGCATTGAGCACATCAACGATATCCTCCTCGCCGATTTGCGTCACATCCAGCGGCAATACGCTGACGCCGCTTTGCTCCGCCAGTTCAGCTGCCAGCGACTGCGCCTGTTCGCCATAGGGGTCGGCGCTGTTGAGCACGATGACAAAAGGCTTCCCCAGCTCCTGCAGCTCTGCAATCACCCGCTCGGCAGCAGGCTGATACGACGCATAGGGGATATCGCCAAAGCTGCCGTCCGCCAGTACGACGATGCCGATCGTACTGTGTTCGCTGATCACCTTTTCCGTCCCTGTCTCCGCAGCCTGCTCGAAACTGACCGGTTCCTCGAACCAGGGCGTGGAGACCATGCGCGGACCATCCTCATCGTCAAAGCCGCGCGCTCCTTCCACCGCATAGCCCACGCAGTCAACCAGCCGTACCCGCATCTCTACGCCCTCTGCCACCTGGATCTCCACCGCTTCCGCCGGAATAAATTTTGGTTCCGCGGTCATCACCGTGCGCCCGGCGCCGCTTTGCGGCAATTCATCCACCGTGCGGCTGCGCTCATGGATATCTTCAATATTGGGAAGGACCAACGATTCCATGAAGCGCTTGATGAAAGTCGATTTTCCGGTGCGTACCGGGCCGACGACACCCAGGTAGATATCTCCACCCGTCCGCCTGGAGATATCCTTCAGCACATCAAAATTTTCCACTCTTTTCCCTCCCTTATCTGTTTTTTTGCATAAAAGAAAAGTATGGAGCCTGCTCCATACTTTTTATGTAAGGAAGGGCATATTTATGACTGCCGGATTCAGCGCCTGCATCCTGCCGCCGTGGTCATGTCCGCCGCAGCAGCGATATCCGCAAGCACGACCGCAGCCGCATCCGCAGCAAAACGCTCAATCCTCCTCCGTGCGCTCCCGCGTCATCAGGGTCAAAATCGCATCGCGCGGCGAACGGTCTTGATAAAGGATGCGATACATCTGCTCGGTAATCGGCATTTCTACCTGATAACGCTGTGCCAGCGCATAAGCATGCTCTGTTGCATAAACACCCTCCACCACCATATTCGTTTCCGCCACCACCTGCCGCCACAATTTGCCACGGCCGATCTCGCGTCCCGCACGGTAATTGCGGCTATGCAAAGAGGTACAGGTAACGATCAGATCGCCAACACCGGTCAAACCGGCAAAGGTGGCAGCATTGGCGCCCATTGCGCAACCCAGGCGTTTCATTTCGGCCAAACCACGCGTCATCAGCGCAGCTTTGGCATTATCCCCCAGCTCCAGACCATCTACCATGCCAGAGCCCATCGCAATGATATTTTTGACCGCACCGCCAATCTCCACGCCGATGATATCGTCATTCGTATAGACGCGGAAACAGGGGCTGATAAACACATCCTGCGCCAGCTTGCAGGCATCCGCATTGTTGCCGGCTACGCAAACTGCAGTAGGCCGGTCGCGCGCCACCTCTTCCGCATGGCTGGGACCGGAGAGCGCCAGCACAGCATGCCCCGGATAAAGCGCGCACAACACCTCGGAAATACGCTGCCTGGTCTGCGGCACAAATCCTTTTGCCACATTGACGATCACGCTGCCTGACTCCACAAAAGGCAGCGCCTTGCGCGCCACATCCGCCGAAGCGGCAGAAGGCACGGCAAACACGACCATCTCGCAGCCGCGAATCTCAGACAGATCGTTCGTTAGCCGCAGCGCGGCAGGCAAAGGCACGCCAGGCAGAAACTGTCGGTTCTCCGCCTCCGCCTGCATCTCCGCCACATGATCCGCCTGCCAGCTCCACATCGTCACCGTATGCCCGTTGTTTACCAGCAGCCGCGCCAAGGCCGTCCCCCAGCCGCCTGCACCAACCATAGCGATCTTCATCAACTTCACCCCGTTTCCCAGTATCAAAAAAATAGTCCCGCGGCTCCGGCTGGGCGCCGGTTAATGATGGAACAGGAATGATTTATTTTCCGTACCCGCCGCAATTTTACGGAAGTTGCTGCGATGCCGCACCAGCACGATAGCACAAAGCACTGCGTACAGTACCATATACGGCCAGGGCTGCGCAGTAAACAGACAGAGCAGCGCCAGCACTACACCGCTGCCGCAGGAAGCGACGGAAACATAATGCGTGATCAGCAACAACAGCAGCCAAACGGCAAAGGTGATCAACGCCAGATAGGGCGTGAGCACCGCAGCCATACCGATCGAGATCGCCACGCCTTTTCCGCCGCGAAAGCCAAGCCATAGCGGATAAAGATGGCCGAGAAAAGCCGCGCAGGCCGCGCAGGCGGCCATGGCCTCGCCGCCGATCAGCCGGGCTGCGAATACTGGCGCCGCACCCTTGAGCACATCGATCAAAAATACGAGCAGTCCGGTAGCACGGCCGGCCACGCGCATGCTGTTGGTCGTGCCGACATTACCAGAGCCCAGATCGCGAATATCCACGCCCAGCTTCATCTTGACCAGCAGATACGCCGTGGGAATAGAACCGAGCAGGTAGGAGGCAACGATCACGATCACCCAGACGAACCACATAAGCAGATCCCTCTCTTTCGGAATAACAGGTTGGCGGAAGAGGTCAATCCTCGTCCTTTTCCCGCTTGCGCCAGATCAGCGAGATCGGCACGCCGGCAAAACCAAAGGCTTCCCGCAGCCGGTTTTCCAGATAACGCGCATAGGAAAAATGCATGATCTCCGGATCGTTGAGAAAGATGACGATCTTCGGCGGCTTGACGCCGACCTGCGTCGCATAGAGCACCTTCAGCCGCCGTCCCTTGTCCGTAGGCGGCGGGTTGAGCGCCACCGCTTCGCGCAGCACTTCGTTCAGCTGCGCGGTCGGTACGCGGCGGTTGCATTGTTCCGAGATAAAATCAACCAGCGGCAGTATCCTGTCGCAACGCTGGCCGGTCTTGGCAGAGACGAACAGGGTCAGCGCATAGCTGGCAAATCCCAGTTCTTCCTTCAACTCTTTTTCAAAACGGGCCATCGTATTGGAATCCTTTTCCGGTAGATCCCACTTATTGACGAGGATCAGCAATCCCTTACCCAGCTCATGCGCATAACCGGCAATATGCTTATCCTGTTCGATGATGCCGGCTGCCGCATCGATGACCAGCACCGCCACATCTGCGCGGTCGACTGCGTTCAGCGCGCGGGCAATGCTGTAATGCTCCGCCGGTTCGCTGATGCGCGCTTTGCGCCGCATACCGGCGGTATCGATGATCATATAATCGCGCCCATTTTGCCGCAACACGCTGTCGATCGCATCACGCGTGGTGCCCGGCATGTCGGAGACGATCACCCGCTCCGTTCCCAGCAGGCGGTTGACCAGCGAACTCTTGCCGACATTCGGGCGGCCGATGAAAGCAAGGCGTACCATATCCCCCTCTGCTTCCGTCTCGCCGGCAGGCGGCAAGCAGGCGACGACAGCATCCAGCAGATCGCCGATATTCAACGCCTGCACGGCGGAAACCGGCACCGGCTCACCCAACGCCAGGGAATAAAAATCATAGACCTGCAGCATGCGCGATTCATCGGCAAAATTATCCGCCTTGTTCACCGCCAGCACAACCGGTTTCCCACTGCGGCGCAGCAACTCCGCCACATCCTCGTCATCCGCAGTCAATCCGGCGGAAAGATCGACGACAAAGATGATGACCGCAGCTTCTTCGATCGCCAATTCCGCCTGCTGCCGCACCTTGCCATAGATCAGGCCGCCATCTGCCTGAAATTTGATCCCGCCTGTATCGATCAGCGTAAATTCACGTCCAAGCCATTCCGCATCGCGGTAAAGACGATCGCGTGTAATGCCCGGCGTATCCTCGACAATCGCATGGCGCGCGCCGATAATCCGGTTGAACAAGGTGGATTTGCCGACATTCTCGCGTCCAACAATGGCAACGATCGGTTTGCTCATCAGAAACTCCTTCTCCCGCTCAATCGCAATCCTGTTCACCAAAAATACCGGCGAGCAGGCCGGCTGGCGTCGGCTCCGTCACCTGCAGCGCAACGCCGAGCTGATCGGCCAGCTGGGAAAGCGTCATATCATCCAAAAAAATATCTTCATCAAATTTCAACATGTTGGCCGGCAGCAACAGCCTGTCGTAGCGGCTGCCGTCGATCGCATGCAGCAAACAGCTGCCGGTAAGCAGACCGGTAGCGGTCACCGTCGGGCCATAAAACATGTTTTCCACGGTCAGCAGTTCAAGATTCGCGCCGCTCGCTGCGCGGATTTCTTCCACCGCCGCACGCAGCACCGCCGCGCCGCTGACACCGGTCACCACGCCAATGCGGCCGGGCGGCGGCTGTAACGGGATATCATAACGCAGGCTCTCCCATTCTTCAAGCCAGCGCGCCGCCATGCCGACGCCGTTTTCAATCTGGCTGAATTCACCATAACGCGCTGCCGGCGGAAACGGAAGGCCCGCCCGTACATAAAGCTCGTCTGCCGCATAGACGAAAGGCGAGCCGCAGGCCGCAAGATAACGTGCCTGCCGTTCCTCAATCATCGCAATCAGCTCGCGCGCTTCCTGCGGGGTAAACAGGCGCAACTCGGGGTTTTTCTGAAAACGGGTCAGCCCCACCGGCACCACGGCCATCGTCTCCACGCCAGGATGAAGCGCATAAAGCGCATCGATCGTATCCATAAGATAGCGGCCGTCGTTAATCCCCGGACAAAGCACAACCTGCGCATGGATCGTCACATGCAGCGAGATCAAACGCTGCAGCGTAAGCAGTATCTCCGCCGGCTGCCGCCGCCCGAGCAGCTTCTGTCGCAGGATCGGATCCACCGCATGCACGGAAATATACAGCGGCGAAATATGCATCTCAGCGATACGGCGGTAGTCTGCATCCGTCAGGTTGGTACAGGTGATGAAATTGCCTTCCAAAAAACTCATCCGGTAATCATCATCTTTCAGCAGCAGCGAGCGGCGCGGCTGCGGCTGCAGCTGATCGATGAAACAAAACAGGCAATGGTTGCGGCAGGAGCGGATACGATCGAAAACATTGGCGGAAAAGACGAGGCCCAGATCTTCATCCACATATTTTTCCAGCTCACAAAACCAGACTTCGCCATCCGGTTTGCGCACCTCCAGCTCCAGATAATCGTCCTCGCAATGATAATGATAATCGATCAGGTCGCCGACCGGCTCGCCATTGATCGAAAGCAGCTCGTCGCCAGGCGCGAGGCCGATCTCTTCCGCTATGCTGCCAGGGATGATCTCGCTGATCAGACCGCCCATTCTTTCCTCCGCCTACCTGCTCGCGCAGGGTAAAAGTTATTTCAAATCAATCATTATTATCCCCTATCCCCGCCAAATAGTCAAGGCCGGCCGCCTCTTTCTTTCTCCAGGCTGCAGCCCCGCAGATTTGCGCTCTTGACAGGATACCGTTTGCGTGTTAGGATAACTTTATATCTCGCATAAGCAAAGCGTTGATCCGGACATGGGCCGGCATCCACCCCTTACAGAGAGCCGTGCAGTCGCTGCGAGCACGGCAGGGAGTGCGTCGTCCTACCACCGGGGAGCGCGGGGGCGAACCCCCGCCGTGAAGCTGCGTCAATGCATCGAGCGGTCCTGCCGTACGGCAGGGCAATTCGGGTGGAACCATGGAGCAGACGCTTCATCCCGTAGGGATGAAGCGTCTTTTGTTTTCCGCGCCCGTGCCAACGCTGTTCCGCATGGCGGCGAGATTTCGGCAGCATGCCTGCAGATTATAGGAACATCGCTTCGGCTTGAAATGTTCGCAGAAACAAAGGAGGTACTCAGCATGCAAGTCAATTTTTCCCAGTTTGGCAGCCAACAGGTGGAGGAAGGCCAGAGCATCATCGCGGCGCTCAAGGCGATCGACCGCGACCTGACCAAGCGGGCCTGCGTCGCCCGGCTCAACGGCAAGACCGTCGATCTGCGCACCCCGCTACAGGACGGCGATACGGTAGAAATCCTCACCTTTGACGATGCTGAGGGACGCGATGCCTTCCGCCACAGCAGCAGCCATATCATGGCGCAGGCGGTACAGCATCTTTTCCCCGGCACAAAATTCGGCATTGGCCCGGCGATCAAAGACGGGTTCTATTATGATCTGGATAGCGAGCATACCTTTACCGCCGAAGACCTGGCAGCGATCGAAAAGGAAATGCAGAAGATTGTCAAAGCCAACTATCCCTTTGCGCGCAGCGTGATCAGCCGTGCCGATGCACTGCATCTGTTCAAGGAAAAGGGCGAAATCTATAAAGTGGATCTGATCGAAAATTTGCCGGAGGACGCTGTCATCAGTATCTACCAGCAGGGCGACTTTCTTGATCTTTGCGCCGGCCCGCATCTGATGAGCACCGGCGGCGTCAAAGCGTTCAAGTTGATGAGCCTGGCCGGCGCTTACTGGCATGGCGACAGCCGCAATAAAATGCTGCAGCGCATCTATGCCACCAGTTTTCCGGACAAAGCGCAGCTGGAAGAATATCTCTTCCGGCTGGAGGAAGCAAAGCGCCGCGATCACCGCAAACTGGGGCAGGAGCTGGAACTGTTCATGCTGACCGAAGAAGGCCCCGGTTTCCCCTTCTTCCTGCCCAAAGGCATGATACTCCGTAACGAACTGGAAAACTACTGGCGCGTCGAGCATCAGCGCTGGGGTTACGATGAGATTAAAACGCCGGTCATCCTCAACCGTGCGCTGTGGGAGCAGAGCGGCCACTGGGATCATTACAAAAACAATATGTATTTCACGCAGATTGACGGCGCGGATTTTGCGATCAAACCGATGAACTGCCCCGGCGGCATTCTCGTCTACAAAGCGAAGCCGCACAGCTATAAGGAGCTGCCGATCCGCTGCGGCGAGCTCGGGCTTGTACACCGCCACGAACTTTCCGGCGCATTGCACGGCCTGATGCGCGTGCGCTGCTTTACGCAGGACGATGCGCATATCTTCATGACGCCGGAACAGATCAAAGATGAGATCATCGGCGTAATGCGTATGATCGACCAGTTCTACAGCCTATTCGGCTTCCAATATCATGTCGAACTTTCTACACGGCCGGAAAACAGTATGGGTGACCCGGCGATCTGGGATATGGCGGAGAAAGCCCTGGCCGCTGCGATGGATGAGACAGGGCGCCCCTATGTAATCAATGAAGGCGACGGCGCTTTCTATGGCCCGAAGCTGGATTTCCACCTGGAGGACTGCCTGGGCCGCACCTGGCAGTGCGGTACGATCCAGCTCGATTTCCAGATGCCGGAAAAATTTGATCTCACCTATATTGGTGCGGATAATCAGCCGCATCGTCCGGTAATGATCCACCGCGTCATCTTCGGCAGCATCGAGCGCTTTATCGGCATCCTGACCGAGCATTTCGCCGGCGCCTTCCCGCTCTGGCTCTCGCCGGTACAGGCCCGGGTAATGAACATTACGGAACGCCAGTCCGCCTATGCGGCAGAGGTGGCGGCAAAGCTGCGCGCCGCAGGTATCCGCACAGAACTGGACGACCGTAACGAGAAGATCGGCTACAAGATTCGCGCCGCACAGACGGAGAAGGTTCCCTATATGCTGGTGTTGGGCGATAAGGAAGAAGAATCCGCCACCGCTGCACTGCGCCGCCGCGGCGAAGGGGATCTCGGCGCCAAGCCGCTGGATGAGATCATCCGTATGCTGCAGGAGGAGATCGCCAGCAAAGCCTATTAGCCCCGGCCGCGCCACAACAGATACGCAACTGCGCAGGCTGCCAGCCAGAGCAGTGAAGCGAAAGCTGCCGGCGCCAACAGGACAGCGGGTGGCAAGGATATGGCCATAACCGTACCTGCTGCTACAGGCGCAGCTGCTGGGGTATGGGGCAGCAACCAGGCCAGCAGCAATGCGGAAGCCAACGCATGCAGCGGCCTGCTGAGCAAATACCAGCGCGGGCTGATCTCCGTATCCGCGATCATCGCCAGCACCTGCGCCTGTACGGAAAAGCCGCCAAATGCAAGCTGTGCTGCGGCCAGCGGCAGAGCAGCGGTAAGCGGCAGGCCGCAGACCGCCAGCGCCTGCATGCCGTTTGACATCTCCCAGAGGCCGTTAAGCGCGGCAAACAGCAGCGGACGTTCTTCGCTCAGCGTCGCTGGCGCAAGCATGGCGCTCAGTACGGAAAAAAATACCATATAGCAACCGATCAATGCAATATTGGCGGCGGCGCGTTGTGCCGCCGCCTTTAACATGTTGGCAAATGGAAGCGCTGCCTGCTGGGGATCATCTCCCCTACGCTGCGCCGTAAAGCCGGCAGCCATCTTTGCGGCATCTGACCGCGACGCTGCCTGATTTCGGTTCTGGCGGCGCGCGAACAGCCCAAGCAGAATGCCAAGCAACAGGTTAAGTCCGTAATGCACGCCAGCAAGCAGGGGGGCGGCAGCCGGTTGGGCAAACAGGCCCGCCGCGACTGCAACCGTGATGTAAAGCGGTCCAGCATTATTGGTAAACGCCAGCAAACGGCCGGCCTGTTCCCGATCCACTTCCCCGCTGCGATAAAGTCCTGCCGTCACCGCGGCGCCGGTCGGGAAACCGGCGCTAAATCCGAGCGCCACGGCAAAGGAAGCGCTACCCGGCAAGTAAAACAGCGGTCGCATCAGCGGAGCCAACAGACGCCCGGCTGCCTGCGCTGCGCCCAGCTGGAGCAGCAGTTCGCTGATGATAAAAAACGGCAACAGCGAAGGCAGCACCACACGATACCAAAGCGCAAAGCCGCTGCCCGCCGCAGCAAAAGCTTCAGCCGGCCGCAGCAGCATCACAACCAGCAGCCCGGCCAGCGGCAGCATCCGCGCCACTCGCCGCAGTGTCAGAATCGTAGGCTTTGTCAAATTTTTCTTTGCACCACCTGATTTATATGTTATAATTGATGTGTATGCGGTGCGTCTGCATTTTAGCGCTGCGCGCCGGCTTTCATTTCTTTCCGTTGTCACCAATAATCTTATGGAGGTCTGTCAATGAAAATCCTTGTTTTGAACTGCGGCTCTTCGTCCCTTAAGTACCAGCTGTTCAATATGGACGATGAAAGCGTGATGGCAAAAGGTCTGGTGGAGAAGATCGGTCTGCCGGATTCCCTGCTCACCCATCAGCCCGCCGGCGGGGAAAAGGTGAAGATCGCCACCGAGATCCCCAACCACAGCGTTGCTATTGAGCTGGTCGTCAATGCGCTGCTGGATGAAAAGCACGGCGTGATCCGCGACATGAAAGAGATCGACGCAGTCGGCCACCGCACCGTACATGGCGGCACCACCTTCACCCAGTCCTGCCGTATCACCGACGCCGTCGTCGCTGAGATGGAACGCCTGGTCGAGCTGGCTCCGCTGCATAATCCGCCCGGCATCCTCGGCATCCGTGCCTGCGAGGAGAAAATCCCCGGTGTGCCGATGGTCGGCGTATTTGACACCTCTTTCCATCAGACGATGGATGCGGCGCATTACCTTTATGGCCTGCCTTACGAGCTGTTTGAAAAATATCAGCTCCGTAAATATGGCTTCCACGGCACTTCGCATCGCTTTGTCTCCATGCGCTGCCGCGAGCTGCTCGGCAACCCGGCAGAAAGCAAGATCATCACCTGCCACCTGGGCAACGGCTCTTCGCTGGCTGCGGTGAAGGACGGCAAAGTCATTGATACCTCGATGGGCTTCACGCCGCTGGAAGGTCTTGTGATGGGTACGCGCTGCGGCGATCTCGACCCGGCGATTCTGCCCTATTTGATGCGCAAGGAAGGTCTGGATGCGGATGGCATCGACAAGCTGATCAACAAGAAATCCGGTTTGCTCGGCGTTTCCGGCGTCAGCAGCGATATGCGCGATATTGAAGATGCAGCCAAGAATGGTAATGAACGCGCGCAGATCGCGCTCGATATGTTCGTCAAGACCGTACTGCGCTACATCGGCGCTTATGCGGCGGAGCTCAATGGCGTGGACGCGATTGTCTTTACTGCCGGCATCGGCGAAAACGGCATTGCCATGCGGGAAAATATCTGCCGGAACCTCAGTTACCTGGGTGTGGAATTCGACGCAAAAGCAAACGACTGCCGCGGCAAGGAAGTCGAGATCAGCAAGCCCGGTTCCAAGGTGCGCGTATTCGTCATCCCCACCAATGAGGAACTGATGATCGCCCGCGATACGAAAGAGCTGGTCCAGTAACCGCAACGGGGATTCCCCTGCAAATAAGCAAAACGGCAGGGCGCGGCATCGATTGCCGCGCCTTTGCCTTGATTCTGAACGGCTGCGGCGCAGCAGTATAGCCATCTGCAGAAAGGAAAAGCATGCAAAAATATTTGAAGCAAGGGTTTACCCTCTTATTGTCCCTGCTCCTCATCTTCTGTTTTTCTACAAGTGCGCTCGCGGCAACGCTGCCGCAAGCTGGAGAAGACTGGAGCAGCCGCACCGTCATCCTCTACACCAATGATGTCCACGGCAATGCCGTACAGAGTGAAAGCGCGCTTGGTTATGCGGCATTGGCGCAGCTGAAAGCGGAATATACGGCCGCAGGCGCCAGCGTGCTGCTGCTCGATGCCGGCGACGCCATCCAGGGTACGCCATTGGTCGCACTGGAGCAGGGCGCAAATGCGATTCGTCTGATGAACGCAGCCGGTTATCAGGCGATGACCCTGGGCAACCATGAATTTGATTATGGCCAGGCACAGTTGGCGGCTCTTGCGCAAAGCGCAGATTTTCCGTTTTTGGCGGCAAATATCACCGATGCGCAAGGCGAAACGCTATTCCAGGACCATATTATTTTCGATTTACCCACGGCGAAAGTCGGCGTTTTTGGTCTGTCAACGCCGGAAACCGTAACCTCTGCGCACCCAAGTTTGGTTGCCGGACTACAATTTTCTTCTGCTGAAGCGCTATATGCCACAGCAAGCGAGCAGGTAGCCATATTGCAGGCTGCCGGATGCGATTTGATCATCTGCCTGGGGCATCTCGGCACGGATGAAGGCAGCGCGCCCAACCGTTCGCTGGATGTGCTCACGCATACTGCAGGTATCGATCTTTTCCTGGATGGCCACAGCCACAGCGTGATCGCCGGGCAAAAAGTGGGGGATGCTCTGCTCTCCTCAACCGGCACCGGCTTTGCCAATATCGGCATCGCAATCTATGATGCGGCGGACGCTTCCCTGCAGAGCAGTCTGCTCGCCAGCGGTGAATATTCGCAGCAAGAGCCTGCGCTGGCCGCCATGGCTGCAGAATTGCAGGCAGCGGTGGAAGACGAACTTTCGCAGGTCGTCGCCAAAGCCACGGTACAGCTCAACGGGGAACGTGAACCGGGCAATCGGACGGAAGAGACCAATCTCGGCGATTTCAGTGCGGACGCCGTACTTTGGAGCGCACAGCAGAGCGATCCTACAGTGATCGCTGCAATCCTCAACGGCGGCGGCATCCGCGCCTCGATCGAGGCGGGCGATATCTCGCTTTACAACATGAAAACAGTCTACCCCTTTGACAATCAAGTCGCGATTCTGACTTTGCGCGGTGCGCAACTGCAGGAAGCGCTTGCTGCCGCTACCGCTGCCGCACCGACGGCAAGCGGCGCTTTTCCCCAGGTGGCGGGTATTGAATTCTGCCTGAACACCTCTGTGCCCTATCAGAACGGCGCACAGTATGGCGATACTTCCTACTATGCACCGGCTGACCCGGAAAGCCGCGTACAGATCCTGCGCATCGGTGGCCAGGCTTTTGACCCGGAACAAAGCTATACCATTGCGACCAACGACTTTCTGGCGGCAGGCGGCGATTCCTATGCCGTGTTCCGCGAAGCTTATCTGCAGAACGGCTATCCGACCGGGGTTACGCTGGAATCCGCATTGCTGCAATATGCAACAGAGGCGCTGGGCGGTGTGATCGGCGAAGCATACGCCGCGCCGCAGGGACGCATCCTGCAGGTCGCTTTCCAGGACGTGCCGCTGCGCTCGCCGGAACTTCCGGCGGTCGCCCTACTCCAGCAGGCTGGCATTGTATTCGGCATCTCGCCAGAATCCTATGCCCCGGATGCCGCACTAACCTATGGTCAGGCCAGCGCCATGCTGTACCGCCTGGCCGGAGCCGAGACGGCGGACGATACGCTGTCGGCTGGCTATAGCTGGGCGTTAGATAACGGCCTGCTCACAACAGCAGAAGACGGGACTTTGCCCGCAGCCGCCGCCACAGTGAGCCGCGAGCAGCTGGCCTTGCTGCTGCAACGCTTCCTCGACATCACTCAGCTCTCCCTGCCAACAACGCTTCAGCTGCCGGTGCTTACCGATGCAGCTGAGATCAGCCCCTTTGCCACTGCAGCCGTAGAGCTGGCCTGCAGCAGCGGCCTGCTTTTGCCGGATGATAACGGTTGTTTTGCGCCGCAGCGTGCGGCGACACGCGCCGAAGCAGCGCAGGCATTGGCGCTGCTGCTGCAGCAAGGCGCCCCGAAAACAGAAGCGCAGGAAGAAATGGCTGCCTGAAAGCAGACGATAATCCGATCCGGACGGCGGACAAAATGAAAATCCGCCGGGGAGATTCGTACTTGCAGTTGACAATGCCGCAGGGAATCTGTATAATATTGCGGGAGCGGTTCGCCATGATGTTAGTCGACATTGCAAAAATCAAGACCAGACCTGGAACCTGGCTGGACTTTTCTTTTACCGATAAGCTCGATGCTGCAGCCTGCGGTTACGATGATTTTCGTATTGTGGGCGATGTGGTGGCGGAAGGGCGTATCACCAGCCTGGATGATGGATCATTTACCGCTGATTTGCGCTATACGGCGAATGTAGAACAGTGCTGCAGCCGCTGTGGCAAGCGTTTTTGCCAACCTGCTGCGGGCATGTTGCAGGCACGGTTCTCCACTTCGCCGCAGGAAGATGCGGACGGCGAGGAAGAATGCCACCTGATTCTGCACGAGCAGGCGGATCTGGCGCCGGTCATTCTGCAGGAGATCGGATTTCGCCTGCCGATGCAACCGCTCTGCCGGCAGGATTGCCGTGGTCTTTGCCCGACCTGCGGCGCTGATCTTAATGAAGGCTGCTGTTCCTGTACGACGGAACAAATTGATCCGCGTTGGGAAAAGCTGAAAAATTTATCTTTTGAGGATGATTGAGAAAGGAGTGCGAGAACGATGGGCGTTCCAAAGGGAAAGACTTCGAAAGCCAACCGCCGGATGAACCGGGGCGCTAACTATACGATGGATGCTCCGGCGCTGTCGGCCTGCCCGCAGTGCCATGCGCTGAAGCAGCCGCATCATGCCTGCCCTGTCTGCGGTTACTACAAAGGCAGACAGGCCGTAGTCCAGAACGAGCAGGCAAACTAAGCAAGTCCGTGCGAAAGGGCTCAATCCAGTATTGAGCCCTTTTCGATTTTCGGCGGAAAGGGAGGAAACATGAGATTTGCGATCGATGCGATGGGCGGCGACCATGCGCCGCAAGCACTGTTGGAAGGCACGCTGACCGCAGCCGCCGCCATGACGGCGGATGAATTTCTGCTTGTGGCTATGCCGGAGACGATCCAGGCCATACCGGCCCTGCCGGCCAATGTGCAAACTCGGCCCTGCGGCTCTGTGATGGGCATGGATGAGAGCGTAGAATCGCTGGTGCAGAAAAAGGACAGCTCGATCTGGATTGCGACCGACCTGGTAAAAAAAGGGGAAGCAGATGCCGTGATCTCTGCCGGCAGCACCGCTGCACAGATGGCGGCTGCCACACTATTGCTCGGCCGGCTGAAAGGCGTTACGCGCCCGGCCATCGCCACCGTCCTGCCTACGCTCTCCGGCGCCAGGTTACTGCTGGATGTCGGTGCCAATGCGGACTGCACGCCGGAAATGCTGTTGCAATTTGCCGAAATGGGGGCTGTCTATGCCGAACAGCTGCAGGGCGTCAGCAAACCGCGCATCGCCCTGCTTTCCAACGGTACGGAAGCGCATAAAGGGAATAAATTAACGCAGGCTGCATATGCTTTGATCAAAGAGAGCGGGCTGCATTTTATCGGCAACCGGGAGGGACGCGATATCCTGTTTGGCGATTATGATGTGATCGTCTGCGACGGGATGAGCGGCAACATTGCGATCAAGAGCATCGAAGGCACTGTAGCTGCGTTGATGTCGATGATCAAACATGAGTTGACCGCAAACTTCAAAAGCAAGCTGGGCGCGGCGCTGATCCGCGACGGCATGTATCGCGTCAAAGCGGCATTGGACTATCAGGAATACGGCGGTGCGCCGCTGCTGGGCATCAAAGGCGTGAGCATCGTCTGCCATGGTTCTTCGGAAGCGCGCGCCATCACCAATGCCATCCGTTTGGCCGAACGCTGTGTAAAAAGCGAATTTGTTGAGAAAACAGCAGCCGCCGTGCGAACAGTAACAGCGGAGGGATAAACATGCGGGGAGCGGAAGAGCTGAAACAGTTGTTTGCTGAGCAGTTTCAGCTTGACGCACAGCAGATTCGCTCAGAGCTCACTTTTGCAGAGCTGGCCATCGATTCCCTGGAATGGATGGAACTAACCGTGGCCATAGAAGATGCTTTCGGCATCCAATTGGATGAGGCTGCGCTTGCGCGCTGTCATAACCTGGGGGAAGCAGCGCAGCTGATCCTTCGCACCGATAAGGAAGAAAACAGATGAAAAAAAAACAATTACCAGCTGCCGAAAGCTGGCAGGCTCTGGCGGACAAGCTTGGTTTTGACCGGGAAACAGCGCCTGTTCTGGTGCAGGCGCTGACCCATCCTGCCTATTATGAAGGAAACCGCAGCCATCATGCCGGCGACAACCAGCGCTTGGAGTTTCTCGGCGATGCCGTGCTCGATCTGCTGATCGGCGAATATCTTTATCGCCATTATCCTGAGGCGCAGGAAGGCATACTCAGCAAAATGCGCGCCTATATCGTCTGCGAAGCCTCGCTGGCAGAAGCAGCCGTTGCCCTTGGCGTTGACCGTGCGCTGCGCCTGGGCCGCGGCTCAGAAGCCGGAGGCGACCGGCAACGACCATCCGTACTGGCCGACGCGTTTGAAGCAGTGATCGGCGCGGTGTTTATCACTCAGGGTGTGGAAGCGGCGCGGCGCCTGCTGATCTCGCAGTTCGCCAGCAAAATGGAACATCTGACGCCGGCGGATTATGAAGACAAAAAAAGCCTGCTGCAAGAGCTGGTACAGGCGCGCGTACCGCATGGCGTCAACTATAAACTGCTTTCCAGCAGCGGGCCGGATCACCGGCCGCACTTTGAAAGCGGCGTTTATTGCGGCAAACTTCTGCTCGGCCGCGGACAAGGCGGCAGCAAAAAGGAAAGCGAGCTGGCTGCGGCCGCAGCTGCGCTTGCCACGCAGGAAAGCTGGCTCAGCAAGATCGAATAGCAGAGCCGGGACACAGATCAGGCCGCGGAGCCGGAGCGCAGGATCGTACGACAAGACAAGCCCCGGAAAAGAACGCATTCAGCTTTGGCGCTAACGGCACTTTCCCATCCGGACAACAAAACACAGCTGTGCAGGGCATGGCAAGTTTATACCGACGATAAAGCAAAACGCATCCTTTCGGATGCGTTTTGCGCTTTCCTTAGCTTGTGCCGCATAGTCTGCAGAACCGTCTTCGCTAAAAGCAGGATCTTATTCTTCTTCCAGGGAATAATATTTGAACGATTTGAGATCTTCCCTGTTTTTATGGATGCTGTTCAGCATACGTTCGATATTCTCCTCCAGCTGGCGCAAGACGTCGTCGCAGTAAAGGATCGATTCATGCCTAAGCTGGATGCTGGCACGTTCAGCCTGGGCAAGCATCGTCTCTGCCCGCTCGGTGGCCGCGCGGTAAATCTCTGTCTCTTCAGTCATCTGCGCCGCCTGTTCGCGTGCTTCAGCAATAATGCGCTTGCTCTGTCCTTCCACCGTTTCCAGCAGCTTATCGCTGTGCTCCAGAACGCGCTGCGCCTGCTTCATCTCCTCCGGCAGAGCGGCATAAACCTTATCGATATATTCCAGGATCGCCTCGCCATCCACCAACACTTTATTGGAAAGCGGCACGCGGCTCGCTGTGGTAATCGATTCTTCCAGCTCTTTGAGGATAGTTGCCAAGCCCAGATTTTCCGCTGATTCCGTCATGCTCAATCCCTCCTTATTCTTGCGCCAACCGACAATAGTGCACTGACGTCGCCCCATATCTGCTGCTTTTTACAACCTGCCAGCTCGAATCTGGAGCAAATTCAGCTGTGCCCGTGCGCGTCTCTGCCACCAACAGGCCGTCCGGCTGCAGCCAGCCGCCCGCCGCCACCACATCGAACAAACGCGGCAGCAGGCCGCGGTCATACGGCGGATCGGCAAAGATCAGATCAAAACGCAGCTGCTCGCCCTGCTGCCGCAAAGCCGGCAGCAATTTTAGACAATCGCCGCGCAACAGGTGACAGCCACTGAAGCCAAGCTGCGTCAGATTGCGCTGGCAGATCTCCGCTGCGTTACGGTCATTTTCCATAAACCAGGCAGCCGCAGCGCCGCGGCTGACCGCTTCCAGCCCCAAAGCAGCGCTGCCGGCGAATGCGTCCAGGACGACGGCATCCGCCAGGTAGGGCATGAGCACGGAAAAAATCGCTTCCTTCACACGGTCTGCAGTTGGACGCGTATGCATACCGCGCGGGGCAAGCAGCGGCCGGCCGCGCGCAGCGCCAGCAATGATGCGCATTACTTTTTCTTCAGCACATCATTGCCCTTTTGCGCCTGATTTGTCACTTTCAAGCTGCAGGTCTTGCAAATAAAAGCAGCGGCAGGGTTGGCAGCAAGCTTTTTATAATCCTTATGCAGCTTGCTCAGCTCCTCCTCTTTCCCGCACATCATACATTTTACCCGCATGCCGGGATACCTCCTTTCCTGACTATATAAATTTCGCTTTCCTGCCATGCCGTTCCTGCATGGCTAGATGCTTGTTTGATAAATTTTTATCCCTTCGCTCATAATAAGACAGCAAGCCTTTTCGCAAAAACATGCCCTGCCCCAACCGGCGCAGCATGGCGAGGCAAAAAAGCAAACAGGCAAAACAGACCGACAGGAAGGATAGAACGATGGAAGGATTTTACGCTATGCCGCGTTTGGCAGCGCGGCTTGACCTGGCGCAGGAAGCGATGGACATCCTGCGCGGCGCAGCGGATGTGGAGATCGCCGGCATCCGCGAAGACGTCCGGCAGCAGGATGGCGTGACCATGCATACGGTCACCGTGCTGGATGAACGCGGCAGCCAGGCCATCCACAAACCCTGCGGCAATTATATCACCTTTGATATTCCGCCGCTCAACGAGGCAAATGCCTTTCGCTGCGTTGCAGATATGGTGGCAACGCAGCTGCATGCGCTGTTGCCGCCCCTGCAGGGACGCACGCTGCTCGTCATCGGCCTGGGCAATAGCGGCGCTGTGCCGGATGCGCTTGGGCCGCAGGTGGTCTCACTCACCTATGCCACGCGACATCTGTTCAGCACAGGTACACCGCCGGCAGGGCTGGAGCGCGTATGCAGCCTGGCGCCGGGCGTACTCGGCACATCCGGCATCGAGACGGCGGAGATCATCCGTGGCGTCTGCGACCGTCTGCAACCGGCAGCGGTGATCGTTGTCGATGCACTGGCAGCCGCTTCTGTCTCGCGCGTCGGCACCACCATTCAAATGACGGATAGCGGCATCGCGCCCGGCAGCGGCATCAGCGGCAGCAAGCCGGGACGAACGGAAATCAGCGCCGCCAGCCTGGGTTGCCCTGTCGTGGCGCTCGGCGTGCCGACTGTCGTCGATGCGGCGGCGATCATCAAGGAAACGCTATCCGCACTGCGCGCTTATTGGCAAGGGAAGGCGCAGCCTTTGCCGCCGGAGATCGACGACGATGCACGCGAATATACCGAGGCGCAACTGCTCGCCGCCTTTCGCGGTACGCTGATGGTCACCCCAAAAGATATCGATCAGCTGATCGCCGATCAGGCAGAGATCATCGCGGCAGCCATCGCCATTTGCGCGCATCCTGCCTGCACGGCGGAAAACTATCAGGATTTTATCAAATAAAACTTTTGTTAGCTGTCAATATTCTGCAACAGCTATTCATGCAGGCTTTTTCTTTTGTTGGGTAAACTGTTGCGGCAATATGGTACAGGAAAAAATTGTGCCGCATAGCAAACCGCTTTCTGCTCAAACTAGTAGCACCAACCGCAAAGGAGGTGAAACCATGAGCAGAAACAGCAACGCTCCCACCGTGCCTTCCGCTTCCGGCGCTCTGAACAACTTTAAGATGGAGGTCGCCAGCGAACTGGGCATTTCGAATTACGACCAGATCGACAAGGGTCAGCTCTCTTCCCGTCAGAACGGTTATGTGGGCGGCAATATGACCCGCAAGATGGTCGCTTTTGCCGAGCAGGCGCTTGCACAGGGCCAGAGCGGCTCGGTCAACAGCGCTTCTCAGACCATTCAGCAGGGCCAGGGTTATCAGCAGTCCCGCTAAGCAGACCTGAGGTAGCAAACTAAAAAAATGACTCCGGCTTTTCACAAACCGGAGTTATTTTTTTATTCTCTGCCAACGCTTTCCCTGCATTTCCTGCCGCTTGCGCCCAGCGCAGTTCTCTACTGCATATTTCCTGATGCCATAGCGATCCGCCCGCAGGCCATCTATCATGCACAGCGTCAACAGAAAGGGCATGTCATGCCGCAATGCTCAGCCATTTTTCTGCGCGCCAGCGCGCTGCGCGGCTGCTTCACGACGCACAGCAGCCATATATTTCGGAATCACCAGCGCGCGCCGCCAGCGCTTTGGTTCTGCCAGCAGGCGCCACAACCATTCCAGCTTCAGGCGCTGCCATAACGCTGGTGCACGGCGTACCGCGCCGGCCAGCACATCAAAACTGCCACCCACGCCAACCGCCAGCCGGCAGCCCAATGCTTCCCGGTTTTGATACAGCCATTTTTCCTGAAACGGCATGCCCAGCGCAGCAAATAACACATCGGCCCGGGCAGCCGCCACAGCTGCCACGACGGCGCTTTCCCTGCCCCGGAAATAACCGTTTTCGCAACCCACGATCTGCAGGCCGGGATAACGGCTGCAAAGCGTCTTGGCCGCAGCCTCGGCCACACCCGGTTGGGCGCCGAGCAAATAGATACGCCAGCCCTTTGCTGCAGCGCGCGCACAGATCTCATCCAGAAGATCAATCCCGGTCACACGTTCGCGCAGAGGATGGCCAAGCCGTCGTGCGGCCCAGAGTATCCCGTTGCCGTCCGGCGTTACCAAAGCAGCCTGCTCCACGATCGCTGCCAACGCGGCATCCTGCCGCGCCAGCCAGACGCCTTCCGGGTTGATCGTCACCACCTGACGTAGCAGGCCGTCGTTATTATGTCCTGCAGCAAGGAAAGCCTCGATTTGCTCGAGGCTCTCCCGCATATCATATTCATCCACGCGCACACCAAGAATCCGCATGCCGTTCATTCCTTTCCCACTACTTTACTGATCCGGATCCGGCAAATCCCAGACTCCGCCGCCATCCTGACCAGTCGTTACCGGATCTTCCAGCGTGGGGACATCGTCTTCTGGTGTCGCACCGCTGTCCGTAGCCTGATCCACGCCCTCTGTTCCCGTCGCTTCTTCCTCAGGCTCTACCTCTTCCGGTATCGTATAATATCCCAATCCGCCGTCGTCGATCACATTCGTATCAAAGCTAAAGCCTTCGCCAGCGATTGCGTTCAACGTATTCTGCAGTCGATCCTGGTAAATGATCTCGCAGCTCTGATATACACCGCCGATCTGGATATATTTGGAATATCCCTCGATCGTATAGGTCTGCATATTCTGCAGATCCATCGTCAGACCATATTTGGCCAGGTCAAGTGCTTCAATCGGCGTCAGGTCGGTCTCTACATTGTTGATGGCAATGCCAACCAGTTCCGCAATCTTGGTCACCGAGGAGAAAGAAAGCAGCTTATCCAGTACCAGACCGATAAATTCCTGCTGATGCGCAATGCGGTCATAATCCGTCACATCACCACCGCGATATCGGACATAACCGAGCGCATCATGGCCATTCAGCGTCTGCAGACCAGGGTAGATGTCGATGCCCTCATTCCAGTTGGACATGGAATACTCCACATTGACCTCAATACCGCCCAGGGCGTCCACCAGTTCGATAAAGCCGTTGAAGTCCACGACGACATAATCATCGATCTTTATGCCCAGCAAATATTCCACCGTTTCCCGCGCCAGGCTGATGCCCCCGGCGGAAAAGGCGGCGTTGATCTTGTTCTTACCGTACCCCGGAATCTGCACATAGCTGTCACGCGGGATGGAAAGCAGGCTGACGCTCTTTTCCGAAAGATTAAGAAAAGCAAGCATCATGGTATCGCTGCGCTGGCCCATCGAAGGATCATCCTCGCGCGTATCACAGCCAATGATCAGAATGGTACGCAATCCTTCCAGTTGCTGCACGGTATAAGGTTCCTCGTTGAGATCCATACCCGTAACCACAAACTGTTCCTCGGCCAGCCGTTCCATACCGCGTGCAAAGGAAACGTGAAAACCGAGAAAAAAGCACCAGGCCACCACAAACAGCAACAATAAGACGAAAACGATCTTCCGCCGCAAAGAAAGCGCGCCAAACCAGGAGCTGCTATCATGTACGGTCGTCATATCCTTGCCCCAGAACTGTTGATCTGCCATGAAAAATTACCTCGTAAAAATCCGGCCCCGCCAGACTATTTTGTTACATAGACGGTTTCCGTCCGCCCATCCTTGGGCTCCCAATCCAGCGCACAGCCAAAGGCTTCAGCCACAAAACGGATATGTACCAGGGTGCGCCCGCCTGCCGCATCGATCAATGGCGCGCAGGGCATGGTATAGCTCTCACCATCGATCTCCGCCGTTGTGCTGCCGACGGTCAGCAACATACTCTGCGTGCCGTCGGAAAAAAGAATCTGCCGCGTCTCTGCCAGCCACTCTACCGAAACGCCGATACTCTCCGCAATAAAACGAATGGGCACCATCGTATAGCCTGCGCCTTCTATGCGCGGCGCAGCATCCAGCGTAACGCTGCTGCCATTTACGCTCGCCTGCCTGCTGCCGATCGTGAGCACAATATTTACGCCGAAGCGGCGATATGCCTCCTGCCGCAGCTGCTGCAGCTCTGCTTCCAACGGAGCAAACTGCCGTTCAAGCTCCTGCTCCACCCAGCTTTGCGTAACCAGTGGATCGCTGGCGCTGCCGCCGCTGGCAAAAGCAGGTAAAGCGAGGGAAAGTATCAGGCCGAACAGAAATGCGGCACAAAAAATATGCTTATATTGCTTCATCATTTTCTCCTGAATACAGGTTAACCGATAAATTATTCGACATGTATCCTGATTTTCCTGCTAGATAAACCAATTCCTGCATATGCTGTCGCCACAGCAGCACAAATTCCGCCGCATGCGCATGCGGAAGATTTGTCTGGCCTATTCCCCGCTGATATGGTATACTGACTGTAGACATGCTCAGGCATGCGTCCAGTATAGCACAGGAATAGACAAAACCGACGTTTTTCACGGAAAATTCAAGTTTGGAGGGAGAAAAGATGGGCAAAGAAAAAGTCGTCATCGCTTTGGGTGGCAATGCACTGCAAACCGGCAATGGCCCGGCAACGGCGGAAGCGCAGCTGGAGGTCATCCGCACCACTTGCGGTTACCTGGCGGAGGTCAGCCGCCTCGGCTATGAGATCGCCATCGTACACGGCAATGGCCCCCAGGTCGGCCGCATCCTGCTCGCCAGTGAAACAGCAAAGGATGTCACGCCGGCCATGCCCTTCGATGTTTGCGGCGCGATGAGCCAGGGCTATATCGGCTATCACATCCAGCAAGGCATGAAGCAGGCGCTGCGCCGCGTGGGGAAAAGCTATCTGCCTGTCGTCACCCTGGTCACACAGATCGTCGTCTCGCCGTTCGACCCTGCTTTTTCCAATCCGACAAAACCGATCGGCCCCTTTTATACGGAAGCGGAAGCCAAAGTGCTGAGCGAGGAAAAAGGTTATACCATGAAAGAAGATGCCGGCCGTGGCTGGCGGCGCGTGGTACCCAGTCCGCTGCCGCAGCGCATCGTGGAGATCGATAGCGTCAACCGGCTGTGGGATAGCACGATCGTCGTCACCTGTGGCGGCGGCGGCGTACCGGTGATCGAAAACGACCAGGGCGATTTTGAAGGTATCGCTGCGGTCATCGATAAAGATTATGCCGCCGAGCTGCTGGCAGAAGATGTCGGCGCAGATACGCTGATGATCCTGACCGAGGTGGAAAAGGTGGCGATCAATTTCAACAAACCCGATCAGCGCGACTTGGACCATATCACGGTCAAGGAAGCGGAGCGCTATATCGAAGAAGGCCATTTCGCGCCCGGTTCCATGCTGCCCAAGGTAAAAGCGGCGGTCAAATTCGCCAAAGCGCGGCCCGGTCGCCGCGCCATCATCAGCTCGCTGCATAAAGCGGTGGAAGCGGTGGAAGGCCGCACCGGCACGGTGATCACCATCGACTGACATGTCTTACCAGGAGGAAGCAATATGCAAAAAGGGACAACTGTGCGGAAAAAACGGTTGCATACCGGCATCCGTCTGCTGGCCGTTCTGATGGTGTTCGCCCTGCTCTGCCTGGATCAGGAAGCGGTCAGCGGTTCGGCCAAGCTGGACCTGCGCCAGGCACTGGAAAGCCGCTATGGTACGGAGTACAGCCGGGAAATCGGCATAACGGAAACCGGCGCGCAGTTGATGGAGCAGATGACGATCTCCATCACGCCGGCGCACAAAATCGGTCCCCGGCGCTGGCTGCGCAACTATACCGAAACTCCCGTGCGTTATCTTTGCAGCGTGCGTTATGACCGCAGCCTGGTGCTGGAGGGAGCGACGCAGCTGGCGGGGAATCTCATCTTTACCTATACCGGTTTTGACGATCAAAAATTATACAGCGAAAAGCGGGCCTGGATCGAACCGGATACGCTGAAGATCACCGAACCCACGGCAGATGCAGCCAGCTTGTTTGCGATCGATCCACCGCAGCCATAGCGTCGAGGCGTCTGCCGAAAACGCGGCTGCGCAGGCAATGCAGGCACGCAACGGCTTTTCCGAAAAAAACATCCTGTTCCGGAAGTGGAACAGGATGTTTTTTCTTTGCGAAAAAGCATGCCGCTGGCAGAGCGTTCAGCTGTTCTGGAAATCGACCGTGGCATTGCCGTCCGCATCATAAATAACGGCATCTTTGTCCAGCGTGATGTTGTCGATCGTGGCAAAAAATGCTTCCTTGTTCGGGTATAGCGGCTGATAGCCGGCCATGATCTCCTTTGCGGCAGCCGCGCCATCCGTAAGCAGCGCGTCTGCTGCCAAAAGCTGCGCCTTGGCCGAATTGACGCATTGCCTTTCCGGGTCGGCAACACAATAATCAATGCCATGCCCCGCACCGGTAGCGCCGGCAGCATTGAACTGTACGCCCGGCATCAAGCAGGTCAGATCGCCAAAATCGGAAGAGCCGGTATTCCAGGTGCTATAATCAAACCGTACACGGTCCGCACCCACCAGATCTGTACAGCAGCGCTCGATCAGGCGCATCATGGCAGGGTCATGTACCTCCGGCGAATAACCGGGGCGGTCGCGGAGCTCAACGCCGGCGCCAAGCGCCAGTGCAGCGCCGGTTAATGCGCGGTTGACCCGCTTGTTGACCGCGATCATCGCATCCAGCGTGCGGGCGCGAACATAACTTTCCACCTTCATCTCATCCGGAATGATATTGACCGCGCAGTTCACGCCCATCAGGATTGGGTGGAAGCGGATCTGATCCTGATCCTGGAATGTTTCACGCAGATCATTGCAGGCCTGCAGACCAAGCATGGCTGCGTACTGCGCGTTGATGCCGCGATGCGGCGCGCCGCCGGCATGCGCGGAACGGCCTTTGAAACGAATCGTCTTCGCCAGGCAGCCGTTATAGCCCATGACGCAGGAGAAATCAAACGGCTCGTCCGGGCCAGCCACCGCACCGTGCACCATCATGCAGAGATCAACGCCGTCAAAATAACCGCGATATAAAAACTCGACCTTACCGCCCATATAATGGATGACGCCCTTTTGGCGCAGTTCCTCGCGGAAGGCAAGTTGGATCATTTCCTCAGCCGGCACCATCATCAAGCGGATGGAACCGCACATGCCGTCAAGCGCGCCAGGCTCTTTCAATGCGGCTGCAATCCCGAGCATCGCCGCGCCCTGCGCATGGTGGCCGCAGCAATGCGTCATGCCATTGACCGATTCCGGATGGTTGGCGATATCCAGCGCATCAAGTTCGCCCATAATGCACAGCTTGGGGCCCGGGATGCCAGTATCCAAATCGGTAAAAAAGCCAGGGATATCGCCTGGTTCAGTCAACGCATAACCCAGCTCAGTAAAAGCAGCCTTCAAATAATTATGCGCTTCCCATTCCGTAAAGCCGGTCTGCGGATGCGCCCATAACCAACGCTCTGCCGCCAGGATCTGTTCGCGGTGACGGTCCACATTGGCCACAATGCGGTTCTGCCGTTCTGTCATGCTCATTTCCTCCTTTGTTTATCGTTCACGAACGCCTTCGGGGCTTCGCCCGGCAGCGCTGTTCACCGTTTGGGCAAAAGCCGCCCCTTACGGGACGGCTTTGGTATTGCGCAAGTAAAACAGCAGCAACAGGGATTTGCTTATGCTGGCGTCATAGAATTGTCCACCTGCCATTTTCGTTCTCCCCTGATGTCGCGGTTCTCCCAGCAGTATCTTCAATTAACTGCGCATGTCATCGTGATCGCTTATCTTGAGACGTCCGGTGCCCATCATCGCTGCCATCCGAGTTCTGCTGTGCGTGGAAAAGATCACACTTCCGGCTGCAGCAGACCGTATTCGCTGTCATGCCGGCGATAGAGTACATTGACCACATTGCCTTCAGTATTGATAAAGACAAAGAAGCTGTGGCCCAGCAAGTTCATCTGCATGATCGCCTCCTCCACCGACATTGGTTTGGTGGTGAAGGTTTTGACACGCACCGGCTGGTCGTCTTCCAGCCATTGCGTTTCCGCAACCGCTTCCGGCACCGCGTCACGTTTTTCACGCCCACGTTTGATCAGGCGGGTACGGTATTTATGGATCTGGCTTTCCAGCTTTTCCGTCACATTGTCAATGCAGGTAAACATATCATAGCCTTCCTCTTCACCGCGGATAACAACGCCGTGATAAGGAATGGTGATCTCCAGACGCTGCCGGTCCTTGATGCTGCGCATCATGACCGTAGCCTCTTCCGCGCCGATCAGTTTATCAAACTTGGAAAGGCGTTTGGCGGTGTATTCTTTGAGTGCGTCTGTGATTTCCAGGTTTCTGGACTTATAGTTGATCAACATCTGCCTCACCTCTTTTTAAGTTTTCCAGCAAAGGGAAACTTCGCTAATATCTATATTCCCTGTGGGCAAAAGAAATCCTGCTATTCTGCGAATAAGGCATGGCTATATGCCACCGCATCAAAATCGCGCAGATCCTCCATGCCTTCGCCCACACCGATCAGCTTCACCGGCAGGCCGGCCTCGTCAACAATGCCGCATACCGCACCACCTTTGGCAGAACCATCCAGCTTGGTAATGATCACGCCGGTCAGCGGCACGGCTTCGCGGAATTGCCGCGCCTGGCTGATCGCATTCTGGCCAGTACCGCCATCCAGCACCAACAGACTCTGCAAAGCTGCATCCGGTGCTTCACGCGCGATGACGCGACCGATCTTCGCCAGCTCATTCATCAAATTTGTTTTATTCTGCAGCCGGCCGGCCGTATCGACGATCAGTACATCGCAGCCGCGTGCTTTGGCTGCTGCAATCGCATCATAAACGACCGCTGCCGGGTCGGCTCCCTCTGCCTGACGGATCAGCGGAACGCCGGCGCGGTTTGCCCAGCCTTCCAGCTGCTCTGCCGCTGCCGCGCGGTAGGTATCCCCTGCGGCCAGCAATACATTCTTGCCTTCGCCGCGATAACGCGCCGCCAGCTTGCCGATCGTCGTCGTCTTTCCCGCGCCATTAACGCCTGTCATCAGCAGAATATTCAGCTTACCTGCGGTAAGTTGCAGCCCGCCGCCGCCCGGCGCAGCCAAGATTGCGGCGATCTCCTCTTCCAGAGCGCCCCACAGCGCATCGCGTTCGCGGATATGCTCTGCCTTTGCCCGCTGGCGCAGCTGCTCGGTCAATTTGAGCGAAGTCTGCACGCCGACATCAGCCAGGATCAGCGCTTCTTCCAGCTCTTCAAAAAACTCCTCATCCACCTTGCCGGAAAACAGGCTCTTCAGCCCGCCGGTAAAACTGTTGCGTGTCTTGGCCAGCCCGGCCGTCAGCTTATCAAAAAGTCCCATCTGTACTCTCCTTTACCGATTCCACTGCTGTTCCTGCCCAGCGCCCATTGCTTATTCCTCAGCGGCTGGTTCCGCGCCGGCTGCGGTCAGCCGCACGCCGATCACCTTGCTCACGCCTTCTTCTTCCATCGTCACGCCCCAAAGCGCATCCGCCGCTTCCATCGTGCTCTGCCGGTGCGAAATCATCACGAACTGGCTATCCGCCGCTTTGTCCTGCAAAAAGGCGGTAAAACGGTCGATATTCGCCTCATCCAGCGCCGCATCCACCTCGTCCATCACGCAGAACGGCGTCGGCCGCACCGTCAGCATGGCAAACATCAGCGCGATGCCGATCAGCGCTTTTTCCCCGCCGGAAAGCAGATTGTAGTTGGCCACGCGCTTGCCCGGCAGACTGACGTTCAGCTCCACGCCGGTCTCCAGGATATCCTCCGGGGCAGAAAGGCGCAGATCCGCCTGTCCACCGCCAAATAGGCGCCGGAAACAAACGCCAAACGCGTCGCTCAGCCGGCCAAAGGTCTCACGGAAACGGCTGGTCATCACCGTATCCATCTCGTGGATCACCGTATCCAGCCGGCTACGTGCAGTTTGCAGATCTTCGCGCTGTGCTTGCAGAAAACGGTAGCGCGTATCCACCTCGCCATATTCCGTGATCGCGTCAAGATTGACATTACCCAACGCAGCAATCTCCCGCTTCAGCTGCCCCAGCCGTTGCTGCATCACCGTGCGGCCCTGCATTTCGCCCACCTGCACCCGCGCCTGTTCCAGGCTGACGGCAAATTTTTCCCGCAGACGTGCAGATTCGTTTTCAAAATCCGCCTGCCAGCGTTCCCGCCGCAGCTGCAGGCCATGGATCGTCTCGCGCAGCTTTTCCTGCTCACGCAGCGCATCCCGATCCGCTTTCTCCAGCTCATGCAGACGCGCGCTTTCCGCCGCCATGCCATGCCGCGATAGTTCCAGCTTTTCCGCGGCATCATGCAATGCCAGATTGATCTGCGTCAGCTGACCGCCTGCAGCGGTAAAGGCTTCGCCATGCCGCTGTTCCGCCTCTTCTGCCTGTGCAAGATCTGCAGCAGCCTCCTCCGCCTCCCAGCTGAGATCAACCGCTTCCTGCTCCAACCGCTCCAGCGAAATGCGCTGCCCATGCAACTTCTGCTGCTGCGCAGCCAGCTGCATCTTTTTTTCTGTCACATCCTCGCGGCTGCTGGCAAGCGATTCTTCCACCTCTGCGGTTTGCTGCTGTAACTCCTGCAATGCAGCTTGCAGCGCTTCTTCTTCATCCTGCAGACGTGCAGCTTCTGCGCCTGCCGCTTCCGCGTCTGTGCTCAAGGCTTCCGCTTCCTGACGCAGCTTTTCCCGCTCTGTCGCCAGCACCTGTTCGCGTGCGGCCGCTGCATCCTGACGGTAAAGCAGCTGCTCGCGTTCCTGCGTCGTTGTCCGCACCTGCTCGCTGCAGCGCTGCAGCCTTTCACGCGCCGCTGCATGCGCTGCAGTCGCTTCCTCCGCTTTGCTGCGCTGCGCAGACAGCCGCGCCGTATGCTCTGCCAGCTCCTGCTCCAGGGTCTGCAATTCCTTTTCCGCCTCTTCCAGTCTGCTCTTTTTGCTCAACAGCTCACCCGCCCGGGCGCTGCGGGAGCCACCGGAGATCGATGCGCCGGGGCTGACCATATCGCCGTCCAACGTGACCACGCTCACCCGATAGCGCAATGCTTTAGCCGCAGCCAGCGCCACATCCATATCTTCGACCAGCAAGACATTGTTCAGCAAAAATTCCACCGCTGGCCGCAGCGGCTCTGCTACTGCCACCAGATCGCTGGCGCGGCCATGTACACCGCGCAGCTGCTCCGCCCGCGCGATATCCTGGGCTTCACGCGGACGGATGATATCGAGCGGCAGGAAGGTGGCCCGTCCCAGCCTGTTTTTTTTCAGATAAGCGACCGCCGCCTGCGCGGCGTTGGCGTCTTCACAAACAATATTCTGCAGATTTGCACCAAGATATGCCTCCACAGCTACCCGGTACTGCGGCGGCACATCCATCAATTCAGCGATCACACCCACGATGCCTGCAGGCGCTTTGCCCTCCCGCCGGGCAGCCAGCAATCCTTTGACCCCGGGGAAAAATCCTTCATAGCCGGCAGCCATCTCTGCCAGCATATGCACCTTCGTCTGTTGCGAATGACAACGGAAGCGGCAATCCGCCTCCTCTGCGCTCAATTCCTGTACCGCTAGGCTCAGCTGCCGCATCAGCGTTTCGCCCTCGTTGACAGCAGCGCTCTGCCTGCGGCTTTCCACCGCCAGCTTTTCCAACAAGGCGGTCAGCTCTGCAACCTGCGCGGCCAACGCCGCCTGCTCCGCCGCCAGCTGCTCTGCTTCAGCAGTCAGTGCAGCTGCTGCTGTTGCGTTTTTTTCGCACAGCTCTGCACGAAAACGGCTTTTCTGCTCAGCTGCCGTTCTTTCGCTGGCCAGCATAGCTGCGCGGCTGTTCAGCTCGCCCAGCCGGCCGGACAGTTGTGCCGCGTATGCGCGCAGATCGCTGCTGCCGCCTTCGCCGGAACGGATCTCTTCCTCCTGCGCAGCCAATTCATTTTCCGTACGTTCGATATGCGCCGCCATTTCGGTCGCCGCATCGCGTTTGGCCTGCAGCTGCGTTTCGAACTGCGCCAGGGCCTGCCGCAGCCGTTCCGCTGCAGCCGCACTATTCGCCCGCTGCGTTTCTGCGATGCGCCGTTCACCTTCCGCCTTTTCCCGCTCTGCCTGCAGGCGATAATAGGCATCGTTGGCAGCGGTCACTTCTTCATCCATGGCGGCAATCGCCACGCGCAGCTGCTCCGCTTCCGCCGCCGCGCTCAGGCGTGCGCTCTCGTTCTGCAACAGGATATCGTTCTGCTCTGCCAGCTTCTGGTCCAGTTCACACAGCTTTTCATCCGCTTCGCTCAGCACCTTGACGGAAATCCCCATCTCCAAGCGGTCTGCTTCTTCCTTCAATAGCAGAAAATGCTGCGCTTTTTCACTTTGCGCCTGCAGCGGGCCAACGCGGTCCGCAAGCTCATGAATAATATCGCCGACACGTTCCAAATGCCGCTCCGTCTCTGCCAGACGGCGCAGCGCCTCACGTTTGCGGTCACGATATTTGACGATACCAGCCGCCTCTTCGACCAGCACGCGCCGTTCCTCTGGCCGGGCAGTCACCAGCTCATGGATACGGCCCTGGTTGATCAATGATAATCCTTCCGTACCGATACCGGTATCCACGAACAGGTCGCGCACATCCTTCAGGCGGCAAGGTTTATCATTGATCTGATATTCCGAACCGCCGTTGCGCAATGCGCGACGGCTCACGCTGATCTCCGTAAAAGGATACGGCAGGTAGCCATCGCTGTTGTCAAGGATCACGCTCACTTCAGCCATACCGAGCGGCCTGCGCTTTTTGCTGCCGGAAAAGATAACGTCTTCCAGCTTACCGCCGCGCAGGCTGCGTGCACTCTGTTCGCCCAACACCCAGCGCAGCGCATCCGCAATATTGCTTTTCCCGCTGCCGTTCGGACCGACGATGCAGCTGATCCCCGGCTCGAAACTGATCTTCGTTTTATTGGGGAATGATTTGAACCCGATAAGCTCGATTCGCTTCAGATACATACCTGCTCCATCCTCTGGCACAGCCGCCCACAGGGGCTGCTGCCGTTTCCTGCCGGGTCACCGGCTTCCGCTCACAACGACAGCAGGGATACCGCATTGCCGCCCAGAATGGCAGCCTCGTCTTCTGCCGGCAGCGCCAGCGCATGCAGGCCTTCGATCGCAGCGGCAGAGGACTGCCAGGGGCAATCGCTGCCCAAGAGAATACGCGCCGCGCCATGCCGCTCGATGATTCGGCGGAACTGCTCCGCCGCAATCTCGCCGGCCACCAGGGCGGTATCGAACCAGATATTGCGGCCGACCAGAAAACGTTCCACTGCATCATAACGTTGATAGCCGCCAAGATGCGCCGCGATCAGCACCAGACCGTCTATATCTTCCACCTGATCAAGCAGGCGCGCAATCGCCTCCGGCTCTGCCAGATACGGCGCAGGCAGACCGGGATCGAACCCGGCATGGAAGATCACCGGCAAACGCAGCTGCGCAGCACGGCGGATGATGCGCACATAGCGCAGATCATCGATCGCAACCTGCTGATACTGCGGATGCAGCTTGATGCCGCGCAAACCCAGCTCCGCAATATGCTCCACCTCTGCTTCCGGATCTGGACAAGCCGGATGCAGCGTACCGAAAGGAATAAAAAAGTCATCCGCCAACTCTGCGGCAAATTCATTCGATTTCGCAAAATGCAGCGTTGCGGCAACCGGCAGGAAAACGCAGCGGTCAACGCCCCAGGTGAGCAGCTTTTGCCGCGTATCCTCCGCCGTGCCGTCGGTGACTGCCCGGATACCGCTCGTGCCCTGCAGCTGCGTCATCACACGTGCCGCCAGTTTTTGCGGATAAAAATGCGTATGGAAATCCACGATCATCGTTGCTTCTCCTTTCCCACCGTTCCTCTTACCATGGAAAAGATGCGGGATAAAAAAGAAGGCGGAACTGCTTCCGCCTTCTGAGCATTTGTCTATGCCAAAGCGGCAGGACGGCGAAACGTCGCCAGGCTCAGCCTACCTGCCGTTTCACATTCAACACCGGAATATTGGCGATCAACGCCACGCCGTCATCGTCCCGCGAAAGTGAAACCTCCAGCGCCTGTTGATCAATCTCCATATATTTACCGATCGTTGCGATCAGATCCTCGCGCAGGTTTTCCATCACAGTCTCCGAAATATCGAGGCGGTCGTGCACCAGCACCAGGCGCAGCCGTTCCTTTGCCACGGACTTCGTCATATTCGCTTCGTTTTCCTTGCCGAAGAAACGGGAAAGGAAGCCTGTTATTCCATTCATGCGCCGCCCCCCTTATTCCGATTTGAAGAGACTTTTCAGTTTGCCGAAAAAGCCCTGTTTTTCATCCAGGTTCATCAGCGGAACATCTTCGCCATTGATACGGCGGGCGATATTGCGGAAAGCCAGGCCCGGACGCGAATTATCGTCAAATACGGTCGGTTCACCCTTGTTGGTGGAGATGACGATCGCATCATCGTCCGGCACAATGCCGAGCAAATCCACTGCCAGGATATCCAGGATATCCTCCACGCCCATCATATCGCCGGTCCTGACCATATTGGCGCGGATGCGGTTGATGATCAGCAGCGGCGCGCCGATGCCAGCAGCTTCCAGCAGGCCAATGATGCGGTCCGCGTCACGCACGGCGGAAACCTCCGGCGTGGTGACCACAACTGCTGATTCCGCGCCGGCAATGGCGTTTTTGAAACCATGCTCAATGCCAGCCGGGCAATCGATGATCACATAATCAAATTCTTCCTTCAGCTTTTCGCAAAGCTCTGTCATCTGGTCGGTAGAAACCGCTGTCTTATCCTTTGTCTGCGCCGCAGGCAGCAAGAACAGGTTTTCCAGGCGCTTGTCCTTGATCAACGCCTGTTTCAGGCGGCAATTACCGCGCACCGCATCCACCAGATCATAGACGATGCGGTTCTCCAGGCCAAGCACCACGTCGAGATTGCGCAGGCCGATATCCGTATCCACCATCACGACTTTTTTCCCCAGCATGGCTAATGCCGTGCCGACATTGGCGGTCGTCGTGGTTTTGCCCACGCCGCCCTTGCCGGAGGTGATCACGATTACTTTACCCATTTACGGCCTCCTTTTCCGCTTTCGCGGTCGAATTGGTTCTCCGCCTTAACGCGGCGGCTGATATTCTTCGATCACAACATTATCATCACGGATCCGCGCAATCTCCGGCGGCCTATCTCCATATTCACCGCCATCCGGCGGCCGCGTGATATGGCTGGCAATGCGCACCTGCGTCGGCGCAAAGCTAAGCGCTGTGATCGTGGCGTCCTCATCGCCAGCAGCGCCAGCATGCACGACGCCGCGCAACCTGCCCATAACCAGAATATGCCCGCCAGCCACGATTTCCGCACCGGGGTTGACGTCGCCCAGCACGACCACATTGCCATCAAAATTTATGTTCTGACCGGAACGCAAACTTTTTTCATATAATATTGTTGGTTTGTTTGTCAGATTCTGTGGCCAGCGATTGATCATAAGCTCGTCCTTTCCCTGCACAATCCCCTGTCATCCGGTGCAGCCAGAGCCGCCCGCCGGATCTCTCGACTTTAATATGTTCGCGATTTGCTTCCTTTTTCCTGCTATTTGCCGCATGAATCTTCTGCGACAGAAAGCGCGCGCAACATCAAACGCAGCATAGGCAAAGACAGGCCGACCACCGTACTGTAATCCCCTTCGATCGACAGCACAAAAGTCCCGGCTTGCGCCTGCATGCCATAAGCGCCTGCCTTGTCCAGCGGTTCGCCGGTCGCCACATAAGCGTCGATCTCCTCCGCATCCAAAACAGCAAACCGCACGCGCGTCTCGCTGGCTTGCGATAAACTGCGTCCGCTTTCGCCGTCCACCAGGCATTGCCCGGTAAATACGCTGTGCGTGCGGCCGGAAAGCGCTTGCAGCATCCGTCTGGCATCCGCCGCATCACGCGGTTTGCCAAAGATCATGCCATCCAGCGCCACCACCGTATCCGCACCGAGAATCCAGGCGTCACAGCAGCCAAGACGGCTGGCGACCGCTTGCGCCTTGCGCCGGGCATTTTCCGTCACCAACGCTGCCGGCGCCAAACCGCTTGCCGCCTCTGCCTCTGCCACTTCAGCCACAATCACTTCCGGTGCAATGCCGATCTGCTGCAACAGCATCAGGCGGCGTGCAGATGCGCTGGCTAGCACAAAATGCCTTTTTGTCAGCAATGCCATCTTCACCCTTCCTTTCCCAGCAGCAAAGCACGGATCTCTGCAATCAGATAAAGCGAGCCGCAAACCAACAGCAGATCACAATCTCCCTCTTCCAGCCAGCGGCGGGAAAGCGCCAGGGCTCTCCTGCCATCCGCTTCCTCCTCTGCCGGCACGCCAGCCTGGCGGCAGATAGCGGCCAGTTGCCGCCAATCGCCAGCCCGGGCTGCCAGCGGCGGCGGCGTGACCACCGCGCGCCGGATCTTGGGCAGCAGCAAAGCTAACGCTTCCTCGCGCTGTTTATCTGCCAGCATGCCGAGCAGGCAGCAGATGCGCCGTCCCGGCCAGTAACGGTCAAGCGCTGCGGTGAGCGCAGCCATGCCCTGCACATTATGCGCGCCGTCGAGCAGAATATCCGGTTGGCGCGAGATCAGTTCCAAGCGCCCCGGCCAGCTTGTCTGCGCCAGTCCGCTGCGGATCGCCTCCCCGGAAACGGCAGCCAGCTCTGCCGTCTGCACTGCCAGCGCAGCATTGGCCAGTTGATGCGCGCCAAGCAAAGGCAACTGCAGGCCGCAATAACGCTGTCTCGCCGTCTCCACCGTACAGCGCCACCCCTGCAGCGAGCATTCCTCCGCATAAACGTTGAAGTCACGGCCCAGCACATAAAGCGGCACCCTCTGCCGCTGCGCCGCGTCTGCGATCACGGTCAGCGCTTCGCCTGACGCCGCCGTAACTGCAGGACGGCCAGGCCGTAGAATGCCGGCTTTTTCTGCCGCAATTTCCGCCACCGTCGTCCCCAAGAAATCCATATGGTCTAACGCCACGCCGGTGATCACCGCCACCTCGCCATCGATCACATTCGTGCTGTCATGCGCGCCGCCCATGCCGCATTCGATCACCGCCACTTCGCTTTGACAACGGCGGAACCAGAGCAGGGCCACCGCTGTCGCAGCCTCGAATTCTGTCGGGCTTTCCCAGCCCTCTGCGGTCATGTTGCGAATTGCGGCCGCTACCTCGCTAAAAATCGCGGCAAAATCCGCCTCTGGCATCGGCCTGCCATCCATGCGGTAGCGCTCGCAATGATGATGCAGATGCGGCGAGGTGAATAGCGCGGTGCGCCGCCCTGCTGCCTGCAGCATGGCGGCGAGCATCGCCGCTGTTGAGCCTTTGCCATTCGTACCGGTGATATGCAGATAACGCGGGCCACCCCGCTGCGGGTCGCCCAGGCGGCGAAGCAGCTCGCGAATGCGGGAAAGTCCTGGCTGCACACCATAGCGCTGCAGCGCATGCAGCCCTGCCAATGCCTGCGGATAATCCATTTCTGCCTCCTTCGTTGGAAAAGGGCGCGCCTGCGCCCTTTTCCATACCCTGCCGCGGCAGGGGGCATTTTCTTTTTCCGACAGGCAGCCGTTTGCCTGCCTCCGTCGCGATCAGCGGAAAAGCTGCAGATGTTTACGCAGGGAATCGAGCTTCGCCTGGTATTCCGTCTCTTTGGCGCGCTCCTTTTCCACCACCTCTGCCGGCGCTTTGGCTAAGAACGAGGCGTTTGCCAGCTTGCCCGCCAGCCGTTTCAGCTCGTTTTCCGTACTCGCGATCTCCTTTTCGATCCGGCTGATCTCTTTATCGAGATCGATCAGCCCGGCCAAGGGCAAATAGATATCCACCCCGCGCACATGCGCCTTTGCCGCCTTGTCTGGCGCTGCGCCGCCTGTAACAAAGCTCAACTCCGCAGCTTGCGCCAGCCGCAGAAGATATGGCTCGCATTCCTGCAGCACCGCCTGCGCTGCCGCATCGCAGGCCAGCACGACCGGCGCCTTTTTCCCCATCGGTACATTCATTTCCGCGCGCAGATTGCGGATACTGCGAATGACTTCCATCACCATCTGCATGCGCTGCTCTTCCTCCGGATACAGCGTCATCCCACTGCCGTCCGGGTAGCGGGCAAGCATGATCGTCTCGCCCTGATGCGGCAGTTGCTGCCACAGCTCTTCCGTAATGAATGGGGCAAAAGGATGCAGCAGCTCCAATATGGTGCGCAGCGTAACGCAGAGCACATGCTGCGCCGTATGCTTCTCTGCCGGCGAACCCTGATAGAGACGGTGCTTGGCCATCTCCACATACCAGTCACAGAATTCGTCCCAGGCAAAGTCATAGATGGCGCGCAGCGCCTCGCCCACCTCATACTTCTCCAGGTTGGCGGAAGCCTCCGCACAGACGCGGGCCAAACGGGTCAGTACCCACTGATCTGCCAGCGTCAACTGCAGCGGATAAGCATCCGGCTGGTCATCGCTCAGGTTCATCAGCGTAAACCGGCTGGCATTCCAGATCTTGTTCATGAAATTGCGCGCGCCTTCCAGCCGTTCCCACTGGAAACGCATATCATTGCCCGGGCTGTTGCCCATCGTAAGGGTAAAGCGCAGGCTGTCGGCGCCGTACTGGTTCACGATCTCCAGCGGATCGATGCCGTTGCCCAAGGATTTGCTCATCTTACGCCCTTGATCATCGCGAACCAGGCCATGGATGAACACGTCATGGAACGGTGCGCGGCCCATCTGCTCCATGCCGGAGAAGATCATGCGCGCTACCCAGAAGAAGATGATATCATAGGCGGTAACCAGCACGCTGGTCGGATAAAATTCCTCCAGCAATTTGGTCTTTTCCGGCCAACCCAGCGTGGAAAACGGCCATAACGCAGAGGAGAACCAGGTATCCAGCACATCCGGATCCTGTTCCAGCCGTTTGCTGCCGCATTTCGGACAAACGACGGGGTCTTCCCGCGTGCAGATCTGTTCACCGCAATCCTGGCAATACCAGACCGGGATCCGGTGGCCCCACCACAGTTGGCGGCTGATGCACCAGTCGCGGATATTTTCCATCCAGTTGGTATAGGTGCGGGCAAAACGCGCCGGGACGAAACGCGTCTCACCGGAACGCACCGCTTCGATCGCCGGCGCGGCCAGCGGCGCCATTTTAACAAACCATTGCGGCGAGATCAGCGGTTCGATCGGCGTGCCACAGCGGTAGCATTCGCCGACCGCATGTTCCAGATCCTCCACCCGCTCCAGCAGGCCGAGCGAACGGAATTCCTCCACCAGCTTCTCCCGGCATTCCAGCAATGTCATCCCGGCATATTTGCCGGCGTTTTCGTTCATACGGCCATCTTTGCCAATCACCGTGATCTGCGGCAGATGATGACGCAGGCCGATCTCAAAGTCATTCGGATCATGTGCCGGCGTGATCTTTACCGCGCCGGTGCCGAATTCCATATCGCAATATTCATCGGCGATAACCGGGATCTCACGCTGCATCACCGGCAGGATCACGGTTTTCCCCACCTTGTCCCGATAGCGTTCATCCTCCGGGTGCACGGCGACGGCGGCATCGCCCAGCAGGGTTTCCGGCCGGGTGGTCGCCACCACGACATAACCGCTGCCATCGGCATAGGGATAGCGTAGGTACCAGAGATGCCCTGCGCGCTGATTATGCTCAACTTCGATATCCGAAATCGTCGTCTGGCAATGGCTGCACCAGTTGGTGATATAAGAACCGCGGTAAATCAGCCCTTTTTCATACAGCTCGACAAATGTCTCCCGCACGGCGGCAGAGCAGCCCTCGTCCAGCGTAAAACGCTCATGATCCCAATCGCAGGAGCTGCCCATCATCTGCAGCTGCTTGACGATGCGCCCATGATAGCGGTGCTTCCAATCCCAGGCTTTTTCCAAAAATGCTTCGCGCCCAATCTCCTGGCGGCTTAGGCCCTCCTTGGCCAGAGCCTCTTCCACCTTTGCCTGGGTGGCGATGCCGGCATGGTCCGTACCAGGCAGCCAGAGGGTGCGCCGCCCCTGCATGCGGCGGAAACGGGTCAGCACATCCTGCATCGTCGCATCCAGCGCATGTCCCATATGCAGCTGTCCGGTAACGTTCGGCGGCGGCATCACAATGCAGAACGGCTCGCCGTCCGGATTGATGTCGCAGCTGAAATAGCCCTTTTCCAGCCAATAGGCATACCATTTCTGCTCGACATCCTGCGGTTGATAAACAGTGGCGAGCGGCGTATTCTTCTCTTCCATAAGCGCAGTCTCCTCAACAGATAAATGCCGGCTGCTTGTCCCGTGCGTAGCAGGCCGGTCAAAGATCCTGTGTATTAAAATCCCATTTATTATGGTATGATAACACAATTTTGCCCATATCGCAAGATAAGGCAAAAATTTCAACGCTCATTGCTGTTCCTCGCCTTCCAGTTCAGCAGCGGCAGCCGTAAACGCTGCACCGCACAGCGCAGCCGGCAGACAAAGCAACGGCAAGGCCAAAACAGGCGCCGCTATGGTTACAATGCTCAGTAACTGTGGCAACAGAGCAGCCAACAGCAGCAGCCAGAGCAGCCAAAGCAGCAATGCGGCCAGCAAACCGCCGCGCCACCAACCGGCGACGCAGCGCCTTCCGGCACGAAAAGCGGTGAGCACGGCAGTCAGTACCGCCCAGAGGAGAAGAAAAAAGCGGACATCCGTCCCTTCCGGCAACCACAACGAAGCGGCTGCCAACAGGACACAACCCAACAGGAGCAATGGCAAAGCCACAGCCAGCAACCGCATAACCTGACGCAATACGATCACCTCCTGGCTTAGCTTATGAAAAAATATTGACAAAAATGACGCCCGCGCATACAATATGGCTCATGATACGGATGAACGATCGGACAAAAACATATCTTGGCGCTTTTGGTTGCCTGCTCGTCGCCGCCATCTGGGGTAGCGCTTTCGTTTTTATGAAGGATTCCTTCGATTATATCGCACCAGCCAGCTTTCTCGCGCTGCGCTTCAGCCTGGCTTCTGTCGTGCTCTGGCTGCTGCTGGGCGCCAAACGCCGCCGGCTGCGCCCGCGCGCCTGGCGCGACGGCGCTTTGGTCGGCCTTGCTTTATGGGGCGGCTATTACCTACAAACGCTGGGCCTGGAACAGACCACAGCCAGCAATTCTGCGCTGATCACCGGCGCCTATGTGGTATTCGTACCCCTGATCAGCTGGTGCTTCACCCGCCGCATCCAGCCAGCTCAGCTTATGATCGGCTGGATTACCCTAGTTGCAATCGCCATTATCTCGCTTGACGGCGACTTCCGTTTCGGCCGCGGTGAATTGCTGGTCTTGCTCGGCTCTTTGGTCTATGCCGTGCATTTCCTGCTGCTGGGACATTATGCCCCGCATTATGATACGACGCTGTTCACCACGCTGCAGATCACCTTTGCCGCAGGTTACAATATCCTTGCGGCACTGATCACCGATCCGCTGCCGCATTTCAGCCAACTGCCGGCCACGGTCTGGGGAGCGTTGTTCTTTACCGCCGTTTTCGCCACAGCGCTCGCCTTTTTTATCCAGACCGCAGCGCAGAAAGTGCTCGCCCCCGCCCCGGCCGCTGTCCTGTTTACCACGGAATGCCTGTTTGGCGTCTTGTTCGGCGTTTTGCTGCTCAACGAACAGCTCCTGCCGCGCCAGCTGCTGGGCGGCGCGATCATGCTTTGTTGCATCCTGCTCACTGTCCGTCAGGAAAACCGCAGCCAGGCCAAAGCCTGAACCCTTGACAGGGCGCCGCGCGGAAAACCGCACGCAAATAAGCACAAAAAAGACCGCCGGCAGCGCTAACGGCTGCCAGGCGGTTTTTTATGCATGTTTACGGAAACCGGCGAGGCAAAACCGTCCGGCAAAAGGCAGTCAATCCTCCTGCAGTTCAAAATAATCCGCGCCGCGTTTGCAAAGCGGGCAAACAAAATCCGCAGGCAGCGTTTCTCCCTCATAGACATAGCCGCACAGCTTGCAGACATAGCGGCGCTTCGCCGGCTGAGCGCAGCCACTCCCTTGCTCTGCCCCACAGGCCAGGGAAGCAGCCAAAGCATCCGCCAGCGCGTCAATCTGCGGCAGCTGATCCTCTTTCAGCGCAGAACGCACCGTAATCACCGGCTCAAGAACATGCGTCCCCTTGATTCCCTCGACCAGGCAGCGCATCAGATCGCCGCTTGTCGGTGCCCAGGTGCCATTTTCAAGCAGGGCAAACGTACGGTTCTGCAGATTATGCGCTTTCAGCTCAAGCAGGAAATTTTCCATGGCCGGGAACAATCCGGCATTATAGGTCGGCGCAGCCAGCACAATATGGCTGCAGCGGAAAGCTTCCGCCAACAGATAGGAAGGATGCGTCACCGCCGCATCATACATGGCGATATGCTGCAGGCCGCGCTCTGCCAAACGCATGGCCAGAATCTCGGCCGCATTCTGCAGGTGACCGTAGATCGAAGCATAGACGACCATCACCTGGCGATCCTCCGGCTGATAGCTGCTCCAGCGCTGATACTTTTCCACAAACCAGCCGATATCCTTCCGCCAGACAGGACCATGCAGCGGACAAAGTAGGCTGATCTCCAGACCAGCCGCTTTTTTCAGCAGCGCCTGTACCTGGTTGCCATATTTGCCAACGATATTCGTATAATAGCGGCGCGCTTCCGTCAGCCATTCCTGTGCAAATTCCACCTCATCCGCATACAGGTTGCCGTTGATCGCACCAAAGCTGCCAAAAGCATCGGCGGAAAACAGCGTCTTTGTCGTCACATCATAAGTGACCATTGCCTCTGGCCAATGCACCATCGGCGCCATGACGAAAGTGAGCGTATGGCGTCCGGTTGCGAGCGTATCGCCCTCTTTGACCGTCATGGTATGCGTTGCCGGATCCAGGTCAAAAAACTGGCGGATCATCGTCATCGTCTTGGCGTTGCCGACCACCTGCAGACCCGGCCAGCGGCGTACCGCTTCCTGCAGCATGGCGCAGTGATCCGGCTCCATATGGTTGACGACCAGATAGTCGAGCGACCTTCCCTCCAGCAGATGTTCCAGGTTCTCCCACAGCTGTTCACCCACGCTGTGATCCACCGTATCCAACAATACTGTCTTTTCATCCAGCAGCAGATAGGCGTTGTAAGAAACGCCCTGCGGGATAGGGTAAGCGCTTTCAAACAAAGCCAGCCGGCGGTCATTGCCGCCCACCCAGTACAGATCTTCCTGAAGCTGCTTGACACAATACATTTTCGATCCTCCATTCTTACCTACGATCCGCCCTAATGATCCGTCCGCCCGCCGTGGCCATATCACGGCCACGGTCGCGGAGCTGTTGCGCCGCATGCGGGATCAGCTCTCTGCAAAAGCAGGATTTTCCGCAGCAAACCGGCCGCCAAAGGCAAACCATCCGGCTGCGCGGTCATTATATCATATTTCCACCTGGCTTGCCAAGCCTGCTTATGGCTGGCAATGCATCATCGCCGCTGCATCCTGCCACTTTACCGTATAGCCGGCGCCATGGGCGCAGAAAACGGAATCCGCCGGATTCGCCGCATCGCGCTCCCGGTCATAGCCAATCTCCGCCAATGCAGCCGCCGTATCCTGACATTCGGCATAACCGTCAAATTCCAGCTGCAGCCGGCCTGCTCCGCGCGTAAAGGTGGTGAATTCTTCCTGATAACGCATCATCTCCGCCACCGGGCAGCGGCCACGCACCACGCTTTCCGCCCCCTGCGTCTGCGGCGCTTCCGCCGTACCATGCATGCGGCGCAGATCTGAGATCACCCGCCCGGCCAGTGCAGCCGGCACTTCTGCCGTTACCGCATAATATGGTTCCAGCAATACATTCTCCGCATGAAACAGCGCATGGCGGATCGCCCGGTAGGTGGCTTCCCGAAAATCTCCGCCCTCAGTATGCTTGAGATGCGCCTGTCCTGCCAGCAGGACGACGCGCACATCGGTCAGCGGCGCGCCGGCCAGCGCCCCGGGATGTTCGCGCTCCAGCACATGCGTTTCGATCAGCCGCTGCCAATGCAAAGCCAGGGCGTCGGTCGTGCAATGCGAAACAAAACAGACGCCGCTGCCGCGCGGCGCTTCTTCCAGCTGCAGATGCACCTCGGCATAATGCCGCAGCGGTTCAAAATGCCCACAGCCACGCACGCTGCCGCGTATCGTTTCCCGATAAAGCACACGGCACTCGCCAAAAGCCAGTGCCAGCCCAAAACGGCTCAGCGCTGTTTCGCGCAAAACCTCCAACTGGATCTTCCCCATCACCGCAATCTGGATCTCCTGCAATTCCTCCTGCCAATGCAGCTGCAGTGTTGGTTCTTCCTCTTCCAGCATCCGCAGCGCAGCCAGCACGGTAGAGAGCGGCTGTCCGCTCTCGCAGGTCACGCGCGCCATCAGCAACGGCGTCAGCTGCGGTTTCTCCACAGCCGCCGCACCGGCGGTCTCGCCGCTGCGCATTTCCGTCAACCCGGTCACCGCCACCAGATCGCCGGCTTCCGCCAGCGGCAATACGCTGTATTTCTCCCCTTGATAGCGCCGCAGCTCATGTACTTTCTCACCATTCAGACTATCCTTGGGCCGCAACCGACCTGCCAGCAGTTTCAAAAATGCAACGCGGTTTCCCTGCCGGTCATGGCGGATCTGATACAGATGCGCCGCCAGCGGAGCATCCGCATCATATTGCGCTCCCGTCAGCTGCAGCAATCCATCCAGTAGCTGTGTTACCCCCTCGTCGCGCAGGGCACTGCCATGATAGACCGGAAAAAGCCGCCGCTCCCGCACCGCCTGCCGCAAGGCGGACAACGCCGCATCCGGGGAAAGCGTGCCGGCAAGATAATGTTCCAGCAGCGCTTCATCCGTCAGCGCCGCCTGTTCGCAGGCGGCTTCATCAATGCCGTTTGTCAGCTGCAACAGATCCGGACTGCATTTTTGCCGCAGCTCCGCCAACACCGCCGGCAGATCTGCGCCAGGCAGATCGGTCTTGTTGATAAAAAAGAAGACCGGAATGCGCAGCCGGCGCAGCAAAGACCAGATCGTCAGGCTATGCGCTTGCAGGCCTTCAGCCGCGCTGATCACCAGCACAGCGCAATCCAGTGTCGGCAATACCCGCTCCATCTCCGGAGAAAAATCGACATGGCCCGGCGTATCGACCAGAAAAAAGCGCCGTCCCTGCCAGCAAAGATCCGCCTGGCCGGAAAATATCGTGATGCCGCGCCGCTGCTCGATCTGATGCGAATCTAGCAGCGTATCCGCATGATCTACCCGCCCCGGCTGCCGCAACGCGCCGCCATGATACAATATCTGTTCGCAAAGCGTCGTCTTCCCCGCATCCACATGCGCAAGGACACCGACGGTGATCACATCCCGCATACTGCCCCTTTCCGCTGCCATGCTTTCTCTCGGCAATCAAACATATTTTTCTATGCGCAACCGCAACTTTCCCTTTCGGCTCACCTGCTCCACCCCCAGGAAGCGGAAACGCCCGCAACCACGCAGGGAGACCAGGTCGCCCTCGCGCAGCAGATAACCACTATTTTCACAAAGCCGGCTGTTGACAAAGGCGCGGCCGGCTGCCACGGCAGCCTGGCTTTCACTGCGGGAAAGGCGGTATGCCTGCGCCAGCACAGCGTCGAGCCGCTGCGAAGCGGTGAGCAGCAGCATGGGTTGCAGGCAAAACAACGCGCCTTCCGGCAGCTGTTCCGCTGGCTGACAGCGGACAGCCGTATGCTTGACGCGCGTCAGATCCTGGCACAGAACAGGCGCGATTCGTTCCAGGCAGAAAAGATAACCCGCCTGCGGGCGGACGATGATGTCGCCGAGCATACGCCGCTCCAGCCCCAGATGCAGCAGGCTGCCCAACAGGTCGCGGTGTCCCAGCTCCTCAGCAAACCGCGGCTGCAGCGGCGCGATCTGCAGGCAGCAAATAGGGAAATCTGCCTCTGCCACCGGCTCTGCGGCAAAGCAGGCGATGCGGCGTTCCGCACCCGCCGTCCCGCCGAAGAGGGAGTATGGACAAGCCAATGCAGCGCCGGGCAAACGCAGCAGCAGATCCTGCTCTGCGGCGTCAAGAAAATCCGTATAAACCGCTCGGCCGCTCTGCCAAGCGCGCGCAGCCAACTCGCCAAAACGCTTTTTCAGTGCTTCTTCATCCTGTCTGTTCATGTCAGGCTCTGTCCCGTCTCATTCCGCTTCGCCCTGTCTGCTCCCACCTCGTGCGCAGCGCCTTACTGACGCGAAGCCAGCACATATTCATCATTGAACTGATAGTAAGGGCAGGAACGCACCGTGCCACGCAAAAAGTCTGCCATCTGATCCTCATCCATATCCACCACGCAGATATCGCAATCCAGCTCCGCATCATACACATAATTGCTGCAGGATGCGCAATCCACCACTTCTTTCATTTTTCCGCCTCCGCTCGCTTTAGCAATCATCTCATTACGCTTATCTTACCGCCCGGGAGGTCTTTTTGCAAGCAAAACCCACCCTTGCCTGCGGCAGGTGTTGGCAAACGGCGCCGGATGCGGTATGATGAACAGGTGAAGCATTACCATGATGTTCAGCGCATGTGAAAAATGAGCAAAGAAAGGGAGCGTATTTATGTTCAAAACAGCAAAAGAACTTAAGGTTGTCGACCGCGAAGGCTTCAAAGGCGGCCTGGGGCGAACACAGGCAATTGAGATTCTAAGTCCGGACGAACTCTGCGGCGCAGGCCGCCTGTTTTCCGTCACCATCATGCCGCCCGGCAGCTCGATCGGCTACCATCATCACGAAGGGGAATTTGAGGTCTACTATATCCTTTCTGGCGAAGCGGATGTAACGATCGACGGCGAAACGCGCCGCCTGTATGCCGGCGACATGACCTGCTGCCAGGACGGCTCCTCGCACGGCATCAGCAATCCCGGCGCAGAAGACCTGCGCTATATCGCCGCCATTCTTTATACGCACTAAAAACCATGCGTGCGCGCGCGGGATACGGCAATGGCAAAACCGCCCCAAGGATATCCCTATCCTTGGGGCGGTTTTGCTGACTGCGGCCGGCGCCAAAGCGAATGCTTTCCAGGGCGGCCCTTTCATGCTGGCAGCCTTTTCCTGCCGACAGCCCTTTGCACTAACGGCCCATCACTGCTTCGATCTGCTCGATGCTGCGTGGCGTAACGGCGGAAAGGTTTTCACAGCCGCTTTCTGTGATCAGGCAATTATCCTCCAACCGGAAACCGATCCCCCATTCCTCGCAATAGATGCCGATGTCTATGCAAAATACCATGCCCGGCGTCAGCGGCATCGTCATATCGACGATATCATGGACATCATAGCCGACATGATGCGCGCCGCCATGCCACATGTATTTGCCGATCTCATCATAGCTCTTGCAAAGGCCGATTTCCTGCAAGCGTTCGAAATTATATTCGCGGATCAGGCGGTCGACATCCGCCATCGGCATTCCCGGCTGCAGCAGGCCGAACATATGCTCCGAGGTGGCATAGGCGCATTCGTAAAGCAGACGCTGGCGCTCGCTGAAACGGCCGTTGCAGGGCCAACCGCGTGAAACATCGTTGATCTCATTATCCCAACAGGCGCCGACATCATTGAGCACCATATCGCCGTCCTGTGCCTGGCCGCGATAATCATAATAATGAATGCAGAAATTGTTTTCTCCCGCGCTGATGATCGAGGGGAAGCCGGGCGCCAGCACGCCATGCTGCGCCAGGGTATAATCAAACTCCGCTTTGTACTGGTATTCATACATGCCGGGGCGGGATGCTTGCATCATGGCAACGATTCCGGCCGCAGTGATCTTTTCCGCCTGCCGCATGGCGTCGATCTCGCAGGCCTGTTTCAACGTACGCTGGCGGCGCAGACGCGGCAGCAGGTTTTCCAGGCGCAGGAAAGGATAACGTTCACGGCAATAGGCAGCGCAGCGGTATGCCTGACTATCCGGCTCATCCGCGGTCAGCTTGTCAAAATCAAGCCAGAGCCGCTCCACCTTTCCGCTGCCAGCCAGCTTGTCAAAAGCAGCCGGGAAAGCGGGCAGCGCGGCGATCTCCTCCACACCGGAAAGCGCTGCCGCAGCCTGCGGCGTCAGCCGCCTGCCAGTCCAGCGTTCCGCATGCGCGTCCGGCGGCAACAGGTAGAGCGTTTCCTGCCATTCTCCCTCCCCCACATAGCAGCAGAGGATACTTTCCTGCTGTTCAACGCCGGTCAAGTAGACAAAATTGCGGTTGGCAAAAAAAGGATAGTATTCATCACCTGTTTTCCGTGGCGCCTTGCCGCTGTAAACTACGACAAGTGAACCGGGCGGCAGACTTTCATACAGGCGCCGACGGTTTCCGACATGAAAACGATAATCCATCGCAAACCCTCCTTTGCAGATTTTCCTCGTTTTATTATCTACCGTCAGCCAGATGAAGTCAAGATTACGCCTACAAGTTTCTGCACTACAGGCAGGTCAATCCATGGCTACTGGCTTGACAATCCTCTGCTCCGGTGCTATACTGTGCCAAATATTGTCCGTCTTTGTTCAGCTGCCGCTCCGGCAGGAAAGGAGGCCCATTATGCTGCAAACCAAACGCCTGCTCCTGCGTGTCTGGCGGGAAACAGATGCAGCGGATCTCTACCGCTATGCGAGCGACCCGCAGATCGGCCCGCTCGCCGGCTGGGCGCCACATACGGATGTAGAAGAAAGCCGGCAGATCATCCGTCTTTTCCTGTCCGAAGAAGAAACCTATGCCGTCGTATTGCGGCAGAGCGGGCATGCGATCGGCTGCATCGACCTAAAGCCTGCCGGGCGCAGCAACCTTGCCCTGCTGCCGAACGAGGCAGAGCTGGGCTATTGGCTTGGCCGGCCATACTGGGGGCATGGCCTGATGCCAGAGGCTGCGCAGGCTCTGCTGCGCTATGGCTTCTGCGAACTGGGCCTGGAACGAATCTGGTGCAGCAGCCTGGCCTACAACCACAATTCCCTGCGCGTACAGCAAAAATGTGGCTTTGTTCACCATCACGAAGTCAGCCATGTCTATCAGCCGCTGCTACATGCATATTGCGATAAGCGCTATGCCTGCCTTACCTATGCCGATTGGCTAGCCGGACAGCGCACCTGCCATGCTCCGGCTTAAACACACTGCCCGAGGCCGAAGCGCCAACGCATGCCGGAAGCGCCGCGCATGAAACAAGCCAATAAAAACGCCGTCCCTTTTGCGGGACGGCGTTTTGCACCCTGCATGGCATTATCGTTCAGCAGCTACCACTAGTCGCGATCAATATCAACCTCCAAAATACTGCCGCTGACCGCGTCGATCGTATAATCATACTCCGTACGGCCGACATGGAAATCCACATCATATTCAGCGCGACCATCATCATAATCAAACTTCACCTGCAGACGGCTGACTTCGCTCTCCGTGAGTCCGGCATGATTCAGTGCAGTTTGCTTTGCCGTTGCCTCGCTAATATAGTTACTATTGCCATTGACAGCGCTGCCATTGTAATATTCCGCATCATAATCATAGCCAACGACTGCACCGGTTGCGGCATCAATCTCATAATCATATTCGCGATGATCCGCCGTGTAGAATTCTACCTCATAAACCAGGCGGCCGTTCTCATAATCCCGCTCAGTCCAAACAAAGGAGGCATCCGCTTCCGCCACACCAGCATGTTCAAGGGCGATCGCCTTGGCCTGTTCCGCAGTGATCTCACCATTTGCCGTAGTCTGCGTAGTATTCTGCGTGGGCTCGGCAACTTGCGTACCGCCGCTCAGCGTAACCAGTTTCTGCGTCTGGTCCCAGCTCACCGTTTTGCCCATCAGCTCGCCGATCGCGCGTACCGGTAAATAGGTCGTGCCATGATAAAGCAGCGGCTGCACTTCTGTACCATTGGCATCATAAAAAGTACGCTCTGCGCCATCGATCATAATCCGGAAATCCGGACGTAATTCCGCATTAACCGTAACAATGCCATTGGCCGCCACGGCCACACCAGCAATGCCCAGTACCATGCAGCAGCACAACACGATAGCAACGATCATCTTTTTCTTCTTGGTCATGAATAATATCCTCCTTGGATTTTGATTAGCAGCTTGCAGCCGCCTGTTTTGCATTCTCTGTAGGAATAATGCGTGGGCGGCAGGTTTTATTGCATAGCTGAGAAAGATTTTTATTTGCAATAAAAAGACAGAATCTATATGCTAAATAAAATAATCCAAAAAAAATAATCAAAACATAGACATTATTTCCATATTTTGCTAAAATTAAGGCAAAGCTGCTTTACCGCATGCTGGACTATCCGCAGCACCCGCAGTGCCCTCACCCGTCATGCAGACGAGCACTCCAACCTGCCCGCCCGCCATATGACCTGCATATGGTACAGATAGATCAGAACGAAGCAAGGGGAAACAAAAGGAAGGAGATGCCTATGACCGCAAGAAAACTTACGCTTTGCATCCTCGGCGCCATGCTGTTGCTCGGTCTGCTCTTTACTGGTGCGGCCAGCCAGGATGCCGCCACAGCCAGCACCCCGGCCGCCCTGGTCGAAGAGATTCTCGGTACACCGAACGAAATGCCGATTGAACAGAAAGAAGCCTGCTCCGCACTGGCAGTCGGCAAATATGCTACGGTAAACGGCGGCACGCTCAACTGCTACACCAGTGACGGCCGCTGCGATTTCCGGCTCTATGTCATGCCGGCGGAAAAACATGC
>CALXRV010000022.1 GCA_944390945.1 uncultured Clostridia bacterium
CAGATCGTTTTTGAACTCCTGCCGGACATTCAATGCATAGAGTTTATCCTCCCGCAACAGAAACAGATCGCTGTCGCCGATACACCAAAAGGAGAGCGACTGTCCCCTGATCAGTGCAGCCACCAACGTGGTACCGCCATGTCCGCGAAACTGCTGAAAGACCCGGCTGCTTCGCTGCCGCAGCCATTCCGCAACAGCGCCATCGTCTTCCCAGGGAAACATGCCGACCATCTCCGCAGCCGTCTCCGCGGCGATCATGCCTCCCTCGGCCATGCCGCCCATCCCGTCGCAGAGTACCGCCAACAGGCCGTCCTCTTCCAGGCGCCCCATGCGGGAAATGCCAAAGGCATCTTGCTGCTCTTCCCGCATGCCAAGCCCTTGCAGGTTGGCAAGCTCCAGGACTGGCAGAGGGGCGGGCTTTTCGGTGATCGGTTCGTTCACATCAGGCTCTTCTTTTTTCTTCTTTTTTCTCAACAGGACAACCATCAGGATGATCACCAACACTAGCCCTGCGCCAGCCGCTATGGCCATCCAAATCCGGATGAAACTGTCCTGAACCAGCGGTTGATTTAGCCACGAAAATATACCTTCCATCCATCATTCCTCATTCCATTGAAATTTTTCACCACACAATGGCAGGAACAGAAGCTGGCTTTTCCCCACCTCGATCACGTCATAAGCGCTCAGCGGGCGGACCATCTCCACCTGTTCGTCGTTGCAATAGGTGATTCCCCGGCCCTGCCCGGGAGAAAGGGAAAACGTATTGTGCTTTGCGTCATAGGTAACCAGTGCATGGCTTTCCCGGGATACGGTGTCGTCATCCGCCAGCGCCACATCCATCGCCGCTGCCCGGCCGATAAAGTTACGTCCCGCCACCAGCTTATAATCCGCGCCACGGTGCGGTCCAGAGATGCATACCAGAAATCCCACGGCTGGGTCAATCCCAATCTTCTTTTTGATGATCCCCACCGTCTTGCCGCGGTCCGCCTCAGGCGCCGCGCCTCCGGGGACAGCAGCTACCGTTTTGCCAACAAAGCTTGCCGCTACCGTCTTGCCAACCCCTGCGCCATCCTGGCAATAAGGGCAGCTATCAAACCGGTTCTCATCGTAAAAATGGCCATTGTCACACTGTTTCATTTTGTACCCTCCTAACCTATAATTCATGTTCAAGCCACGGGAAGATGGTATAATTTTTCGATACAGCCCATGCCGAGGTTTCGTTCCCGCTCTATCGTTGGCACAGCAACAAAAAGCTTTGAACCGATGCCTCGACGGATAAGATGGATAATAAAGAGAAACGCTGGCTTTCGGCCTGTCGCAGCAAACACCGCAGAATGCTCCGCCGCCAGGCATAGAAGCGGAGGCAGCCCCTTACGGTCATCATCATGCGGTTCAACATTTTCAATATCCGCATGTCCCCATATTTATTGTTGGACATGGAGATATGATTATGATACAGATAAATCCCTCTCTTTGGCAGGTCACATATGTGCCAATCTTTCCCCACGGGCGAAAAAGGGGGGTCACAAGTGTGCCAATCTTCCCCAACCGGCGAAAAGGAGGGTCAGATGCCTGCCATTGCAAAAACAAATAAAAAACGCCGTCTTTCGCTTGGAAAGACGGCGCGGTAACTATGATTTTCTGTTTAATTCTGTTCCGATGCAAAATTCATATAGCTCTGAAACAGTCCGATACGGGTTTTGGTATCGGTTTTTTCATAGATGGATGCGATATACCTTTGCAGCACCCGGCGTGAAATATACAGGCTTTCGGCGATCTCCTGCACGCCGTCCTCAGATGTCAGCAATCTTTCCAGCACCTCGGTTTCCCGGGGGGTGAGGGAACAGCGTTCGGCATACGATTTTAGGCGTTCCTGAGGAGACATTACTTTTTTCGTTTCCCATGTTTCCCGCTGTCTTGCCACAACCGCAGGATTACTGATAGCGGGCAACAGCACCAGCAGAATCGCGATGGAGAGGATGCAGCTGCCTACCGCCAGCGCCGTACCGCCCAGGACATCGTATATCCGCATCGTCGGGATAACCGCCACCGCGACGGTTAGACTCCGGACAACACGCCCCATTCCCGCCCAAAGTTCGGGGTGGTTGCTTTTTGGCGCGAAATCCAAAAACATCACCGTCAGAAAAATGACATAGAAGCCGCTGTACAGATACATCAGCGCCGTACCCGCAAAATAGCCCCATTCCTCCGACAAAAATATGGCGCAGAGGGAAGAAAGCAGTATGGCGCACACAGTGGCAACAGGCAGATACTGCCTTTTCTTGATATCCGCGATATAGCCTGCCATGATCAGGCCCAGGGCATAAAACAACCGAACGCCGCTGTAGATATCATAGGTTTGCACTGCGTTGAAGGAGGTCACGACACTGTCAATCATCCCCGCAACAAGGCTCATCAGGACAACGGCAGCAATCAGATTTACGGCGCAGCGGCGAGCTTTGCTGTTATCCAAGGAATACGGCAACGGATTTTCCAGAATCCAGTCCCGTGGTGCGCGAATGATATAATAGAGCACAAACGCCACGCTGAAAAAGATACTGATGATGAAGACTACCGCATGGAAAGCAAAATTTTGCACAAAAAACTGCAAAAGCGTGGCTATTCCCATTCCGATGCCAATGATGCGCCCCAAGTATCGGCTATGCGCGAAGAACATGGCGCTGTTATAATATACGCAACCTCCAATATGGCCAAACAACAGCAGTGCCGCTGCGGCACAAATCAGGAAAACAACCGGCTCGCGCGTCATCAACAGCAATAGGGAGGCAGTAAGGCAAAGCAGCCCGATGAGGCAGAGGGCTATCTTTCGCACACTTTCCTTTATGCAAAGCCGGCGCAAAGCAGAAAAGGACAAAAAGCCCAACCCCGTACAAAGCAATCCAGCGGCGTAGATCAAATATACGCTATCCGCCCCCAACAGCACGGCGCAGCGTTCGTTGATGAACGCCTCGGTCAGCATAAACGCAAAAAAGCACAGGGAGAAACAGGCGCCATAAAGAAGATCTACAGCTCCAATGCTGCCTTTTTGGTTCATCCGCCCACCTCCTTGCCAACTCTACCACATTACCATATTCCGATCCGTCGCCTGACAAATCTGTTCCCGACCCGCCAGCGCCAGCGATTTACCCTCTACATCCTGCCTGTCATGGGCCGCCTTCCCCACAAAGCCTGCTGCGGCAGTTTCTTTGTTTTCCTGTCAATTTGCCCTTCCCACAGCCTGCTGTCGTGCGCCGCCGCTTGCTCCATCTTGCTATGTATATGGCCGCAGGATACAAAAGATTCATTTTGTAGCATTGGCTGCTGTACTTCCGCCAGCTCAAACGGCCTGATCTTGGTTTCCAGGCTTTTGAGGATGAGATAGCGCTGTTGTCATATCGCTGTTCTGTCTTATGTGCCAAACGTTTGGCTATCCTCACTAACCGGCTATCTCTCGGAAATCTCTATGGGGAATTATATCAGAATACATCATTCGATACAAGAACTAACCACCCCGGGACAGGGGTTCTGGCCAATGCCGGCAAATGATATGCGGGCGCAAACCGAAGCAATTCGCTGAGAAAACCCTATCCCCGCATATATCTTGCCCCATGCCCGATCGCACAGAACCAAAATATGGTTCCAAGGCAGGGATTAGCATGCCCAGATGAAATGGCTGCGCTTTTCCCGGAAGAAAAAGCCCCCCGGCAGATGGGACAAAATTTGCCGGACCTGACGACGCACACCCGCGCTGGGTGAGAGCTGTCGGCCCGGTTGGTCTACCCGGCATGATTTAGCTGCTTCGTGCGGCAAATCCCTCTGGCAAATTTTCCCCAAGCCCCCTGGGACAACCATTAACGTTTTTCTCGTCAAACATTTTTCATCGGCGGTGGGATATTCAGGTTCCCGCTTGACTGCCTGGCAGGAACGAGATGTTCCGACTGGCCGAGAGGGCGCGGCAACAATACTGCCCGACTTTGGCCATCTGCAGAATCAGCCCTGCTAAAGGGTATCACAACCCATTCTTGTTGATCAGCGCGCCGCTTACTCTGCGGCATAGCCGCCGCGTGACGATTCATTGCGCGAAAAAGTCCAGAACACGTTGCGGGAAATCCCGTGCTTCCGCATAAAGGCCATGCCCCAGATGCGGGTAGATATACAGCTTGCTGCCGGGAATACGACCGGCAACCTCATCTGCCGCGGCACAGCCGACGATGCGATCTTGCCCGCCGCCGATAACGAGTACCGGGCAGCTGATCCGCTCCAGCATATCATAGGCGTCATGCTGCAAACAGGCTTCTGCCATCGTCAAATAACGCTCCGGCGATTTTGGCCGCAGGAAACTGCCGGCAAGAGCATAAAGCCACCTGCGACGCCGCAGATATGCTGCACCATAGGATTTGTCCGCCGTTTCAATCACGATGCGGCGGTAATCCCCTGCCCTGGCCAGCTCCATCCATCTGCGGACGACGGCTTGTATCGTTTCGTTCTGCCGGGCCAAAGTAACGGCAAGCACCAGCTTGCTTACCTTCTGCGCATGCCGTAAAGCCAAATGCTGTGCGATCATGCCGCCCTGCGATATACCGACGATATTCGCTTCGCCAATAGCCAGCGCATCCATCGCTGCCGCGATATCATCCGCCATTTCCCAAGTCGTATACCCATGCGGCAGATCGCGTCGGCGGCTGATGCCATAAAGGGTATAGCCCTCTGCATAATGACCGTAAACCAGGGCGAAAGGCAATGCCGTACCCTTCAGCGTCAGCAAACCGTCGCCCAGACCGGGAATTACGATCAGCGCCTTTTCCCCATTACCGAACCGAACATAATCCATGCCCAAAATCGAGGCATTCTGTGCATGATACAGCATAGGGCCCCTCCTTTTCCCCTGGCGCTGACCATAGGCAAGCCATACGTGGTTTTTGCTGCAGCCGCATGGCCGTAGCTCAACACGCATGCCACGTTGCCGAGATGCCACTGCCTGTACGACAGCATCAACCCAGATTCGTCCCGCCCGCATGCAGCAACCGGCAGATCAATACTGGCAAATCATCGCGGTTTTCCTGGTCCACGCTGATCACCAATACACGCGGATGCGCGCGCACGGCATCCAGCAACGGCGCATGAATCGGCTTTACCACGCCCACTACAGGCAGGTCACCATCCAGCGCAGCCAGCACAGCAGCGCAAAACTGCGGCGCCATACGCTCCATCGTTCCCAGCTCATCCATCAGCAACAGCTTTGTATCCGGCGGCGGTGTGGCGAGCAGACGACAGCCTCCGACTTCAAAACCACTGGCAAAACCGGTGCCTTTTCCTCCGCCCCAACGGATGCCGACCAGATTATCGCGGCAGCGCAGGTTGCCTGCATCATCAGGCGCAACGATATAAAGTTCCCCCAGCGCATCCAGCTCCGGCGAAGGAACGGTTATCGTGCGGAATCCGCCCAACCGCGGATCGCCCAACATCTGCAGGCTGCGCCGAATCGCTGTCGATTTGCCACAGCCCACTTCGCCAGTCAGAAAAATATGCATCGTTCACCTCTCCTCCGTTTCCACAGCCTGCCGCCGTCCGGGCATGCGGCGCTGCAACAGATCATATAATACAGGCACGAAAAGCAGGGTCAACAGGGTTGCGTAAACGAGTCCGCCGATCGCGACCAATGCCAGCGGCTGCAGCAGCTCAGCGCCCATCTGGTCAGAAAACGCCATCGCAAGCATGGCGAACACCGTTGTCATCGCCGTCATCAGGATTGGCCGCAGACGAGTCAGACCGGCCTGCACCAGCGCCTCTCGCCGTTCCAAACCTTCCCGCCGCAACTGATTGACACAATCCACAAAGACGATGCCGTTATTGACAACGACGCCTGCCAGGATGAGAAAGCCAAGCATAGCGACGACGCTAAGCTCGCTTCCAGTCAGGATCAGGGCGAGCAAACCGCCGGTAAAAGCGAGCGGAATGGTCAGGATGACAATGAACGGTAATACCAGGCTCTGGAACTGCGCAACCATGATCAGATAAATAAAGAGGCAGGCCAGCGCAATCATCAGATAGAGATCAGCCATCGTATCATTGATCGTTTCGCTCTCGCCGGCGATCGTCATACTGCAGCCCGCAGGCAGATCGATCTCCGCCAGACGCAGCTCCAGCGCTTGCCCGACCAGGCCGACATTATATGCGTCCGCGACAGCCGCCCGTACGCTGTGGCTGCGCGCCTGGTCGATATGATTGATGGCAGAGAACCCCTGCCCTTCTTCTATCCGGGCGATTTCTGTCAGCGCAATCTCCTCTTCCACCATTTCCCCTGTATCATCCCTTGTCTCCACAGTAAAGGTATAGTCTTCCAGCTTTTCCCGCGTCATGCCGGCAGCGGGATCCTCCAGGATTACCACTTCATATTCCATGCCGTTCTCGCTCAGCGTCATCGCCGGCGTTTCCTGTGTCAGCGCAGCCGCCAGTTCCTGATAAACCTGCGCTACAGTCAACGAATACTGCAGCGCTGCGTTTTTATCAACAATCACCCGCAGCTCATCTGCCATATCGGATAATCCGTCATCAATATCGGTCAGCCCTTCCACCTCTGCCATCGCAGCCGCAACTTCGCGGGCCAATGCGATCAATACATCGCTGTCATCGCCGCGCAAAACAACTTCGATCCCGCTCGCGACAAGAGCAGACAGGTCAAAAGAAGAGTTTTCCACCCGAACCGCAATCGGCAATCCTTCTGCCGCCTGTTCGATCTGCGGTGTTGCGGCACGGCCGGTCAATCCGCTTTCCGGATCGCAAAGCACATATAGCGAAAGGCTGTATTCCTCTTCGCCGCTACCGCTATCCATACCGCTCAGACCCATCATATCTCCTTCAAATGCGCCGACTGTCGCTATGCCTTCGATCTGCAAAATCCGTTCCGTCAGCAGATCTGCCTGCCGCTGCAGCTCAGCCTCCCCAGCCTCATCCTCTGCCGTCAAAACCACAGCCGCATCCGGCGCAGCTGCCTCCTCCGACTCTGCCGCAGCTGTTACCGTGACCAACAGCTGACCATAGTCGACCTCCGGCATGAAGCTCATCCCACGGCTGAAAGCGTTTGCCGCGGCAAAGATCGCCACCGCCACCACCGGCACAAGAATCGCCCATTTATGCCGGATCACAAATGCGATCATGCGGCCATAAATACTCAGCAAACCCTGATAGAAACGGCTGGGCTGCGGCAGGGGCCGAATCAAAACATTGGCAGCCAGCGTAGGAACGAGCGAAAGCGCCACCAACAACGAGGCAATCAGGGAATAGGCGACAGTAAGCCCCATATCCGAAAACAGCTGCCGCGAAAGTCCCTGCGTAAATACAATAGGCAAAAAGACGCATACCGTGGTCAAGGTGGAGGAGGTAATCGCGGCTGCCATTTGTCCCGCGCCCTTGATCGCCGCGGCAGCCGGCGGCACGCCCAGACTGCGCAGGCGATAGATATTCTCGATCACCACGATGCTGTTGTCTACCAGCATACCGACACCCATCGCCAGGCCGGCCAGGGAGATGACATTGATCGAAACCCCGGAAAAGTACATCAAGCCAAGGGCAAACAACAGGCTGATCGGAATAGAAAGCGCGATCACCAGAGTCGGCCGGAAGCTGCGCAGGAAAAGGATGAGCACTGCAATGGCCAACACACCGCCAAGCAGCAGGTTATCCATCACCGCGCCCACAGCCATGCGAATATAATACCCCTGGTCGGAAAGCGCGGTGAAATGCAGCGCCGTATCTTCAGCCTGCAGCTGCTCCATCAGCGCATTGATCGCATCCGAGACCTCCGCCGTGCTGTACATACTCTGCCTGCTCAGCGAGAGGATGATACCGGGGTTGCCATTGATTTTTGCATAATATTCGCCGCTGTTATCCGTCAGCGTCACGCTGGCCACATCGCGAAGATACACCGCGCCGATCCCCTCAATACCCGAATCGATCAGCAGCAGCTCCTGCAATTCTTCCAGACTGGCAAATTTTTCTCCTACCTTAACCAGCATGCTGGCGCCGTCTTCATCCAGATATCCGGCCGGCATGGAAAAATTGGATGCAGAAAGGATGCCGGAAAGCATGCTCGAAGTGAGCACGCCATCCAGCCCTGCCTCGCGGAAGGCTTCTTCTCGTGCTTTTTCAAATTCATCATAAGCCGTATCGAGCTGCGCCTCGACCATCGCCAACTGCACAGCTGCACTGGAAAGCTCGGTAGAAAGCTTCATCTGCCCTTTTTCCAGCTCCGCTGCGCCTTCGTTCAGCTCCTCCTCTGCCGCGAGCAAATCCTGCTCCTGCTGTGGCAATTCCTGCTGCGCGCGCTCGATCTCTGCCAGCCCTTCATCCACCTGGTCCAACGCATCGTAAACATCCGCTTCATCCATGCCGCCGGCCTGCATCATCGCCATTTCCAGCATATCCTGCTGCGAAAGCAGCTCATCATAGACGGCTTCCAGCTCTGCTTTTCCTTCTTGCAGGGTGGAGATCGCCGCCGAGGCCTCATCCAGCATATCCACGGCCGAAGCAAGCGCAGCGGATACCGCGGCAGGATCCTCCATCTGGGACGGATCAAAAGCCGGCATATCGCCGTCGCCCATATCCGGCAGGCTGCCGGCCAGTTCGGATAGCGCTTGCAGGGCCAGCGCGGCGATAGACATGCTTCTTTCCAGCTCAGCAGCAGCCTCTGCCAGTGCCTGCTGTGCCGCAGGGTCATCCGGTGCAGCCGCAGCTGCATCTGCGGCATGCTGATAAGCAGCATAAGCATCATCCAAATCCTGTTGCGCAGTCAGCAACTGATCGGACAGCTCATCCAATGTGCGTTCCGCCATGGCATAGCTGCCAAAATAGTATAAGATCTGCTCCTCTGCTTCCTCCATCTGCGTCAGGCCCTCTTCCACCTGCGCAATACCTTCTTCCAGCTGCTCCTGCGCCGCGAACATATCAAGCAGCCCTTCCAGCATTTCAGCCGTGCTTTCCAATTCCTCGCGCGCGGCCTCCAACTCTTCCGGTGCGCTTTCCAAGGCATTTTTTCCCAGTTGCAGCTGCAGCCGGCCATCCGCCAGCTCGCCGGCTGCGCCGGCCAGCTCGTCATAGGCTTTTTCGCTCTCGTCCTCCAGCTCCTGCTGCCCTTCCTGCACTTCACGGATAGCGTCGTCCAGCTCTGCCTGCTGCTCCGCAAGTTCGCTGTCCACCACCTGCAAAATGCGGTCGTTCAAATCCTCGATCGCCGCCTCATCCCAGACGATATCTACCTGGCGCTCCACCAAGCCCACGGCATTCACCGAAGCCACACCCTCCACACGCTGGAAAGCGGGGATCAGCGTATCTTCCACATATTCGGAAAAAGCGGTCTCGTCCATATCATCGCGGTCTGCCGCCATCAACATCACCGGCATCATGGAAGGGTTGATCCGCAGAACGACCGGTGCTGCTACACCATCGGCAAAGCCCGCTTCAGCGATATCGATGTAGGAAGACAGTTCGATCATCGCGCTGTCCATGTTCATCGCTTGGCTGAACTGCAGGATAATCATGCTGTAATTTTCTGCGGAAATGGAAGAAAGCGATTCCAAACCCGCCAAAGCGGCCAGGGAAGATTCCAGTGGATTCGTCACGCCGCTTTCCACCTCATCCGGGCTCGCACCGGGATATGTCGTCATCACCACAACATACGGCAGCTCTATTTCCGGCAGCAGATCAACGCCGGTATTCAAAAAAGCCACCACGCCGATCACCAGCACCAGAATCACAGCGACGATAATGGTAAACGGCTTTTCCACGCTGAATTTTGCGATCATACCTGTTCCTCTTTCATTCTGTCATCATCCCCGTCGTCAGCTGCATCAGCTGTTATGCTGCCGGCACGGCGTTCCGCCAGCACAGCCAACAACCCGTTGGCAGTACGCAGGCCGTCGAGCACAGCCTGCATCTGCTCCGGCCGGCTTGCCAGCAGATATTTACAGCAAGCAGCCAGCTCTGCCTGGATATGGCTGACTGCGGCGCGGCCACGCTCTGTCAGCCGAAGCAATACGATCCGCTCATCCATGCGGCTGCGGCTGCGGTGGAGAAAGCCTTCTTCCTCCAGCCGTTTGCAAAGCGTCGAAGCGTTACCCTGCCCGATATCAAGCCAGCGGCAAAGGCTGTTGATATTATCCACTTCGCCTTCCGCAATGCCGGTCAGCACAAAAAGCTGCAGATGGGTAAGTTTTTCCGCCTGCACCAGCGGAGAAAGAAATTCCATCCAGGCCGCCTTGATATTGCGCGATTCGCGAATCAGCTGCAAACCCAACTGTAAACCGGTATCCTGCGTCATTATTTATTCCCCATCCCCCAAACTGCATATGAAGCAAATATAATATAAAACAAAACTATTTAACATCTTACTATAGCCCCGATAGGTTGTCAATGGTGGAAGACGGGGAAACCTTGACTTTCGCGCCCGGGATGCAGTATACTGTGTTCACAACCGTAATTTATTCCCCGTACGGAAAAGGGAAAGGGGTGCAAACCCCCTGCAACTGCCATTGCCGTGACGCTGACAAAGGAACGATTGCCATTGGCGCATGCGCCGAGAAGGCGTTCCTGCGGATGAAGCCCAGCCGGAAGACCTTGCCCTGCGGAATAACGGCGCATGCTTCCGGGTCAGGGAACGGCGGCGGTTCCCGCCCCGTCCGGGGCGTTTTCTTTTGCCCACCGGCAGCCAACATCCAAGGAGGGGTATCGATCATGAAAAAAACATTTGTTTTCTGCATCCTGTTCGCGGCACTGCTTGCCCTCGCGGCTTGCGGCGCGGAAGAAGCGGCGGTCAACGGCAGCTTTACTGTCATTGATGCTGATGGTAACGAGCTATTTTCTGCTGAAGGCAGCGTGCCGGAGGGCGGCTCAGCCGGAGATCTGATCGTCGCGCTCTGCCAGGAAGCAGAGTTCCCTTACACTTATGCCGACGGCATGTATGATAATTTCAACGGCATCGCTTCGACTGCAGATGCCGGTTGGCTTCTCTATCTTGATGGCGAGCTCGCGGAAACCGGCGCGGATGATACGGCGCTCAGCGAAGGCATGGTGGTGGAATTCCGCTATCTCAGCTATGCCGAGGCCTATCCGGAATTCTATTGATCTTTGCCGCTTGAGATGATCTGAACGCATGGAACGTCTGCACCCCATCACCGCATTTGTCTATTTTTTGTTGGTGATCTCCTTTGCCATCACCTTGCTGCACCCGCTTTTGCTACCGGTTTCCCTGGCAGCGGCGGTCAGCTGTGTCATTCTGCGCCGCGGCCGTTCAGCCCTCCGCTTTCTGCTTGGGCTCTGCCTGCCGATGGCGCTGCTTTCTGCGCTGATCAATCCGCTGGTTAACCACCGTGGCGCAACCATTCTCTTCTATCTGGGACGCAATGCGATCACGGGGGAATCTCTGCTTTTCGGCCTGATGGCTGGCGCAATGCTGGCTAGCGTGCTCTGTTGGTTCGATCTGGCTGTGGCCGTGCTGGACAATGAAAAGCTGATCTATCTTTTCAGCCGCAGCGCGCCGGCATTGGCGTTGGTGCTTTCACTGACGCTGCGCTTTCTGCCGCTTTACCGCCGGCAGATGGCGGCGATCCGAGAAGCGCGCGCCGGCGCTGGATTCGGCGCCGAGGCCACCCGGCGCGGCCGGCTGACAGAGGCGGGCCATATCTTTCAAGCCATGCTAAGCTGGTCGCTGGAATCTGCCCTGGAAACCGCAGACAGCATGCGCGCGCGCGGCTATGGCAGTGGCAAGCGCAGCAATTTTCATGTATTCCGTTTTGACGCCCGCGACAGGAATATCCTTCTGCTGCTTATTCTGTTGGCCGCGCTGCTGCTGGCAGGCGCATTGCGCGGCTGTTTTTCTTATGCCTATTTCCCTGTTGTCAGCTGGGCCGCAGCGACGCCTCTGTTTTATACAGCTGCAGCCGCCTATCTGGTCCTCTGTTTCCTACCCCTGTTCTGGCTGAGGAGAAACCATGCCAAATTCTGAGTTGTTCCGGCTGGAAAAATTCAGCTTTACCTATCCGGGCGCAAGTACACCCTGCCTGCATGCGATCGATCTCGTCATCCGACCCGGCGATTTTGTCCTGCTCACCGGTTGTTCCGGCAGTGGAAAAACAACGCTACTCCGCCAGCTGAAGCCGGAGCTGGCTGCACAGGGGCAACGTACAGGCGCCATATTCTACCGTGGCAAAGCGCTGGCCTCGCTGACGCTGCAGGAAAGCGCGGATATCGGTTTTGTCGGGCAAGATCCGGAACTGCAGCTCGTTACAGATAAAGTCTGGCATGAACTCGCTTTTGGGTTGGAAAACCTAGGCCTGCCCAGCGCAGAGATCCGCCGCCGGGTCGCGGAGATGTCCTCCTTTTTCGGTATCGGCGGCTGGTTTCATGCAGATACCGCATCGCTTTCCGGCGGCCAAAAACAAATGCTGGCATTGGCTTCTGTCGTCGCCATGCAGCCGAGGATCCTGCTGCTGGACGAGCCCTGCAGTCAGCTGGACCCAGTCGCACGGGAAGATTTTCTTTCTCTGCTCACCAAACTCAACAGAGAGCTGGGAATCAGCGTATTGCTGATCGAACATCGTCCGGATTCCTTGTTGCCAATGGCGGACCGTGTTTTATTGCTGGAACAGGGACATCTGGCAGAAGATGCCCCGCCGCGCCGCTTTGCCGCTGCCCTGATTCGCAGTAAGCATTCGCTGGCTGCCGCCATGCCGGCAGCAGCGGCTGTCGCAGCAGCATTTACCGTGCCGGAGCAGGACGACCAGCTACCGGTCACGGTACGGGAAGGCCGGCTTTGGCTGGCTGGGCGTCTTCCTGCTGCGGAGTGCACGGGCCGCCGGCCAACCCCACATCAGGTAGCCGGTGACCGGAAAAAGAAAGACTGCAGCCCGGCGCTGCTCTCCCTGAAACATATCGATTATCGTTACCCGAATGCAGCAGCCGACGTACTGCGTGGGCTCGACCTGGATATTCTTCCGAACGACTTGCTCGCCATCTGCGGCGCAAACGGCAGCGGCAAAAGCACCCTGCTCAAACTGATTGCCGGCGTGCGCCGTCCAGACCGGGGCAAACGAATTATGGACAAGCAGGTCAAAATACGCCTGCTGCCACAGCATCCCCGTCTGTTGTTTACGACGGAATGCTGCCAGGATGAGCTGGCAGAGATGCTCCCAACCCTGTCGCCGCAGGAGCAGGCAGCGCGAATCTCTGCGGTCTGCGCGCGCTGTGAGATCCCGGATGCAATCCTGACCCGTCATCCTTATGATATCTCTGGAGGAGAGCAGCAGCGACTGGCTCTGGCCAAATTGCTGCTGACCGAACCGCAGCTGCTGCTGCTCGATGAACCGACTAAAGGGCTGGACGCCGCCTACAAGGCACGTTTTGCCACCCTGTTGGCGGATCTGCGTGCATCCGGCATGGCCATCGTGATGGCCACACATGATATTGAATTTGCCGCCTGCTATCTCTCTCGCGCTGCTCTGCTGTTTGATGGGACGATCATCAGCCAGGGAGATGCGGGAGAATTTTTCACGCGCAACAGTTTCTATACCACAGCTGCCAACCGCATGGCGCGTGAATGGTTCCCCGCTGTGGCAACAGTTGCCGATCTGCTGGCCGCCTTGCGGGAGGTGGGACAACGATGAGTCGCACCAACCACTCCGTCCGGACCAGGGAACGTCTGACCGCAATATTGGTGCTGGTCGTCATCCCATTAACCCTGCTTGCCGGAGTTCAGCTGCTTTCTGCACGGCGCTGGTATTTCATCGCCCTGTTGATTGTCGCCTGGTTGCTGCTGCCGCATTTCTTCTTTTTTGAACGCCGCCGGCCGCAAGCGCGGGAGATTGTACTGCTTGCTGTGCTCACCGCTTTGGCCGTGATCTCGCGCGCAGTCTTTTTTCTGGTGCCAAATTTTAAGCCAGTATTGGCCCTGCTTGTGATCTATGGCGCTGCGCTTGGGGGCAGAACCGGCTTCCTGCTCGGCGCGCTGACCGCGCTGGTTTCCAATTTCCTGTTTGGCCAGGGACCATGGACGCTTTGGCAAATGTTTGCCTGGGGAATGATCGGCTATACGGCCGGCATCCTTGTCCGCCATTTCCCGGCGCTGGCCAGACGCTGGCCGCTCGCCATCTTCGGGTTTTTCGCTGCGCTTTGCATCCACGGCGGCATCACCAATCCAGCCGGCGTTCTGCTCTTCCAGGCGGAGTTTTCCTGGCAGGCTGTGCTCGCCTCCTATGCGCTCGGCCTGCCGGGCGATCTGGTTCTGGCCAGCTCCACCTTTCTTTTTATCCTCCTGCTCGCCCCCTCCTTGCTCACCAAACTGGCACGAATGCGGAGGAAATACGCCATTTTACCGGAATGAGCGGACTGCCGAAACTTGCTCCGCATCCGGCGCGCAGCCGCTGCCGACGGCAGTCGCCAACAACATACCCTCCTACATAAGGTATATTTATGTACGGTTTTCTCTTAAAGATTTCTTAAACAACCCTCCGCTCTTTTTAAGAATTTCGCCCCTTTAACCTTAAATCGCCCCCGTCTTATAATAAGCACGAAAAGGACAACATTGAAATGCAATTGTGGGGGCGAATGATATGAAAGTCCTGATTCTCAGCAGCAAATTTGGTATGGGGCATCTGTCTGCAGCCCGCTCGCTCGCCGAGCAGATACGGCAAAGCGGCAGCGGGCACAAGGTACTGCTGGCTGATATTTTTGATGCCGCATTGCCGCTGAACAGCGATGCGCTGGCGCGTGGCTATGGCATGTTCGTCTCGCACAGCCAGCGCCTGTATAATGTGGCTTATCAACACAGCACACACGATCGCGGTACGGATACGCTCAGCCTGGCCGAACGTTATGCCGTGCGCCGTTTTGCTGCGCAGATGCGAAGCCTGCAGCCGGATGTGGTCGTCGCCACCTATTCCTTTTCCGCACGCCTGACCGCGCTCTATAAGCGCCTCTACCATAGCAGTCTACCGCTGGTTACCTGCATTACCGATGTCGGTGCGCATCAGGTCTGGCTGAATCCGGAAACAGATCTCTACCTGGTGGCTGCGCCGGAAACCAGGCAATGCCTGCTGCAGTCAGGCGTTGATGCCCAACGTATCGCAGTGACCGGCGTGCCGGTGCGCAGCCGTTTCTGCCCGCAGCCAGAGCTGCGGCAGGAAAACGAGCTGCTGCTGATGGGTGGCGGTCTGGGCATGCTGCCGGAGGATGAACAGTTATACCGCGCGCTCAGCGCGATCGAGGGCCTGCATATCACCGTGCTCTGCGGCAAAAACGAAGCGCTGCGCCGGCGGCTGGAAGGACGCTTTGCCAATTTATCTGCCATCAGCTTCACGGCAGTGCCGGAGCAATATATGCAGCGTGCCAGCCTGCTGCTTTCCAAGCCAGGTGGCGTGACCACATTTGAAGCGATCGCTTGCGAGCTGCCGCTGCTCACCTTCATGCCTGCGCTCCGGCAGGAACAAGCAAACTGCCGCCTGCTGCTCGAACATGATATGGGCATGCTGCTGCACGATGCGCCATCTACGGCAGCAGCACAGATTACGGCTTTGCTGCGCGACAGGCAGCGCCTGCAGGCTATGCAGCAGGCTATGCACCGCTTTCACGCCAAACTGCAGCCGCAGGCATTTTTGGACTATCTTGGCGAGCTGCAAAGCAAAACAACGGCTAAAGAAACGGGGTGTGAAACATGGGCCTGCTGATCATTCTGGCAGCAGCCGTTACCCTCGCATGGCTGCTCTGGGCAATTCTTCCAACCTGCTACCATAAATATCTGCGTCGTCATCTGCTGCGGAGACAGAACGGTGCGGAGCGCGTACTACTGCTCAGCTTTGATGATGGGCCTGATCCCCGTTATACACCGCAACTGCTCGATCTGCTGCATGAATATGGAATTCCGGCCAATTTCTTTGTCAGCGGATCAGCAGCCGCAGCTGCACCGCAACTGATCCACCGTATGCAGGAAGAAGGACATTGTATCGGCCTGCACGGCTACCGGCACGCCAACCAATGGCTGCTGGGACCAAAAGCAGCGGCACGCGAACTGACGACCGGTCTGGTGGTACTGCGCGGACTTGGAATAGAACCGTACGCCTACCGCCCGCCTTATGGCAATCTCACGCTTTATACGCTATGGCTGCTGCGCAAGCATAACCTGCGCTTGACGCTATGGAGCGTGATGGCGCAGGATTGGCGCGGCGATACGGCGGAAGCGATATTGCAACGGCTGCGCAGACGCTGCCGCCCGGGTAGCATCATCTGCCTGCACGATGGTTGCGCCGGTACGGCGGTTGCAGATTCTGCCGCAGCGACGATCGAGGCGCTGCGCAGCTTTTTGCCGGAGATGCAAGCAGCAGGCTACCGCTTTCTGCGCCTTTCGGAAATAAAAAGGGCGGACGACCCCTGCCGGACGGAGGTGCTTTATGGAGAAGCATGAAATGAAATATGCGCTTGCCCGTTTGCCGGGGAAAAAGAAGCAGCTGCTCGGCATGGCTCTCCCCATCCTGTTGCTCGTTATCCTGCTTTTTTACCTGCTGCGGGATGCAGAGCTGACAAAACTAGCTGAAATCAGCCGGCAGGTAGATCCACGTTATTTACTTGCCGGCGTCGCGGCTATCATCATCTTCTTCTGCTGTGAAGCGGTCGGCCTCCATCTGTTGCTCAATGGCAAACGGCGCGGCCTTTCCCGACCGCGCTGCTATGCCTATTCCTTGATCGATTTCTATTTCAGCTCAATCACACCTGCCTGCTGCGGCGGTCAACCCGCGCAACTTTGCTACCTGCAGCGCGACGGCGTGCTGGTCGGTGCAGCAGCGCCGGCCCTGCTCTGTTTCAACCTCTTCTATCATATCGCCGTGCTGCTCATCGCCGGTTGTGCGCTATTGATCTCCGGCGGGATTCCGGTAGGGAGCGGTATTGCACGCTGGATGCTGTACTATGGCATCGCCGCACAATTCCTGGTAGGTTCCTTTTTCTTGCTGGCGATCTTTTCCAAACAGCTGCTGCCGTCGATTGTAAATGCAGCGGTGCAGCTGCTGACAAAATTACGCATTCTGCGGCAGCCGGAAAAAACGCGGGCTATCTTAGCCAGACAGCTTGCAGAATATCGGGAAGGGGCAGCATACCTGCGCCAGCGACCCCGGTTGCTGTTGGTCACCCTGCCGCTGCTGATCGTGCATCTCAGCGCGCTCTATTCCCTGCCGTTCTGGGTTAGCCGCGCTTTTGGATTGACAAATGGCAGCTTCTTTTCCCTGCTCGCCATGCAGGCCATCCTGACGCTGGCCGTGGAATCCCTGCCCATACCAGGGGGGGCCGGCGTTGCGGAAGGTGGCTTCCTGCTGCTTTACCGCAATATCTTCGGCGCGGAACTGCTGTTGCCGGCTCTGCTGTTGATCCGCGGGCTGAATTATTATTTGCCGCTATTGGCCGGCGGCCTGACTGCTGCGCTGTTACAGCCGCGCCGACCGCGTGCGCTTGCCGCAAGGCGAAATCTCGGCCGTATGTCAGCCACACGCTGATCATGATCCAACCGCAGATGCCCCGCCCCTAATGCGGGGCATTTTTTTTTGATCTCTCGACAAACAGCAGGATTTTTCGACTTCATATATAATATATTTTATATGGACAAAAAATTTAGAAAAATAATTAAAAATAGCGGGTTTTCCTGTCTCCTTTTTCTTCTGCTGCTAATCTTTAGCTGCCTGCCCGGCAGCAGCAGCCATGCGGCTGCAGATGTCGAGATCAGTATAGACGCTGCACTGGATGATATTTCCTTGTTCTTCCAACCGGAAATCACCAGCTATACGATCACGCTGACCAGCCCGCAGGAGATTACCGTTTCCGTCAGTGCGCCTGGTATGCGCATCAACGATATGCTTCATGCAGAATCGGTCGATCAACTGAAGCATACCTATACCGTAGATGCGGATAGGCGGCTCACTTTCCGTTTGCAGACGGATACAGGTATTACGACTTATACCATCATTTTCCGTGTGGTGACGCTGCCCGCGGATGAAAGCGACCCCCTGCCGGAAGAGACGTCACCATTGCCCGAAAAAGATCCGCCGAATACGGATGCAGGACCCGATTTCTCAGCTGGCGGGCAAACGGATACAGAAAAGATACCCGAGACAACGCCACCGCCGGAGCAGACGGAGAACCGGCCGAGTACAGAGGTTCCCGGACAGGAAAGCGGACTGCAGGATCCAATCTGGCCGGAGGAAGATCTGGCTGCAGACAGCGAATGGGGAACGGCAGAAACCGGAGCAGACATCTGGGCTGTGGATACGCGACTACATATTCAGATGAATATCGGGTTGGATATCCTCTTTTGCAATGATACGGCTTATCTATTGGATACCGCACCTTTTCTCGCTATTGGTCTGGATGGCAATGGCCATACTATGGTACCTGTGCGTTTCGTTGCCGAAGCGCTCGGCGCCACGGTTAACTGGAATGCAGCGCAGCAACAGGTCACGATCGAACTGGGTGAGGTCAGCCATCTGCTGACCATCGGCCAACCGGCGGCAGGCACGGCAATTGCCGCCTGCATTCACGACGACCGGACTTTCGTTCCTCTGCGTTATCTCATGGAAAGCTTTGGCGCCGAAGTCGCCTGGACAGCGCGTGAACAACGAATCGATATCTGGTATGAATCTGGGGCGCGTTGACAGATAACGCGCCTTTCATCATCCTTCCCCTTTACGAAAAATATCTCGCATGCTATACTGAAGCAAAATATCCCGCCAGACAACCAATCAAAACGGGATGCGAAGAATTTTTCGGGAAAGCGAGCGAAGCAAATGCGAATCCAGGTTATCGTTAACCCCAACGCCGGTCGGCGCAACATACAGAAACAGTTGGAAAAGATCATCGGACGCCTATTGCTAAGCGGCGTCGCCTCGGATATCCGCGTTCTCGCCACCAAAGCGCGGCAAGACGCGACCAAAGCTGCAGCAGCACTCCTGCCTGATCAATTTGATCTGGTCATCGCCTGTGGCGGTGATGGTACGATCAACGAAGTAATCAACGGCCTGATGTGCAGTGGCAGCCATATCCCGCTCGCCATTCTTGCCGCTGGCACCAGCAATGATTTCGCGACCAGCCTACGGCTGCCGGATGAAGCAGACGCTTTCTGCGACATGGTTCAGCATGGCTGCTACCGCGATATCGATATCGGTTGCGCAAATGGCCGCTACTTTATCAATGTCGCCTCTTTCGGCATGTTTACTGAAGTCGCGCATAATACTGTTCAGGAGCAAAAAAATGTTTTTGGCCTACTGGCCTATTACCTGCAGGGGATCAAGGATGCGCCGACTGAACTTGCCAGCAGTATCCCGCTGCAGATCTGCTCCGAAGAATATAATGCGGAAGGCGATTTTCATCTTTGTCTGGTCGTCAATTCGATGAGCGTTGGCTCAATACGCAAGTTGATGTATAAAGCCGATGTTTCCGACGGGGTTTTCGATGTGCTGCTACTGCGAAAGCGCAGCCGCAACCTAGCACTACAACAGCGTTTGGAGCAGCTTTGTCGGCTGCAGCCGGCAGAATTATTTGCCCGCATCAAATCCGGTGAAAGCGATGAGACCGCAAGAGATCCTCTATTTCATTATTTTCAGACTGCCCATATCGAATTCACTTCTCCAGTGGGCGAATCGGTAGAAACGGATCTCGATGGCGAGGCATTTGGTCACCTCCCAATGACGGTTGACGTCAAGAAACAGGCGATCCGTCTCTTGATCCCCAATAATATTTAATCCTGACGACAATTTTTCCGTCAACTTCTAAATTACATCATGTTATTTAAGCGTAAATATAAATATGATAATTGTATGATGGTGCGAATATAAATACGATAATTGTATGATGGCGCGAATATTCGAATAAAAACATTTACATCTTATGCGCTTTCTGCTATCATATGAATGAAAGATGCAGAGATATTCTGCTTTATTAAAAAGGGAGGTGTCTATTGTAGAATGAAGAAAAGCTTGCTATTTCTCTTTGTCATGATGTTGGCAGCTATGCTGGTTTTTGCTGCCTGCGGGGATTCTGCGGCGCCAACCGGTGAAGAATCGACCGAAGAAGGTGCAGGTGGGGAAGAGCAAACCGGTGAAGAACAAGCCAGCGGCGAATCGACCAATATGCTGATGGCAACCGGCGGCACGACAGGTACTTACTATGCTTATGGCGGCGTGATCGGCTCCACGATTACCAATGCCGGCGTTGGCCTCAGCGTTACCGCCAACAGCTCCGGCGCTTCTGCGGAAAACGTGGCCAACCTTGCCGACAAGCAGGTGCAGCTGGCAATCCTGCAAAACGACGTTCTTGATTATGCCTACAATGCTACCGACATGTATGAAGGACAGGATCCTGTTACCTCGATCAATGTCATCGCAACGCTTTATCCGGAAGTCTGCCAGCTCGTCGTCGCTGCCGATTCCGGCATCACCAGCGTTGCGGATCTGCGGGGCAAAGCGGTCTCGATCGGCGATATCGGCTCTGGCGTAGAATTCAACGCCAAGCAGATCCTGGCCGCATATGGCCTGACCACAGATGATATCGATGTGCGTAACCTTTCCTTTGCAGATTCCGCCACCGCAATGCAGGACCGCGCAATCGACGCCTTCTTCGCCACTTCCGGGGTGCCCAACACCTCTGTTGTGGAGCTTTCCACTGCGCGCGAAGTAACCGTGCTGCCGGTAGACGGCGCGGAAGCCGAAGCATTGATGGAACAGTATGCTTTCTATACCCCCTATGAGATCACGCCGGAGGAATATTCTTTCCTCAGCGAACCGGTGACCACGGTCGCCATCTGCGCAGTGCTCGTCTGCACGGATGATCTTTCAGAGGATGTCGTTTACAACCTGACCAAAACCCTGTTCGATAAAAAGGCGGAGATTACCACCGGTAACGCAAAAGGCGAATACCTTGACCCGGCTTATGCTGTCGAAGGCAATTCCGTCCCCTACCATCCCGGCGCAATCCGCTACTATGAAGAAGTCGGCGTAATGTAAGCTCCGGAAACCCAGCAATGACAGAGGGCGCGGTAACGAAAAAACGCAAATTCCCGCTGTTTTGGGCAAGCATGGCTTGCGCTGTGCTTGCCCTTGCTGTATGCTGTGCGCTACCGCTGTGGCAATGCCTTGTACTCACCAACCTGAATAGCGGCCAGATCCGCTTTGCCGCGCCGATCGCCGATGAGGAAGTGTTTTCCGTATCCTTCACCCATTCCGTCAACAAAAGCGACGTTGAAGAATTTTACCAGGTGCGGGAAGATGCGATCTTTGTCACAGCGTTGCACTATTCCTCATTTGGCGCCGGCATGCCGCAGGACCCGCGGGAAGAAGGCGCGACTTCCGTGCGTTGGGAAGATGGCAAAATCATCGCTGAGGGATATGATCTTGAGATCGAGCGGCTGGTCTTCAATGTCGCGCGCATTGCGGATATCATCCTGCACTACCGCGGACAGTCCATCCATCTCGACCAGATCGACGCCCCGGGTGAGCCGCTCCATTTTCAGATAAAACGCTGCTCCCTGTTCCGTATGTTTTCGTTTTCGATCTGCAGAGAAGCCAAAGCAGGATAAGCATTTTAACCCTATCCCATTTTCGGATAACCATTTCAACCTCATCCCATATTAAAGGAGGTGCTGTTTTTGGATTCTGACGGAAAAAAAGATCTGAAGATGCAATCGCCGCCAAACGCTGCACCAGTAAATGATGAAGCGCCGGTCAGCGAAGAAGAAATTCACGAGATTATGGCGCAGTACGACAAGGAATCGCGCGTGCGTACGTTTATCGGCACACGTAAAACTGTTGTCCGCTGGCTGTTCATCGCTTTTACCTGTTATGCAATCATCATCAATTCACCGTTGCTTCGTCTGCCGGCACAGATTCACAAAGCTTCCTATGTGGGCTTTATCATTCTGTTCTGCATCCTGATGTTCCCCTTTAACAAAAAAGACCTGCGGCATGTCAACTACATTCCCTGGTACGACTGGATCATCGGACTACTGGGAGGCGGTGCATTTTTTTACTATGTATTCGCCTATGAGAAAATCGTATCACAGATGGGGCGGATCACTACGCTGGATATGGTGATCGGTATCATCGGTATTTTGATCCTCTTTGAATGTTGCCGGCGCTCTGTCGGCCTGCCGCTGATCGTCGTCGTTTCCATCTTTATCTGTTATGCTATCTTCGGCGACTTCATCCCCGGGCGTTTCGGGCATAACGGCTTCTCGCTGCAACGCACCGTGCAGTTTCTGTTCTATACGCAGGAAGGCGTGATCGGCACGCCGATTCAGGTCTGTTCCACTTTCATCTTCATCTTTATCCTTTTCGGCGCGTTTCTGGAAAAGACCGGCATCGGTCAATTCTTTATCGATCTGGCCAATGCGATTGCCGGCCGCGCCGTCGGCGGCCCGGCCAAGGTTGCGGTCATTGCCAGCGCATTGGAAGGCACGGTTTCCGGTTCTTCTGTTGCCAATACGGTCGGCTCTGGTTCCTTTACCATCCCGATGATGAAGCGGCTTGGCTACCGCCCGGAATTTGCAGCGGCTGTAGAAGCGACCGCCTCAACCGGCGGTCAGATCATGCCGCCGATTATGGGTGCGGCTGCTTTTCTGATGGCGGAGATGACCAATATCAGCTATGCTCGCATCATCCTCGCCGCGGTCATCCCGGCCGTGCTCTATTTTACAACCATCCTTTTGCAGGTGCATTTTGAGGCCAAACGTCTTGGCCTGCGCGGGCTGCCGCCGGAAGAGATTCCGCGCGCCTGGACGCTGCTCAAGGAAAAAGGCCATCTTTTCCTGGCGATCATCGCCATCGTCGTCTTCCTCTCCGCCGGCTTTACCGCCAGTTACTCTGCATTGCTGGCCTGCGGCGTCGCCATTATCATGAGCATGTTCCGCAAGGATACACGGTTGACGGTGACCGCCTTTTTTGATGCGCTGGAAAACGGAACGCGCAACAGCATCGGCGTTTCTGTCGCCTGCGCAATGGCCGGCTGCATTGTAGGCGTGGTAACGCGCACCGGTCTGGGCATCACCTTTGCCGGCGCATTGCAACAGCTTTCCGGCGGACATCTCATCCTGGCTCTGTTCTTCTGCATGATCGCCTCGATCGTACTCGGTATGGGCGTGCCGACCACGGCGAATTATGTCATCATGGCTACCGTCACTGCGCCGATGGTCATGCAGCTCGGCGTGCCGATCCTGGCCGCGCATATGTTCGTCTTCTATTTCGGCATTGTCGCGGACGTTACACCACCAGTTGCGCTGGCGGCCTATGCTGGATCAGCCATCGCGCGTTCTGATCCACTCAAGACAGGACTTTTCGCTTCCCGGCTGGCAATCTGCGCCTTCATCACGCCATATGTTTTTGCCTACAGCCCGGAGATTCTCTTTGGCGGTACTGCGGCAATCGATGTACATTTCCTGGAGATGATCCGTGTAGCATTTACCTCCCTGCTTGGCGCATTGCTGATCGCATCCGGCATCACCGGCTGCTTTGTCGGGCCGATGAACATCCTCGAACGTATCCTCTGCCTGGGAGGCCTGCTGCTGATCATCCCTTCCTGGCAAACCGATGTTATCGGTATTGGCGTCATGATCTTAATCCTATTCCTGCAGTGGCAGAAATATGGCAGCATCAACTTCATCAGCGGGGTAGTTCCACAACGGCGATCCAAACATAAAGCAGCATAACCAAAAGATCTACCATGGAAAACGCGCGGCTTCATGCCGCGCGTTTCTGCTATATATACATGCTGCAGCAGCATTTAATGGCACAAGGTGCTGCTTTCCTGGGGTGCGGCTTCGCTCTCCAATACCCACAGCAGGGTCTCCAGCTGATCCAGCAGGGAGAGGATATGCAGATCCAGCTCTGCATCCGCCTCATTGAAACTGCTACGCAGCCGCACTGCCTCTGCCAAATGATACTTTACCAGTTCTACCCGTGTTGCAACTTCGCATTCTGCCCGCATCATCCCACCCCCTGCTGACACCTTATGCAGCAAACATGCCGGAAGTGAAATTTTTTCGGAAAAAGCCTTGCCAAGCATGTTTTTATCTGATAAAATGTGTAAGTACGCCATTAAAACAAGCATAAAATGCGTTGTTGTTTGCATAAAGGAGGTGCCAGCTAAGATGGCCAAATGTGAGATCTGCGGCAAGACTGTTCATTCCGGAATGAGCGTCAGCCATTCGCATATCCGTACCAAGCGGCAGTGGAAGCCGAATCTGCAAACGGTACACGCGATCGTCAACGGGACCCCGAAGAAGGTCACCGCCTGCACGCGTTGCCTGCGTTCCGGGAAAGTACAAAGGGCGAACTGACCGGAGCTATCGTCAACAGGAAGCAAGACCTGCAAGGGGCTCGGTAGAGCCCCTGTCTTTGCGTATCGCAGTAAATTAGGAGGAGCTCGGCATGGATAAGAAATACGATTTTTCCGCCATTGAACGGAAATGGCAGCAGGACTGGGAAAAGCGGGGGCTGCACAAGGTGGTGCGCGACGACAGTCGTGAAAAGTTCTACCTGCTGGAGATGTTCCCCTACCCTTCCGGCAAACTGCATATGGGCCATGTGCGCAATTATTCCATCGGCGACGTGATGGGCCGCTATTATACGATGCAGGGAAAAAACGTACTGCATCCGATGGGATGGGATGCTTTCGGCCTGCCTGCGGAAAATGCCGCCATCAAGCACGGCGTGCATCCGGACCCATGGACGCGGGAAAACATCGCCAATATGCGTGAGCAGTTGAAAACGATGGGCATCTCCTATGACTGGGATCGCGAGGAAGGCACCTGCTTACCAGAATATTATAAATGGACGCAGTGGATTTTTACCAAATTTTTTGAACGCGGTCTTGCTTATAAGAAAAAAGCTGCAGTCAACTGGTGCCCCAGCTGTGCAACCGTACTCGCCAACGAGCAGGTGATCGACGGTCACTGTGAACGCTGCGACAGCGTGGTGGAAAAGAAAGATCTTGAACAATGGTTTTTCCGCATCACTGATTATGCACAGCGGCTGCTGGATGACTTGGACAAACTGCCGGGCTGGCCGGATAAAGTTAAGACGATGCAGGAAAACTGGATCGGTCGTTCGGAAGGCGTACAGCTTGAATTCCATACCGAAGCCGGGGACCCGGTGCCGGTCTTTACCACCCGTCATGATACGGTCTACGGCGTCACCTATATGGTTCTGGCGCCAGAGCATCCCCTGGTGGCAAAACTGACCGCAGGCACGGCATATGAACAGCCGGTGCAGGAATTCGTTCGCCGCGTCAGCAAGCTCAGCTTTATCGATCGCACCAGCAGCGATCTGGAAAAAGAAGGTATGTTCATCGGCGCTTATGCGATCAACCCGGTAACTCAGGAGCGCGTGCCGATCTGGATCACCAATTATGTCATCTATGAATATGGTACCGGCGCCGTGATGGGTGTGCCTGGCCATGACCAGCGCGATTTCGATTTCGCCAAAAAATATGGTCATGCTATTCGTCGCGTGGTCGCCCCGCCACAATGGGATGGCAGCGAGCTGCAGGAAGCCTATGAAAGCTATGACGGCATAATGGTCAACTGCGGCAAATATGATGGGCTTACCGTCCCGGAAGCGAAAAAGCAGATGGCGGATGATATGGAGGCAGCCGGTATTGGCAAACGCGTCGTTAATTACCGCCTGCGCGACTGGTTGATCTCGCGGCAACGCTATTGGGGCGCGCCGATCCCGATCGTCTACTGCGAAAAATGCGGCGCTGTGGCAGTGCCGGAAGATCAGCTGCCGGTATTGTTGCCGACAGATGTAGAATTTAAGCCTACCGGCGAAAGCCCGCTTAAGACCAGCCCGACTTTCCGCGATACCACCTGCCCAGTCTGCGGTGGCCCCGCGGTGCGTGAAATGGATACGATGGATACCTTTGTCTGCTCCAGCTGGTATTTCCTCCGCTTCACCGATGCCCATGATCCCAAGGAAGCATTCAATCGTGAGCTGGCGGATTACTGGATGCCAGTCGATCAATATATCGGCGGCGTGGAACATGCCATCCTCCATTTGATGTATGCGCGCTTTTTCACCAAGGTCTTCCATGATATGGGCCTTTGCGAGACGGAAGAGCCGTTCACCAATCTGCTGACCCAGGGCATGGTGCTGAAAGACGGGTCGAAGATGAGCAAAACAAAGGGCAATGTCGTTAGCCCGGAAGTGATCATCAACCGTTTTGGCGCAGATACGGCCCGTCTGTTCATCCTTTTTGCTGCCCCACCGGAGCGTGATCTGGAATGGAACGATACGGCTGTGGAAGGCTGCTCGCGTTTCCTTTCCCGCTTCTGGCGTTTATATGTCAATATCCTCGAACGCGAAGGGCTGGATGCACCGCTGCCTGCAACCTTTACTGAAGCGGACAAGGCCGTCCGCCGCGCCGTGCACGGAGCGACGAAGAAAGTTGGCGAAGATATCGCCGTGCGCTGCCAGTTTAATACCGCGATCTCCGCGATTATGGAGGCGGTGAACGCAGTCTACGATTACCTGGACAGCGAAGCGCCGAACGCAGCCATCCTGCATGAGTCTGCTGAATATCTGCTGCAGCTGCTTGCTCCTTTTGCACCGCATATCACGGAAGAATTATGGCATGAGATGGGGCATACAGAAAGCATCCACATCAGTCATTGGCCGGCTTATGAGGAAGCTGCGCTGGCGCAGGATTCGGTCGAGATTGTCGTTCAGGTAAACGGTAAGATCCGCGCCCGGCTACAGGTGCCGGCCAACAGCAGCCAGGAAGAACTGGCGGAGATCGTTCGCAGCCAGCCGCAGTATGCGGAATGGCTGGCTGGCAAAACCGTGACGAAAACGATCGCCATCCCAGGCAAGCTCGTCAATCTTGTCGTTAAATGATCGCTGTGGAAAAGAAATTGCTTGCAATTTGCCCTTCCGCATGATACAATTTTCATTGCGTTCAAATACGTTATCCAGATTGAACCAATAGATACTATAGCGCGTGAGGAGGTGACAATATGCCCAATATCAAGTCCGCGAAGAAACGCGTTCTCGTGGCGGAAGTACGCCGTCAGCGCAATATGGCCGACAAAACGAGGATGAAGACCCAGCTGAAAAAATTCGCTGCCGCTGTTGCGGATGGAAATAAGAAAGCGGCGGAACGCGAATTGCTCGCTTCCGTCAGCGTCTTGGACAAAACCGCTGCTAAAGGCGTCATCCACAAGAATGCAGCCGCCAGAAGGAAGTCCAATCTTTACCGCGTCTACAATCAGATGCAGTAATTGCTGTTTTCCTATATGACAGCAAACATCTGCCGCAGGCATTTTGCCTGCGGCAGTTTTGTATCCCGGATTGCCTCGGACAAATCCGTTCTTTCCATCATGGCGGCCGCATAAGCTGTAAGACGGAGGTGCTGCCATGCGAACCGCATTCCCCTTGCGACAACGATACCTTTTTCCCGCCGCGCTGATGGTGTTGGCGCTTTTCCTGCTCGGCTTGCTACTCGGCGCGCTGGCCGCGCCGGTCTCCGCGCTGGCTGCTCTCTACCAGCAGGGAGGTCAGGCGGTGGCTGTGCTCTCCCCTGAAAGCGGGCGGGATGCAGCTAGCGGTTACCCTGCCGCCCTGTTGCTGCAGACCGCAGGACTGCCATTGGCGCTGGAAACGGCTGAACTGCGCAATCAACTGACTGTGGAAGAAGCGGCAGAAGCAGAGGCCGCAGCAGAATCGATGCAGGAGGAAAGTATCCTCGTCATCGCAAAGCCGCCGCAGGAAACGGCAACCCCTCCCTCTACGCCGCAGGTTGTGATCTACTGTACGCATGCCGGTGAAGGTTATGCCGGCGAGACCCGCGTCAATGGCAAGGCTGGCGGCGTGATGACCGTCGCAGCCACGCTGCGCGACGCCTTCGAAGCTGCCGGCATCGGCGTGATCCTTGATGAAACGCTGCATGACAGCCCCAGCTATGATGCGGCTTATGATAGCTCGCTCAACTCACTGACCGCGATCGCAGCGGAATATCCAGAGATCGAAGTCTATATCGATGTACATCGCGACAGCAGCATCGCCGGCATCAGCACGCAGCTTGTCACAGAAGATAGCAGCTATGCCAAAATGATGCTGGTCGTGGGGACTGACGAAAATCTGCCGCATCCGGACTGGCAGCAAAACTATCAATTCGCCCAGGCAGTAACAGCAGCGGCCGATGCGCTGCAGCCCGGCATCATGCGCGAGCCGCGCGTTTACAGCGGACGCTATAACCAGCATATCGCACCCAAGGCCATCCTTGTTGAAATCGGCAGCACAGATAATACGCTGGAGGAAGCGGAACGCTCTGCCGCACTGCTCGCGCAAGCGGTGATCTCCTGCCTATGACAGGCTAAAGCCCAAAGAGCAGCCCCAAAAGCAGTAGCAGGCCGTAGACCAGCGGTTGATGCAGCAGATAGGCCCAAAGTGCGTGGCGGCCCAAAAAGCAGAAGGGTCGCCATGCGGCGCCGCTGCCGCCGTGCGGGAAGCGGCTTTGTTTTTTTCGATAAGGGAAAACACCCAATGCTGCGCCCAGCAGGAAATAACCGCTGTATGGCAACAGCGGGAAATAATCCGCGGAATAGGAACCATCGCCGATCCCCAGCACAAACGGCAACAGGCCAGACCATGCCACGGGCTGGGTAGAATAATATTTGCCAACAGCAATGAGCAGCAGACCAAACAGCACCAGCAACGGCCATGGCAAACGCTGCAACAATGCATAAAGCAGGATAGATATGGCCAGCATATGCAAAACGCCAAAGCGAATGATATAAAAATCCGTATAACCGGAAAACGCATCCATCGCTGCTGTTACCAATGTCAGCAGCAACGCGACTGCCAGCAGTTTTAGTCCGCGTCGCAGGTTAGAGCGCGAAAAGGAGCAGCAGATACCACAGATACCGATAAAACCGGCAAGGACAAAGCTGCGCACGATCAGGCGCAACGGATGCAGCCAGTAGATATCGCGGGCAAAAGTGCAGACAGCAGCAATCATGCTCTCTGGAGCAGCTGCCGCCCAGGCAGGTCCAAAGAGAAAGCCGAGATCATATAAAACATGATCCAAGATCATTAGCACCACGCAGACGCCGCGTATCGCGTCCAATTCCCAGATACGCGCCTGCGCTGATGTTTGCGGCCCGCCGCCGGGCCTGCATTGCCGGGCTGCCGGCTGTTTTTGTCTGTCCATAGATATATTGTAACACAAAACTGCGCTGCGGAAAAACAAATTGGAAATTCTTTGGCGATATGCTATAATTTTATGGTATACTATATTATTGAAGCCAGATTCCTGGCTTGATCCTGCCGGCGCTGCCGGCTGAACGAGGTGGATGTTTTGCCAAAACCGGAAAAGAATACGGTGATGCGCGCCGCAATGCTGCTGATGCTGGTACAAGTGCTTTCGCGCATCCTTGGCTATGCGCGGGAAGTCCTGTTGCTGAATGTCATCGGACCAGGCTATGAGACGGATTCCTTTAACGCTGCCTTCCGCATACCGGATTTCTTCTACAATATCCTGATCGGCGGGGCAATCTCCGCCGCGCTGATCCCGGTGTTTTCTTACTATCTGGCACGCGAAGACAAGCGGGAAGCCTGGCATCTTAGCAGCATTTTCACCACCTGGGGCATGATGCTGATGCTCATCTGCTGCGCCTTTGCCTTTGTCTTTGCCGAGCCGCTGATGCAGATGCTGACCAGCTTTTCTCCGGACGAGCTGGCCCTACCGGTCACGCTGATGCGGATCACACTGGTACAGTCCCTGTTCATGGCCATGTCGGCCATCGCCACCGGCATCCTGCAATCTTTCCGCCACTTCACCTGGCCGGCGATCGGTAATTTGCTCTATAATATCTTTATCATCCTCGGCGGCCTGCTGCTGATTGGCCCGATCGAAAGATTGTGGCCCGGCTATGGCGTGGCCGGTTTTTCGATCGGCGTGGTCGTCGGTGCGGCAGCCACGCTTTTTGTGCAGGTCCCAATGCTGAAGAAGTATGGCTATCAGTATCATCCCGTGCTGGATGTGCATCATCCCGGCCTGCATCAGATCGTTCGCCTGATGGCACCGGTGCTGATCGGCCTATCTGTCTCGCAGATCAATGTTTTCGTTACACAGATATTGGCAACCGGGATTTCTGATGGCGTTTACAGCTTGATGATGACCGCCAATCGCTTTTTCCAGCTGCCCTATGGCGTCTTTGCGCTCTCGATCAGCACTGCGCTTTTTCCCACAATGACTGCGCTTTATGCTGCCGGCGAAATGGATGAAATGAAAAAGCATCTATCGCTTGGCCTGCGCAATACGTTGTTTATCATCATGCCCTGTGCGGTAGGCCTCATTCTGCTGCGCGAACCCATCATCCGCCTGCTCTATGAGTTTTCCGGTAAATTTACTGCTGCAGATACGCAGATTGCCGGCGAAGCGCTGCTGTTTTATTGTCTGGGGCTGGGCGGTTATGCTGCGACCATGCCTTTGTTGCGCGCCTTTTACGCCATGCAGAATACGCTGACGCCACTGCTGATCTCTGTTGCTGCCATTCTCATCAATATTCTTTTTTCCTTGCTGTTTGCCGGCCCCTGGGCGCATATCGGCCTGGCGTTGGCCAATTCCATCTCGCTTACCTTGCAGGCATTGCTGCTCTTTTATTTCCTGCGCCGCCGGATTGGCCGCATGGATGGCCGGCATATTCTGCTTTCACTTGGCAAAACAATGCTTGCCTGCGCAGCAATGGCAGTTGTGGTTTGGGCAGCAGCAGCCGGTGTTTCCGCCACCATTGGCGTCGATAGTAAATTTGGCCAGCTGTTGCAGGTCTGCCTGGCGATGGTTGCTGGCGCACTTGCCTTTTTCCTGGCCAGCCATCTGATGAAAATGGAAGAATTGCAGGCTGCACTTGATATTTTCCACCGCCGCATGCGGCGGAAAAAGACCGCGGCAAATTGATTTGCATGCAAACAGGTAAACAGGGAGAAATCATATGATCGCAAAAGATCACATCCGTAATTTCTGCATCATCGCGCATATCGATCACGGCAAGTCCACGCTTGCCGACCGGTTGCTGGAATACACTGGTACCGTAGCCAGCCGGGATATGACAAAACAGTTGCTGGACAGTATGGATCTTGAGCAGGAACGCGGCATCACGATCAAGCTGCAGGCCGTCCGCCTGCTCTACCAGGCGGATAATGGCGAAACCTACCAGCTGAATCTGATCGATACACCCGGCCATGTCGATTTCAGCTATGAGGTTTCCCGTTCGCTTGCCGCCTGCGAGGGCGCCCTGCTCGTCATCGATGCAGCGCAGGGGATCGAAGCGCAAACCCTGGCCAACGTCTACCTGGCAGTGGAGCATGACCTGGAAATCATTCCGGTAATCAACAAAATCGACCTGCCTGGTGCTGACCCTGACGGCGTTTGCAAGCAGATCGAAGAGGTGATCGGTCTGCCGACGGATGAAGCCATCCGTGCCAGTGCCAAAACGGGGGAAGGAACGCATGAGATTCTAGAAGCTATCGTCCGCCTGGTTCCCCCGCCCCAAGGTGATGCAGAAGCACCGCTGGCCGCACTGATTTTCGATTCCAAATTTGACAGCTACCGCGGCACCATTCCTTATATCCGTGTCAAGGACGGCTATATCGAGAAGGGCATGCGCGTGAGCATGATGGGCAGCGGCAAGGTGGCGGAAGTAACGGAAACCGGCATCTTCACGCCAAACGCCAAGGCCGTCGACCGCCTTAACTGTGGCGAGGTCGGCTATTTTGCCGCTGCGATCAAAAATGTCCGCGACACGCAGGTGGGCGATACGGTGACCAACGCGGATGAGCCAACCGCCTTTCCTCTGCCCGGCTACCGTGCAGCGCAATCAATGGTCTATTGTGGGCTTTATCCGGTAGAAAACAATGACTATGACGAGCTGAAAGATGCCTTGATGAAGCTGCAGCTGAATGATGCGGCGCTCGCTTTTGAGCCGGAAACTTCTGCTGCGCTCGGCTTTGGTTTCCGCTGTGGCTTCCTTGGCTTGCTGCATATGGAAATCGTCAAAGAGCGGCTGGAACGGGAATACGATCTCGATTTACTGATCACCGCACCCAGTGTCAGCTATCGCGCCACCAAGACGAACGGTGAGGTGATTTATGTTGACAACCCGGTCAAGCTGCCATCAGCCAATGACCTGGCCATGATCGAAGAACCGTATGTCAAGGCAACCGTAATGTCGCCGGCGGAATATATCGGCGCCATCATGGAGATTGCACGTGAACGGCGCGGCAATTTCATCAATATGGAATACATCACTCCAACGCGTGTGATGATGATTTATGACCTGCCCCTGGCTGAAATCATCTACGACTTTTTTGATCAGCTGAAAAGCCGCACACGCGGCTATGCCTCGCTTGATTACGAGCTGGCCGGCTACAAACCTGGCGATTTGGTCAAGCTGGATATTCTGGTCAATGATCAGCCGGTAGATGCGCTTTCCTGCATTGTGCATAAGGAAAAGGCCTATCGCCGTGGCCGCGCGCTTGTCGTCAAACTGCGCTCCCTGATCCCACGCCAGATGTTTGAGGTTCCGGTGCAGGCAGCGATCGGCAGCAAGGTGATCGCGCGGGAGTCTGTCAAGGCATTGCGCAAAAACGTGCTGGAAAAATGCTATGGCGGCGACATCACGCGCAAGCGTAAGCTGCTGGAAAAGCAGAAGGAAGGCAAAAAACGGATGAAGCAGGTCGGCAATGTCGAGATCCCGCAGGAAGCATTTATGGCTGTGCTGGAAGTTAAGGACGAATAAGGCGGAGGTATGATGATGAAAACTGCGATTCTCTACTATTCTTTTGGCGGCTATACCCGCCGTACTGCGCAAAAACTGGCGGCGGACTGTGCTGCGGATCTGATCGAGCTGCAGCCGGAAAAGAACTATAATCTTTTTACCACATTCCTTCGCGGCTGCCCCGCTGCACGACAGCAGAAAGGCGTTGCATTACGACCGCTGACAGCAGATTTGCATGATTACACGCGCTTTATCCTTGCTGCGCCGGTTTGGGCTGGTTACCCGGCTCCGCCTTTTAACAGTGCGCTCGCTCTGCTGCCTGCCAACAGCACGTTGGAAGTGGTCCTTACCTCCGGCAGCGGCAAAAGCGCCAGACAGCAGACGATCGCCTTTATCGAGGCAGCCGGCCACCGCGTCCTCAATTATCAGGATATCCGCGCTGAAAAATAAGCGCAGCGGACGGTTTCACCGCCTGCGCAGTCTCCTGCCACGCCTATACGGCAGCAGCAAAGCAAAGATAGGGGCAGCAGCCAGCGCAGGAAGAGCAATCGGCTACGGGCCGGCAAATAAGGTATCCTCTCCCTATACAAAAAGCGGAGCCCAAAATGGGCTCCGCTTCTTCAGCTTTCAGCCGGCAAAATTGCTTGCCGTATTTGTTCCCGCGCCTTAGAACTGATCCTGCTCCGTACGGAGGATGATCTCATTCTGCAGCGATTCCGTGAGGTTGTTCCAGTAATCACTGTAACCAGCAACACGAACGATCAGATCACCATAATTCTCCGGATGCTTCTGCGCGTCGCGCAGCATATCGCTGTTCACCACGTTGAACTGGATATGATGACCACCGAGACGGAAATAAGCACGGATCAGATCCTTCAAGTTCTCCAGACCCTTTTCCCCTTCCAGCACGGCAGGCGTGAACTTCTGGTTGAGCAATGTACCGCCGGTGCGCTGATGGTCGAGCTTGGCAGCGGATTTGATCACAGCCGTCGGGCCATGCTTATCCGCGCCCTGCACGGGCGAAATACCTTCGGAAAGAGCCACGCCGGCTTTGCGGCCATCCGGTGTTGCACCAACGACAGAACCGAAGTAGACATGGCAGGTGGTGGGCAACATTTCCACGCAGTAGGTACCGCCGGTCATCGTGGGCCGGTCGTTTACCAGCTCGTAGATGATCTCGAACAGACCCATGATCAGGCTGTCCGCCGCATCATCGTCATTGCCGTATTTCGGGGTCTTGTTAAGGAAGATCTGACGTTCTTTCTCATAGCCCTCAAAGTCCGCGGCCAGGACCTGCAGCAGATGATCCATGGTCATCGTATGTTCGTCATAGACATGCTTCTTGATTGAGCTCAGGCAGTCTGTGATCGAACCCAAACCAACGAACTGGATATAACGGCTGTTGTAGCGCGCGCCGCCGTTGTTGTAGTCACGTGCGTTCTTGATGCAGTCATCCGTGAGGATGGAGAGGAAAGGCGAAGGCATATACTTCGCATACAGCATTTCGATCAGATTATTGCCGCGGATATCGACATCGATGAAATAGGAGATCTGCTTGCGGAAAGCAGCCATCAGATCATCCAGGGTCTTAAA
>CALXRV010000023.1 GCA_944390945.1 uncultured Clostridia bacterium
GCGGCAGCGGCCGCCTGCTTTTTCATCATAACGCAGCAGGGCAAAAAGTACAAGCTCCCGCAGCGCTTCAGAGCGCAAGGAGGATAATTTCCGTGGGGTAGATCGGCGAACCCTGATAGCGCAAATAAAACCGGTAATCCGGGCAAAATTCCTCGATCATGCGTGGGATCTGCCACAGATCTTCGTTGCGGTGGTAGACGGAGATCAGCAGTTTCGGCCGCTCATCGATGATGTGCTGCTTTGCGCCCAGCAGGGCCTTTTGCTCGCCGCCTTCAATATCCGCTTTGATCAGCGTAATCGGCTCCGTAATATCCGCATCCAAGGTTGTCACCGGCACTTGCAGCGTGCCCTGTTCTGCCAGCGCATTGGCGGAAACGCCGCCCTGGCTTTCGTTCAGCCACATGCTGCCCACCCGGTCGCTCACGCCTTTGCAGCGGCATTCAACCGCGCTGTACGGCGCCAGGTTTTTTTGCAGCTTGGCAAAGGTAGCAGGCGTTATTTCATAGCAGTAGATCTTTTTGTAGCAGTCTGCGCCATAATTTTCCAGGTAGGAAAGCACGCTGTCCCCCGTATAGGCGCCCAGATCCACCACCACCTCGTCCGGGCTGCATTTTACCAGGTCCAGATCAAAATAGCTGTCGAACAGCCCTTCCTTGGCGCGGGTGGTAGAAGCAAAATCATAACAATACCAGTTGTTCAAAATCGCGTACAGCGTGCCTTTGGAACGATAATCTGCCAGCCGCTGATAAAGCCAGGCAAACTGATCCAGATACTGGCAAAGTGCAGCCTGCTTGCGCTCGATCTCTTCGTAGATCCCTTTCTCCGGCTCCAGCCGCCCCCAGTAGCGGAAGCGGTTGAAAAACTGGATGCAGTTGTTCCGCGTCTGCAGCGGCACCCGTTCAAAGCTCTGCCGCATCCGGTGATAAAGCTCCTTTTCGTTCAGGCTGCGGAGCTCATCACATAGCGCACAGAATTTCCTATCGATGGCGTTCATGGCGTCAGGCCCCCTTCCGCCTACAGTATATGCCGCTTCCCGCTGCCGTGCCTTTGCGCCGGGCCTGTTGCCGTCTGCCTGTGCGGCGGCATAAAAACAGCGCAAAGTTCACTTTGCGCTGGAAAAGGGCAAAAGCGCGTGCGCGCCGGCCGATCGCTTTGCCTGCTGCTGCCGTCTGCTTTTACCGGTCTGTTTTTGTCTGCCGGGATTTCCCCCTGCTTTGCCCAAAAGCCAAACCGCTGTAGCGGCGCATGCCGCAGACATTTCCTATCGCATGCGCCTCCGGTTGCCGCTGTTCATGCCGGGCCGGAAGGCGTTTTTCCCTCGCCGTCTTCTGTTTCCTGCTCTTCTTCCCCGCAATCGACGGGCGCCAACAGGGGTGCCAGATTGGAAACATAGGTTTCCCAATCCGCAGGATGCGTCGTGGCATTGAAAAAGCGCACCATTTTATTGGTATTGTTCATCCATAGATGCGTGTGCTCGGCAGAAAAATGCAAGGTATCGCCGGGGTAGAGGTCAAATTTGCGGTCGTCCAGAATGACGGAAAGCACGCCTTCCAAAATATAGACCAGCTCTTCTCCGCCATGGCTGTGCGGCTTCATGGGGCGAATGGTATTAAACGGCAGCACATTGACAATGGTGGCGGCCAGCTTGAACTTTTCCGGGTGTACGGAAAGGAATTCCACGCTGATCATTTCCGCATCCACATAGCTGTTGCGCCGCTCAAAGCTGCGGGTGATGGAAGGCCCTTCAAAGAAGATCTGGATATTCACGCCCAGCGCATTGGCAATGCGCGTCAACACCGCTTCCGAAACCGTATAGTCTTCCCGCTCGATCTTGGAAAGATAGCCGATGGAAAGATTGGTCGCCTCGCTCAGCTCTTTCAATGTCTTATGCTGTTCGGTGCGCAGCTGCCGGATTCTCCGGCCAATGATGGTACTCATGATTTTGCCTGTCTTTCTGCAGTTTTTTGTGTTATCTAAAAAATATTGAGGCTATTATACCATTCCCATGGCGTAAAGACAAGGAATGCACGCTTATTTTTCCCCACTTTGCCCCATGCGGCGGCGGAGTTGCCGGAAACGAAGGGGAAAATAAATCAAAAAGGCCAACGAGGTCGCCACCCAGCTGACGGGATAGCCTGCGCTGAGCTGCAGCCATGGCGGGAGGTTCGTGAACAGAGGCCCCAGCTTCAACACCCACAGCAGCCGCAGGCCGCAGACGCCCAGGCCGGTAATCAGCGCCGGCAGCAGGGAATCCCCCATGCCGCGCAGGGAATAGGCATAGACCTCGATAAAAAAATAGGCCAGATACCAGGCGCAGAAGAAGCGGATCAGCGTGCTGCCCATATCGACCACCGCCGCATCATCCACGAACAGCGCCATCAGCGGCCGGCTGAAGAGAATGGAAAGACCGCTGAGGACAATGGTAAAGGCGCAGGCGATCAGCAATGCGGAATTGGTTGCGGTTTTCACCCGGTCCATCCGGCCGGCGCCATAATTCTGCCCCACAACGGTAAGCAGGGCAATGCCCAATGCCTCCACCAGCATCCAGGAGAGGGAATCCACCTTGTTTGCCGTACCCCAGGCTGCCACGAAATCCGTCCCCAGATCATTCACCACCGCCATGATGATCAGATTAGCAACATTATACATGCTGACCTGCAAGCCGGCAGGGATGCCAACACGAACCATTTCCCCGCTCAGGCGGGGGTGAATGCGGAAATGCCGGCGCAGCAGACGGTAGCAGCCCTGGTCATGTCGCAGAATCCACAGCACCAGCAGGGCGCTGCAGGTCTGCGCCAGCGCGGTGGCGGCTGCCGCACCAGCCACGCCCCAGCGGAACCCCGCGACAAAGAGCAGGTCCAGCAGGATATTGAGCAGGCAGCAGGTTGCCAGCAGCAGCAGGGGGCGGCGGGAATCCCCCACTGCCCGCAGAATGCCGGAACCGACTTGATAAACCAGCATGGGGGCGACGGAAAGCAGAACGATCTGTAAATAGTCGAGCGAGAGCGCCATCGTGTCTGCCGGCGTGCGCAGCCAAACCAGGCAAGCGGGCGCCGACAGCTGACAGACCAGGGTGAGACCTGCGCCGGCGATCAGGGCCAGCAGCATGACGCTGCCCACGGCCGCGCCCACCTGCTCCCGGTCGCCCGCCCCGTAATGATGGGCGATAACGACGGTGGAACCGGCAGAAAGCCCGGTAAACAGCCCTACGATCAGCAGCAGCAGGTTGGCGGCAGAGCCGCTTACCGCAGCCAGCGCATATTTCCCCAGGAAATGACCGACGATCAGCGAATCCGCCAGATTGTAGCTGAGTTGTAAAACGGAACCCAGCGCAATGGGGTAAAAAAATCGCAGCAGTTGCTGCCAAATAATGCCGCTGGCTACGTCCACCAGCGGTGCGGATGTTTGTCTGCGCGGCATGGGAACCTCGATTTAAAGCCGGCGCGCTGCGGGAAGGTTGCCGCAAATGCCGGCCCGAAAGGTAAATATGGCCCCGGCCTGCTGCCGGGACCGCATGATGCGGGATCAATCTTCTGCATAGGTGAATGCGCGGTATACCGACCAGCCGCCGTCCACCAGGAAGGTCTGGCCGGTCACATAAGCGCTGGCGTCGCTGGCCAGATAAATGCACATCCCCAAATAGTCCTGGCCATAGGAGCAGCGGCCCATCGGGATCGTGGCTGCAGCCTGCACCATATAATCGGTCGGTCGTTGGTCCATCATCGGCGTCCAGATCCATACCGGGGCGATGTTGTTCACCGTCACGCCCTGTTTGGCCAGGTCCACAGCAAAATGCCGGGTAGAGGCAGCCATGGCGGACTTGCTGGCGGAATAGGGCAAATCGTCCACGCAGTTGACCGTATAGGCGTCAATGCTGCTGATATTGATGATGCGGCCCCAATGGTTTTTGGCCATGATCTTGCCCACGGCCGCATTGATATAGACCGTGCCGTAGAAATTGACTTCTATCGTCTTGCGCAGATCCTCATCCTTCAAGTCCAGCGAAGGCCCCAGCGGCGCGATACCCACGGTATGCAGCAGCACGTCGATGCGGCCAAAATCGCGTTCCACCTGCGCAACCATAGATTCCACCTGCTGCTTATCCGCGATATCCACCAGATATGTCCGGCATTCAACACCATATGCCGCGGCTTTGGCCGCAGCCTGGTCCATATGCGCCTGACTGCGGTTGGCCAGAGCCAGCGTGGCGCCATTGGCGGCAAACCCCTCTACCAGATCTGCGCCCAGCCCTCCGATCCCGCTGATCAGTACCACTTTGTCGCGGATGTTGAATAAATTTTCGATCTTCAAATTGGCGATAGGTCGTTCCATAGTCTCTTTGTATGACCGCCGGTTCTGGCCGGCCGCATCATACGCTCCTTTCTTCCGTATTTTGGAGAGAATACCGTAAACGGTGATTGGGTCCAATATGGATCAGGATGCAGGATTAAGGCTTGCGGTGTGCGGCTGCTGAAGAAGGGAAATACTGCTGCAGAAGTGAAACACTGCGTCTGCGCTGCCCGGTATGGCTGCGGCGCAGGCCGCCGTGGTTTCGCCGCCTCTGCTGCGGGCTCAGGAAGCAGAAGCATCCTCCTGCCCCAGAATCGCCGTCCGGATGCCGGAAGCATTGAACAGGGCGGCGATTTCCGCCAGCCGTTCCTGAGGCGGGGGCGCAAAGACCTGCTGCGCCACGCCCAAACTGCGGTATTTGGCCACGCCCAGCTCATGATAAGGCAGCAGGGTGGCATAAGGAAAATGATGCTCTGCCAGAAAATCACGGGTGGCATGGATGATGGCATCCGTATCGTTGACCTCATGAATCAGCGGCATGCGAATCCAGACCTTGTCGCGAATTGCCGGTTCTGCTGCCAGCAGCATCAGGTTTTCCAGGATCAGCCGGTTGGAAACGCCGGTATATTCCTGATGCACCGCCGGGTCGATAGCCTTCATGTCGTAGAGGATGTTCTGCGCCTGCGCTGCCAGCTTCAGCAGCGCCTGGCCGGAGCAGAAACCGCTGGTATCCAAAACCACCGGAACCCCCTCGGCCAGGGCTGCCTGCATCAGTGCTTCGGTAAATTCCGGACTGCTCATGCATTCGCCGCCGCTGATGGTCAGGCCGCCGCCGGTACGTTGATAGTAGCCTTTGTCTTTCAGCACCTCGGCCATCACCTGGGAAACCGTCATCGCTTTGGCTGCGGTACGCAGCGCCACCGCATAGCATTCTTCTGCGCAACGCAGGCAGTTGTTGCATTTTTCACGGTCGACATGCAGTCCGTCTTCCCGGAAGCTGATGGCGTCGGGAAGGCAGATCTCTTTGCAATGCCCGCAGCCAACACAGTTGTTGGCGTTAAACATCAGCTGGTTTTCGCGTTCGATCAGTTCCGGATTATGGCACCAACGGCACTGTAACGGGCAACCTTTAAGAAATACCGATGTCCGGATGCCTGGACCGTCTGATGTGCTGAAACGTTGGATCCCGCCGACCAGTGCCGTCTGTTCCATAAGAAACCTCCAGTCAATTTGTTCTGTCTGCTGCTACTTTGCTTGCTGCACCAGGTTTCCTGCGCTTTTGTTTCCTGCGCCCGGTTTATTGCGTTTGGTTATTGCGTTTGGTTTATTGGCCCGGCATGCACGGCTAGCGCGCAGGGCTGCGCGGCGGAGATTTTCCCGCCGGCCGTTCAATACGCCTTAGCTGGCAAGATGCGCAGTACGGGAAATCAATACGTCCTGAACTTCCCGGTCCAGTTCGGTGAAGTAAGCCAGATATCCGGCTACGCGAACGACCAGATCGCGATAGTTTTCCGGTTCCTCCTGCGCCTTGCGCAGGGTGGCGTCGTCCACCACGTTGATTTGGATATGGTAGCCGCCTTTATCGCAGTAGTTCTTCACCACGCCTTCGATGATGTCCAGCCCCTGTTCGCCGGCTACGCCATGCGGATCGAAGCGGGTGTTGTAAAGGCTTCCGCCATGGAAATGCACTGCGTTGACCTTGGCGACGGAATTGGCGGCAGCGGTGGGTCCGCTGGTATCGCGGCCCATGTTGGGCGAGGCGTTATCCGATAGCGGCGTGAAGGCAAAGCGGCCATCCGGCGTGGCGCCGACGAAGCGGCCCAGCGGGACATTATGCGTCTGCGACTGGTTGCCCAGGGCGAAGCGGCTGTTGTGGCGGCCGTCGGAATGCAGGCTGCCGCGCTGCCAGAAGCGGTTCAGCAGATCCGTAATGAAATCATCCACCTCCGGGATGTCGTTGCCGAATTTGGGCGGCCGGTTGAGCAGGTATTGCCGCATGCGCTCATTGTCTGCGAAGTTGTTATCGCACATCTCGATCAACTCCTGCATCGTCATTTGCTTTTCTTCGAATACGGCATACTTGATGGCCATCAGTGAGTCGGCCAGGCCGGAAGGACCGCAGATGAAAATGCTGGTAAAGCTCTTATTGGCGCCGCCTTCCTGCAGGGATTCGCCCTTTTCGATGCAGCCTTTGATCAGGCTGGACTGATAGATCATCGGCAGATAGGTGGATTGCAGGGAAATGGTCATGCGGTAGGTATCCATATGGCATTGCCAGAAATAGTCCAGCTGCGTTTCATAGGCTTTCACCACTTCATCAAAGGTGGTAAAGGTGGCCGGGTCGCCGGTTTTCGGCCCCAGCTGCAGTCCGGTCACCGGATCCAGACCGTTGTGCAGGGTGATCTCCAGGATCTTCAGCATGTTCAGGTTGCCGCCGGTGGCGCTGCCATCGCTGCCGCCGCCGCCGGGCTGTGGTTCAACACAGCCAATGATGACCCAGTTGCGGGCTTCTTCAATGCTGCAGCCTTTATCCAGGTTATAGACCTGCGCCTGCGCATCGTTGAAAAAGGCGGGGTTGGCCATGCCCTGCTGATTCATCCATACCGCCTTGCGCCAGATGGCTTCCGGCATATCTTTGGTCACGCGCAGGGCAACCGGCTGCGCAATGCGCAGATCCGAAGCCACGTCCAGGATCAGGTCGGTCAGCTCATTGCAGCAATCCTTGCCTTCCGCGTCCACGCCGCCGATCATCAGGATCTGCCAGGTGGGGTAGCCGGCGTCTGCCTGGCTGTAATATTCGTCGTTCATGTAAAATACCGTGCAGGATTTGATGAACAGGCAGGAGATCAGCTCCAATGCCTTTTCCCGGCTGGTCCGGCCTGCGGCCAGGTCGCTGCGGTAATATTCGATCATGTTCTGATCCAGACGGCCCAGGGAAGAAGAATACGAATTGCCCTCGATATTGTTCATCAGCTGCGTCATCCACTGGAACTGCAACGCTTCGTGGAGCGTTTCCGGCGGGTTGGCGGGAACCTTGCGGCAGATACGGGCGATCTCCAGCAGTTCTGCTTTACGGGTTTCATCCGTGCAGATCGCAGCCTGGCGTTCGGCTTCCTCCGCATAGCGGGCGGAATAGCGGATCACGGCTTCCAGCGCGATGATGGTGGCTTTCCAATAGTTGATGCGGGGCATGTTGTCTACGGTAATGCCAGCTGCATAAGCCCGGGCAATATTGTCCTTGCAGTCCTGAATCAGGCCGTTGAAGCCGCGGGAAAACAGATATTTATAGTCCGGGGTGATGGCAGAGGTGGTGATGCCCTTGGCGCCGGATTTATAAACGCCCGCCTTTTCGCAGTCTTTCAGATGCTGCGGCAGGAAATCCATCACCAGGTCTTCGGTGGCTTTGCCATCCCAGAAGTCGAGGCAGTCCAGGATCTGCTGCTCTTCTTCCTTGGTCATCTCCATGGGGTCGCTTTTCCTGGTGCTCATCTGCGGGATCTCTTTCCGCAGCCACTGCAAAGAAGAAGCATATTCCGGGAAAACGATGGCGGCGCGCATTTTTTCCGTCATGCTGCCCACCAGCAGTTCGCCCTCGCGGATGACGATTGCCTTATGATCCAGCACATAGGCCAGAACATGGGCGCGGTGCAGGTAGATGGGTTCTCCGGCGTATTTCTGATACGCCTCGGTGGCCAGGACGATGCGCTCGGCGCTGAGGCCGGGCTTCACTGTCATCAGTTCCTTCTTCAGTTTGCTGATCCGTTCGTTCATGGGTACCCTCCTTTTTATTGCTTTCCTGCGCAGCATGATCCGTCAGCTCGGGCAGGTTGAGTTTACGAATAAATCCATCATAGCACAAAATGGGAAAATTTCAAGCATATTTTTCATAAAATACCAAAATATTTTCCTATAAAGTAAAAAATAAAAATAAATTTCATCGGCAGAGGAAAATAATCATGCCGTGTATAATGCGGTTTTATGTCTTCACATTTTGTCGTAAAAAAAGAAAACATAAGGGAAAAGAAAATATGAAATTCATGGCAACGGCGTCTCTTCCGGCAGCAGCACTTTGATCTCGCAAAGATATTGATTGTTGATATAGTCAAATAAATGCCAGCCGATTTCATCCGCAATCACATATTCCATGGCAATGTTTTGTTCTTCACACCAATGCAGCAGCGGTCCAATATCCAGGGTCTGTTCCTGACCCCAGGTAACCTGCGCCACGCAGCAGGCGTATCTGCCTGCCGGCAGCGTGGTGAGATATTCCGGGCGGATGGTTTTGGTGACCGCTTGATCAAAGTAAAGATATTCGCAGGTTTTATGGAAACGACCGCTCTGCAGCAGCTGCGGGTTCGGAAGAAAACCGAAATGGCGGCAGAAGAGATTGGGCCGCTCAAGAGCGGTGCGGCACAGCTCCTGCATGGTCAGATGATACAGCTCTTCCGCCTTTTCATTTTTGGCCATCAATACCTGCCGCGCAGGGAATTCCTGCACGGTTACCCGTTCGCTGTCGTATTCGGCGCTCATCCGTTCGCGCTGGGCGGAATACCAGTCGATCTCCTCTGCAATACGTTTGAAATACTCGCTTTTGGCTATGGCGTCCTTTTGGTGTTCGCGCAGCAGATCCAACACAGCATCATCGTCCTGTGCGTCCAGAATGCGGGCCACGGTGGGCAAAGGGATATCCAACCCCCGGCAGACCTGGATCACGTCCATTTGCCAGAACTGGTTCAGGGTATAATAGCGGTAATGATTCTCCGGGTCTACCAGTGCCGGCTTTAGCAGGCCGATTTTATCATAAAAGCGCAGAGTTTCCTTTGAGGCGCCGGTGCTTTTGCTGATATCGCCGATGGTGAATTTTTTCAAGGAGCTACCTCCTTTCCGCTAATTCAGCCGCTGCGCGAAGCTAAGGGCAAAGCCTTCCGCACAGGTCGGAAGGCTTTGCTGCCCAGAACCCCAGGGGAGCCCTGCGCGAATACCGGGAAAAATTAATCTTCGCAGGAGCCTTCCTGCTGCGCAACCAGTTCGTAAGTGCGTTTGCCCTGTTCTGTTTCAGCCAGCACCTTGTCCATCTGCCCATAGGCGATCTTGAAATAGCCCACGACAACAAATAGGGTGATGACCATGATGATGATGGCGAAAGCCACGGTAGCAGACTGCAGGGCGGAAAGGCCGGCGCGCGCGACCGCGCCCAGCAGGATCACGGTGACGATGCACATGATGGAACCCCAGAGAATGATCATCGACATCGGCGGGTCCAGCCGGCGGCTCATTTTGGTCGTGCAGGAAGCCAGCGAGTTGTTGATCGACTGCGTCATGGTGACAAAGCCAACCAGCGCGCAGAACGAGGCCAGCGGAACGGTGATCTTTGCCAGCGGCAGATTGCTCAGCAGGACCCAGTTGGAAGCTTCCAGCCCGCCGGCAGCCGCGATGCCGCCCCAGATGTCAATGCCCAGCTGATCCTGCATATAGATGGCGCTGCCGCCCCAGGCGACAAACCAGAAGAGCAGGAAGATGAAGGAGCCGCCCATGATGCCCAGGATGAACTGCCGGTAACTGCGTCCGATGCAGGATTTGGCATAGAAGCTGCCGGTGAGCGGGCCAAAGGCCAGAGACCAGACCCAGTAATAGGCCGTATTGTTGTTGCCAAAGCCGCCGTTGGTTCCCAGCATATCCAGGTTCAGCCAGCTGATGGGGAGGATATCCAGGCACATGCCAAGCGAACCGAGCACGCCTTCCAGCAGGCGAACGGTAGGGCCGGCCAGGAAAAGGAATAAGAGCAATACGATGTAGATGTAGGTATTGATATCAGAAAGATAGGAAATGCCTTTTTTCATGCCGGAAGCAGAGGTAAAGATAAAGAACACGCTGCAGATGATGGTGATGACGATCTGCGTGCTCAGGCTGGAGGCATTCAGACCGGGGAAAATGAAGCTGCTGGATGCCGCAACCTGAATCGCCGCAATGCCCATGCAGGTGATGGTGGCGAACAACTGCGCAACCAGGCACATCACATCGATGGCCGTGCCTTTGGTGGAGAAAATTTTGTTGCCCAGCACGGGATACAATGCCGTAGAGGGGCGGTATGGCAGGCCCTTTTCAATGGAAAGGTAAACGATCATCAGGCCCCAGATCATCT